>JBAXDB010000014.1:0-30460 GCA_037141135.1 bacterium | reverse complement strand
CGCCGGAAGCGCCAACCGTCACAGAACCATTTCCGCCAGCGCCACCATTCCCGCCGCCATACCCGACCCCTGAGGCATCCAGCGTTCCTTGAATGTTAATGGTCTGCGCATTGATTTCCACCCCCCCATATTTCACCCCATCCCACGCCTTGACTCTCACGGTCGCACCGGAGGCAATACTCACCGCTCCAAGATTGTAATGATTACTCGCGATAGTCGCACCCCCCGCGATAACCCAATTGCTCCCTCCATGGTCACCGCCATCCAAATCCGTCCAGGCAAAACCCTGCGCGCCGTTCAACAACACTGATAGTCCAATTCCCAAACTGACCGTTGCTCTCATTTGTTCTCCTTTTACTGCCGCAGATATCCTGCGTAATACTCCACCCCATGATGATTGCCATCTGGTGCCTGCAGATTGTGGGGCGACTGCACGATCCGCCAGGCGTCGCGCCCCATTTGATAAGAGGGATCACCAAACACCTTGGCAGGTGCCGGCACAAAGTTAACCCCGGGCACAGGATCAATCCCGGAGGCATTCCCACCCCCGATCGAGCGATTCCAATAGTTGTCCGCACTCTTAAGACCTGAATAATTTTTACTGATATAGGTTTGCGAACCGATGCCCTGATATTGAATCCTGTTTCTGATCTGAGGCTCATCCACCAGATCCAAAGCACGCCGGAACGTCATCGACCCCTGACTATGTGCTGTCACATCAATCGGGGCCACCCCCCTCGCCGCAACCGCCCTTAGCGCAGCAGCTCCCCGGATTGCCGTAATATCGATCAGGCCGAACTCATTACCAAGTGCCTGCACCGCATCACCGAGCATCCACCCATGCGTGCTGTTGGACACCTGAATGACGCTCCCCGCACCCTTGATGTTGCTGACCATCCTTCTCATATTTTCCGCGTCCGCCGGCGTATTGGCCATCCCGTTGAAATTCACCGCGCGCAGGCCATCCCCGATTTCGCCCCGGTCGTTCCACTTGCTCTCCAGAAAATCGCCGGACAAGAAGCTGATGGGAAGTCCACCCGCCACCAAAGCGGCATCTGAGGCCCCATCCAGCAACTGGTATCCGGCAAAACTCCGCGAGAAAGGATTGATCACCCGGGAACGTTCCTTCCAGGTATCGGTCATGATGGTCTCGTAGATGGCAATCAGTGACCGGGCCGGGGCGACGACCATTTGCTGCAAATGACTCGCCACCGTCACCGCGCTCCCACGGGTCAGTCTGACACTCAATTTTTCTTTCACAAAATCGCTCTCGCTGATCTTTGCCGAAGGGGGTGGTTCTCGCCATTCAACGGGTGTGGCAACGGGATGCGGAGTCCCCGGTAAAGCCTCAACAAGCGCCGAGGAAACCCGGCTCGCCACCGGGGCAAGCACGGACGCCATCGCAAAATCAAGCAGCGCCTCCCTTGAAACCACGCCCTCCCCGAATGCTTCCCCCATATTCCCGCCATACATCATGGCCGTGAGTGAACCCTTCACCCCACTGGAAATGGGTGAATGCAAGACTCCGAATGACGTTGCTTTTCCCGCCTGCACATAATCCCCGAAACTGGCCGGTGCTTGCCCGTTGCCCGGAGCCGACATAAAGGTGCCCATCACCCCTCCTGCCACAAAACTGATCGCCGTGTCACGGAAGACATTCTTAAAACCGCCGCCCTCGAGCGCCGCTTGCGTTCCGGATGAGGCAAAGGTGCTGGCGCCCGACTGGGTCGCCATCTGAAGCGATACCTTCCCGCCCTCTTTAGCCACAGCGTATCCTGCGCCATAGCCCGCCACACTGGCGGCCGAATTAATAGCCCAGGACTGGGCAAAATCACTTATATTCCCATGCGATATCATCGTGGTGGCTGCGGCGGACACTCCTTGTATCACCACCGCACCCGCGGCAAATGCGCCGAAGGAGGCTGTCGTCGCTGTAACCCCTACCGTTCCCAGCAGCGCGGCACCAACAGCGCCCCCGGCCCCACAGGTGACCACCGTTGCCACAATAGCCACGGCCGCCATCGTGTATTGCTGTTGCGCCGCTTTTCGTTTGTTGCGTAACTGGGTTTCATGTTGTGAGGTTTTAGCAAAAAACTGATCCACGTTGTCGGTGCCCATACGGCCCATTTCCCCGCGCATGACGTTATTGATCTGCCCGCCCCGCAGGTAATAATCCAGCCACCATTCCCGGCGGGTATCATTCGGTCCCACCGAGGCGCCCAGACGGGGAATGGAGGTAATCCCGCTCATCAACAACTGCGTTGCCTCGTGCTCGTTCACGCCCAGATGCCGGTATTTCCGCACCATGTCGTTCACCTCGCGCGGGTGCTCGTTCTGGTAGCGCACCAGGGCACGGGCGGCCCACTCTTCCGCAGCCCGCTGCTGACGCCGACGCTCTTCCTCTGCCCGGCGCAGGGCTTCCTCATACTCCCGCCGCTGTCGTTCAATCTCACGAAACTGCGCATATTGCGACACGACCCATTCCCCGACACGGCTGTCGAGCGCCCCGTGATTCCAGCGATACAACCCATAGGGATCGGAAAACAGGAGCGGATTATTACCGGTATAGGCATAGAGATTCATGCCATCGGCATACCCCGCCGGATCCGGTTGCAGAAACCGGCCCAACTCCGCTGAATATGCCCGGTTCCGATAATGCATCAACCCGGACTCCTGATCCCACTGCCGCGCGGCAAACGTCCAGATATTCCCCAACCCGCTTTGAGTCAGCGGATTTCCGTTCCCATTCAATATCTGCATCTGCCCGAAAAGTGAGTACCTGAATTGCTCCACCGGCTGTCCGGACGCATCTGTGAGGACGGCAATGTTGGCACGCCAATCTCTCAAGTAGTAATACGGCACCCCGCTCCGCAGGAAGACCACCGGCGTATCAATCGTATCGGCAAAGATATAACTCCGTGCCCAAGTCCCATTTACCGCCTCATCAATCAGCGCCTCTCCATCATAATAATAAGCCACATGCTCGCCTCCGGCTTCCTTGCTCACCCGGCGATTCAGGGCATCATAGGAATAACTGGCCACCGTGACTCCATTGGAGCGCACCTCTACCAGTCTTCCGCGATGATCGTACCGATACCCGGCAGAACCCCGCGCCGTCAGGCTTCCATCCGGGTCATACGTCAGGGCTTCGGCTCCCACGCGGGTGTACTGATTCCCCGCATTACTTGTACGACTGACCCGCCCCTGGACAGGATTGGAACTACTCAACCAGTTTCCCAGCGGGTCATAGTCCAGCGCTTCCCGGAGAAGCTCATTCAAAGCCTTTCTGGCTGTCACCCGGTTCGCCGCATCATAGGTGTAGGTCGCCCCTTCACCGCTGCTCTCGGACGAAATCGTCACATTCCCGTTCGGATCCCGGCTCAACACGGCGTTGTAATCACAATTTATCCCCTGCTGCCTGAGCGAACTAAGCCGCTCCCGTGCATCATAACCATGGGTTTCCACCACCCCACTGGCATAGGTCACCGACTGAACCCGCCCATTGGGAGTATAAACATAACTTGCGTAAGTGACCGAACCCGCCGCATTTTTCAGCGCAGCCAGACGGTTATTGCCGTCAAAATCCCGCCTGACCATCAACCCCGAAGGCGCGGCCACCTGATCAGCATTTCCGGCAGGATCAAAATGCCGCTGAATCAGCCGCCCATTCTGCCATTCGCTCACCACCCGATTCAGCGCATCATAGGCATAGGCCACCCGGTTATCATCCGCACTCGTGCCAGGATTATTAAAGTCCACGGCATTGGTCAGCCGCGATAATTCATCATAGTAAAACGTTTTACTTACCACATTATTGACGAGTTCCGCACGCAAGCGATCAAGCGAATCATAGCGGTTGGACACCACCACACCGTCCGGCTTCAGAGTCCAAGCCAGCCTTTTACCGTATTGGTAAACCCAGCGGGTCACCTGCCCGAGCTCATTGGACATCAGGGTCTTATTCCCGCAGGCATCGTAGGCATAACAAATCGCGCCGCCGTTGGCGTTCGTCACGCGAATGGGACGATTCATGGCATCGTACGCCGTGGAGGTTACCGCCTCCTCCGCCGTCCCCTTCGCTTCGATGTTTTGGAGCACGTTACCTACCTGGTCATAAGCAAACTCCGAACGGATCCCCCGCCAGTCAACCACGGCCGTCACCCGATTCAGAACATCATATTCTGTGATCTTCCGCTCACTTCCGTCGACCTGACGGATCGCCCGTCCCCACTTGTCAAATTCGTGCCGGAGAGTCCGGCCATTGGGCTGTATGGTGGCAACGGCATTGCCGACGTTATCGTAAACGGTACGGGTCAGGTTTCCCAGTGCATCGCGGGAAGTTACAGGCCGGCCCAGGGCGTCATAAGTCTTTCGCATTACGTATCCGCGCGGGTCTTTCCGGCTGACCACCAGCCCTCGTTCGTCATAAGCGGTTTCTTCAATCGCCTCATCGGCCGTGTCACGGGCGGACACCTGCTTCACGAGCAAGCCCCGTTCGTCATAGGTGTACCCGTTTGCCACCCCAAGCTGATTCCGATTGCTCACCAGATGATCCGCCACATCATAGAATGACCAAACCCGTTGCTCCTCCTGCAGGCCCTCAGCGGCAATCACCTCTTGAACACGCCCCAACTCGTCATGGCGGGTTGCCGTTGAAATGCCGCGCGAATTGACGGTACGCACTGCCTGCCCGGCGGCGTTATATTCGATCCTGGTCTGATTCCCTCCTTGATCAGTCACCCTGGTCACATTGCCAAACACATTATAATCCAAGCGGGTGACATGGCCCGACGGCTCGCTAACGGCAGTTACTGCCCCCACTGCATTCAACTCCTGACGGGTTACATTCCCGTTGGCGTCCGTGGTGATGACGGGACGGTTGTTCCGATTGTAAGCAATGGTTGTGGCATGTCCCAGGGCATCCGTCTTCCTGATCAGGTTCCCTTCTTCATCATACTCGAACCGGGTGAGATCCCGGCCAAGACCGGCGACCAGTGCCTGAAGCCGGGCACGATCACGCCTCGTCAAACAGCCATCGCCGTCCAGATCACCGACGATACCGGTCGCCAGCAGGCCCTGCGCCGGATCCGTACCGCCGGCTAATTCGTCCTGGGTGCCTTGGGTATCCCCATCCGGATCAGCACCCAGCAAATAGAGTTCCTGAATTTCCGCCAATCCGAGCAGGCGGTTATAGACCCGAATCTCATCCAGGCCGCCATCAAAACAGAGATTGGTCGCGCCAATCTCACACCCGAGGCCCAACGGGGCCAACGTTCCCAGTGACATTCCGGCGAGATTAGTGGCCAGCACCGCCCCGCCATCCACATAAAGCGTCACATTGCTGCGGCTGAGCTCCACAGTAATTTGAGCCCATTCCCCGGCCGCAAGGCTTGCAGGCGCTGATACCACCTCCGCTACAGAACCAGGCAATCTCACCTCTGGCCGCCCTCCGGTGAGCTGAAGACCAACGCCGCCTTCCCAGGCCACCACCATTTGCGTCCCCGTCGAATTGCCGCCATCAGGGCGAACCCAGACCGACAACGTCATATTGCTCACAAGGTTAAGCAAAGCCGAACCTGGAATCCGGATTCCACTTGCCACGCCTTCGAACTCCAGCGCGCTACCCACCCGGCCTACCGTACCCGTCAGCGCCCCGCGGCCCAGCCACACACCGTCAAGCCGGTTACTGGAACTGTCGGCAATCACAGGTCCATTTGTTTCATCCAGCCGGTACCAGCCCACCAGTCCCTGCCCAAGCGTTGATTGCGCCGGATTCAACCCCTGTGCCACCTCGACCCCATCCGTAACGCCATCCCCATCGGTATCCGCATTCAAGGGATTACAGCCATAATCGGCCTCTCCGTCAGCAAACCCATCACCATTTCGATCGACACCCTGCAGGAAAAGCCCGATTGGCATGACGCCGTCATGACCATCCACCAGGCCATCGAAATCACTGTCGGGGTTGCGCGGATTGAGGCCCAGCCTATATTCGTCGAGATTGGATAGCCCATCCTGGTCAGGATCCGTCGGGTCGGCCGGATCCTTTGGATCAAACCCAAACTCCAGTTCCCATGAATTCGGCAGGCCATCGCCATCATCGTCAAGACCGACTGGCTCATTTGTCGAGATTACCAGAGCATCAAAATAACCCGGCCAAATTTTTGAGACCGATACTCTGGCCACCGAAAACTCACTCACCGGCCGGGCAAAGGTAAGCCCCGTTACCACACAAACCCCGTTAAGCCAGAGCGCCCAGCGCTGCGCCTCGTAATCTGTCTTCACGGTGAAGCGAGTCCACTGGGACGTTGAGACCGGCGCAGGGGTGACAAGCGTTTCCCAACCGGCCGCAGTGCAGACGGCTACCTGTCCGGTCACATTGATAAAGAACGCGGTGGCCGCATTTGAACTCACCACCGGAAAATCATAAAGAAGGCGCCGGACCGGGCGGGCTTGATAATCCATCCATACGACCGGACGACCGCAGGCCGCAACACTCTTGGCCATGGAACCAGCCCCCAGCATGACCACCGCCTGTCGGCCCTCGAAGGCACTGTTGGTCTGTACCCAGGCCGTGTTGGTGCCGGTCACCAGCCAATCGTGCTGCCAGGCCAGACTCCCATTTGTGACTGCAGGAGCTTCAAACGGCTCAAACAACGGAAGCCTGGCAAAAGCATTCGAAACCACAGGATCTAATCCAAGCCGAACTTCGGCTCCATCCCCCATGCCATCGCCATCGCTGTCAAGATTTCGCGGATCCAGTCCAAGAAGATATTCTTCATAGTTGGCAAGGCCATCGCAGTCGGCATCGGACCCATCGTCTAGATCCGACCAATCGGAGAAGGGAAACCGGTCAGATAGGTCAGATCTGTCCGATGAAACAATAATCGAATCGAGAGTGGCACGCCCCTGCGCCAAGTGCTTCACCACCAGCCCGGAATATTCACCCGGCACGCAGGAAACAAAGACAAGCCCGGTCGCCACCGGCCAACCGTCCAGGTACAGGCTCCAAATCCGGTTGCTATAATCCTGACAGGTAGTGAAACGGGCCCAGCTATTGGTTGTCAGTGCGGGCGCATTGGTCAGTGTGACCCAGTTGGTCGAGTCCGAGACCACCAGCCTGCCAGCCTGATCCACATAGAACCCGGCGGTCGTAGCAGGCTCCAGTATCGGCCGGTCGGGCACCGTCCGGAACACAGGTATTGTCCGCAGATCGGTCCAGATCACATTGTGCCCTGTTGCGGCCAGTGGTTGATAAATGCTCACCGCCGATGTCTGACCACCCAACTGCAGGGACTGCAGACCTGCATAGGGCCGGTTCGTATTGACGGTAGCGCCACCGGAACCCGACAGGACTCGCCAGCCGTGCTGCCCGGCCAGAACTCCGTTGGTCACCGCCGGCCCTTCAAACGATTCGCTAAACGGCAGGCCATGATACAAGGCGGTATTAGTCGGCGATAACCCTCGCAGTTGTTCGGTCCCATCCCCGAGCCCATCGCCATCGCTGTCGGGGTTGCGGGGATCCAGACCCAGCCGGTATTCTTCGATGCTGAAGAGCCCATCATTATCGGGATCCGACGGATCGGCCGGATCCGTCGGATCAAGACCGTGCGCCAGCTCCCACGCATTCGGCAGGCCATCGCCATCACTGTCAATATCGCCGGGCGCTTCGCCAGTCACCCTGATATCATCGAGCCAGGCATTGGTGGAGCTGGGGCCGGAAAATCTCATTCCGGCAAAACTCGTTAACCGGTGAATGAATTCGAGGTTTTGAGCAATAGGCTTGCCATCGAGACAGAGGCTCCATACTTGATTCGAGAAATTCTGCATGACGGTAAAACGGCTCCAGTTCGTTCCGGATACGGAAATGGTATTGGTAAGCACGACCCAATTGGTGCCGCTGGCGACCACAGGCTGGCCGTTGGCATTAATATAGAACGCGGCCGTTGAAGCCGCATGAACCGTGGGTGGCGCGGCTCGCAACCGCCGAACCGGAAGGGCTTTAAGATCGGTCCAGGTCGTGACGCCAAGCGCGCCCTTAATGATCTGAACCAGGCGCGCGGTATCGTTGGTCGTCGCGGTCAGACATAAAGCCTGCAAGCTTCCGCTGCGACTATTGGTTTTTACAATGGCCCAATCGGGCTGGGTGGCAACCCAGCCATGCTGCCCTTGAAGTTCGCCCGTAGCAATCTGGGGGGCTTCAAAGGATTCTATAAACGGTATCGTTGCCGTAATAGCGCCATTGGCATTGGTCGGCGAGGTTTGCAAGGCAATCTCAACACCATCGCTGAACCCGTCTCCATCGCAATCGGGATTGCGGGGGTCGAGGCCCAACCGGTATTCCTCGACATTGGAGAGACCATCCCCATCTGGATCCGTCAGATCCGACCGATCCATCGGATTGGACGGATCGGTCAGGTCATAAGGGTTGAGCCCATAACGCCGTTCCCAGTCATCTGGCAGGCCGTCGTCGTCGGAGTCCACGATGAAGCCGGCAGGGGTATTGCTGGAAACGGCAATGTCATCAAACAGGGCATCCTGATAGTGCGCGCTGCGGAAGCTAAGTCGGGCCAACTCCGGAACCTGCGTGGCAAAGGGCAGACTGCGCACCACATTAGTTCCGTCGATCCAAAGCCCCCATCGCTGCCCCGCATAATCCTGACGCAGGGTGAACCTGGCGAAGACTCCCGCTCCCAGCGGAAGCGCATTGGACACGCATATCCATGAACCCGGGTGCGCGGTCGCATCATAGGCCATGAGTAAACCCTCCCGGTTGACATAAAATGCAGAGCCAACGCCATCAGCCACCGGTGCAGCCCAGTTGGCCAATCGCCGGACTGGTGCCGCTCTAAAATCTATCCACAGCACTTCAACCCCATGCGTGGCCAGGGGATGAATAACTACCGCATTGCGGTTGGTTTCGGCCTTGAGCGTCAAACCCTGCATACTGCCCGCGACCGGATTGGTTACCACCCAGGCCACATTGCTGAGTCCTATGCTCCAGCCATTCTGCCCTGCGAGTTCGCCACACCTGACCGCCGGCAAATCAAATGATTCGACGAATGGAATTCGAGCATGGCCATTGGCTTGGGTAGGGGAAAATCCATTTGCCATCTCGGCCCCATCCCCCATTCCGTCGCCATCCGAATCCCCGTTCAATGGATTCGACCCCGCCAGCCATTCTTCGGCCAGCGATAACCCATCGCCATCCGCATCCAGTTCCCCATCCTGTGCCAATTCCGGGTCCAACCCCCATTGTCGCTCCACATACCCGGGGATGCCGTCACCGTCCTCATCAGGATCCTGCAGGATGAAATCGATCCCGTTGACCACGCCCGTCACCAGAACAGGGTTAAACGCATAAACGCCAGCCGCTTCCCAGGAATCACGTACCGAATCTCCATCGGAATCAAGCCACGCCTCAACCGCCCAGTTCGTCAGTTGGCGCTCTACCACCAGATGATACCGACCCGACAATGGACAGTTCATACTGGACTCCAGTCCAATCCCCAACACCGGCCTGGCCACAACCCGGAGCACACCCGTTTGACCGCCGGCATATCCGATCACGCCACTAAGGGAGGGATTGAAACTGACACCGGTAAGCTGAAAACTGAAGGCCTGCTTTACCTGTCCAATGTTGACCGGACTGTAATCGGCCATGCTGCCAAAATTATCCCACGGATAATCGGCCACGACGCCTTCCTCTATCAACCTTTGGTAATAGGGAGTCAACACCTGCTTGAGTTGCCCCAGATTGACCGGTCCGCCATGTTCGCCGGTAATCATATTGGTCAGCCCGGCCCTAATCGCATCACAGGCCCCTCCGGGCAACTTGGACTCGAATTCTGCGCCCGCCTTCTCGGCCAGCCAACACAGTTGCCCCCGTAGCACAGGCGCATAGTCGTTGGGCGGCAGGTTGGTCTCAACCACCTGGCGCGTCACCCACCAGTCAGGGGCAGCATGAATTGTTGGAGGCAGCAAAAAAGCACATGACAAACAACTGATTAAAGCCAGTCGATTCATTGCAGGCCCCCTTCCAATGCCGATACATCGGCGGCATCCACCTGCCCGTCCCTGTTAACATCCGCACGCCTCAAGACATCCATGGGGACATCCGGCATGGAACGATTAACCGTGCTCACACGATTAAGGGGATCATAGGAAGTCAGGACGGTATTCCCGTTGTCATCAATCTCGGCCGTTCTGTTGCCATTCGGATCGTAAAGAAAGCGCGTCCGCTGCCCCAGGGCATTGAGCCGCTCTTTTTCCCGGCCGCACAGATCATAGGTCGTCGCGGAGCGATACCCGGCAGGATCCGTGGTGGCGATGAGTTCGTTGTATACGCTCCACTCAAAGGTCGTACGATTGCCCAGGGGATCAATGGTCGCTACCTTGCGCCCGATGGCATCATACTCGGTTCGCCAGGGCGCCCCTTTATAATCCACCTCAACCGTGGGCTGGTTCCGGGAATTATATTGCGTGCTCTTCGTCCTCAACAACGTTCCACTGGCGCTGAAAACAGACTCTGTCACCACGTTTCCATTGGCATCACACACATATTCCGTAACCGTCCCCATGGCATTACGTGAAAGCACTTTCCGCCCGAGCAGGTCGTATTGACAGGATTCACTGCGGTTTTCGCCATCTGCCGCCAGACTCGTCCGGTTCGTCACCTGCCCGGCGGAATCATAGGCCAGTTGGGTCCTGAGACTGTTGGGCTCAAGTTCCTCAATCAAGCGTCCAATGCCATCATAACGATTGCGTTTACTATTGCCCTCGGCATCCTGCAAAACAAGCAGACGCCCTTCGGCATCATATTGATGCAGGGTTGACGCCCCCCGCCGGTTGGTTGCCCGCACAATGCGTCCAAGCGCATCATATTGCGCCTCGGTTGAATGCCCCAACGCATCCACCGTTTGAATCAGCCGATTAAGCGCATCATAACGGAACTGTGTTTGATTTCCCCGGGCATCCACCACATTGGTCCGGTTGCCGTTGGCATCATATCCCGTGTGGATTTGATTCCCAAGCGGATCCCACTCCGCCACTACACGGCCGGCATAATCCACCTCGTACCTGGTGCGCCTGGCATCGGCTCTCCCTGCCCCAACCGTCTTGAGTACCAACCGCCCCAGCAGGTCATACCCATACGTAATGACCAGGCCAGATGGCAGCACTTCACGCACCTTATTCCCACCAGTATCGTATACGGTATGCAAGGTGTTGGAGGCGGGATCCATGACATAGACGGTGCGATTAAGGGCATCATAGCCGTACTCGGTCCGTAAACCTCTGCGATCGGTTTCCGTAATGACATTTCCTACGGCATCATAGGTTTTCCGGGTCTGATAGCCACCCGCATCCAGGGTATTGGTGAGACGCCCTAGCCGGTCGTATTCAAATGTGGATATGGCGCCGTTCCGCGTTTTTACCCTGACCAGATTATGGCAGGCATCATACTGCCGGGTTTCAATTCCGCCTTGCGCATCCACGGTGTTGGTTAAACGTCCAAGCCGGTCATATTCATAACGGGTCGTGGCACCGGTCGCATCGGTCCGGGTTCGTTTGAGTCCGTAAGCGTCATAGCTGAAGCGCGTCGTGGCTCCCAGGGCATCCACTTGCGCGATCACATTCCCGCGCGAGTCGTATCGCGTTTGAGTCAACCCGCCCGCCGCATTACATTCTTCAATCGGGCGATCCATGGCATCATAGGCCTGGCGGGAAACCGCCCCGCACGCATCGGTTGTGGCAAGTAGATTCCCTGCCGCATCGAACGCACGCCTGACACCGGCATTGGCCACATTGGACAGGCATGTCATTTTAGAAATGACCGCACGCCCCAATACATCATAAACCGTTGATGAGGTCACCGCGCCGGATAGCCCGACCCCTGTCACCTTGTTGGTGACCCGGTTGGCGGAATCATAATCGTAGCGGGTGATAAGACCGCGGGGATCAGTCTCTCTTATCTTGTTATCGCGCACATCATAGCTAAACACCGTGGCCGCCCCCAGTGCATCCGTGACTTTAACCAGCCGGCCATAGACATCATAGCGCGAATAGGTCAGCCCCCCGCGTTTATCCCGGAGTTGCCATAGCTTGCCGCGTCCATCGAGCCATTGGGTAATCTGATACCCTTGCGCATCCACCGTATTCGTGACCCGCCCGGCTGCGTCATAGAAAAAGGCATTGGAAAAACCCAGCGCATTGGTCCCCCGGCTGACATGACCTTCTTCATCATATCCTGTTAAGGTCCTGAACCCCAGCGGATCGAGTTCGGAGATCACCCGCCCCAGCGGATCATACTGATAGGAATTGACTCGGGCATCCGGCAGTCCAACCCCACTCACTTTTTGGGTCAACCGTCCTGCGGCATCCCACGTGTAACCTGTAATCGCACCCTCGCCACTGGCCTCACGCACCTTATTGCCGCATCGGTCGTAAGCGATCCGATGAGTCGTTCCATCCGGCTCCCCGGTGGATATCAGACGTTGATGGCTGTCATAAGTAAATGTCGTGCGATGACCCAGGGAATCGATCGCGGCCGTCTTGAGCCCACGCAAATCATACTCATACCGGTTCGTGGCCAGTCCGCCTTTGATTTCCATGATCAGGCGATCCGCACTATCATACGCCATCGATTCCCATTCGACTTGTTTTCCGGCGGCATCCGTCAGGCAGCTATTCGTAATATTTCCGGCCGCATCATAGTCAGACCGGCGCGTATTTCCAAGGGAGTCGGTCTCATAGACAAGCTGGCCGTTCGCATTATATCCACTGGCGGTTGAGTGGGCATCTTTCCGTCCGACACCCACGGTTTTGTTGGTGACGCGGTTCAGTGCATCATAGGCGTAAGCGACCTGTAAGGGTTCGGGAATATCCGCCTCTGAACATCCCGGGTAACCTACCCACTGATAGCGCTCGGTGGCTTTGTTCCCATTGGCATCATACGTCGTCTCGATGCGATTTCCGCTTTGATCGATCGCCAGCACCGGACTGTTATTGCGATCATAAGTGGAGGATGAACCAAAGCCGCGCCGGTCAAAGCTGGCCAGTATGTTTCCCCGCTCATCACGTATCGTCTCACTGGTCTGGCCCAAGGCATCCGTCAATCGCCAGGGATTCCCATTCTCATCGTATTCAGTCAGCGTCTGACAGCCCAGTCGGTCGGTGCGGCAGACGGCCCTTCCGTCGGCATCAAACTCCGTCAACTCAATCCGGCCAAGCGGGTCACACCGCGCGATTTCCAGCCCGCGCCCATCCACCCGGCGCCCTTCTGCCGTTTCCTCCAGAGATCCGGCCGCACTGATCACATTGGTAAGTTGCCCATTCCGGTCATACTCATACCGGGTTTCAACACCCGCTTCATCCCGCTCTGAGACCTTCAGCCCTCCGGCATTGAACATGGCATGCCGACGCCCTCCATCAGGCGCCGTGATCCGGATGCAATTACCATAGGCATCAGCATCATAAACTGTTTCAAATCCGCGCCGGTTGCGGCTCCTGACCGCGTTCAGTCCGTTCGCATCATAAGTGGTTTCCTCCCCGGCGCCGGCGGCATCCGTCGTCCGGACCACATTGCCGTAACGGTCATAGGCCATTGTGGAAGCATTCCCCAAGGCATCCGTCGTCCGGATCAGGCGCCCGGCCTGATCATATTCCATCGACGTCACCCGTCCCAACGCATCCCAGGTCCGGATCGGCTTGTTAAATACCGGCTCATACTCATAACGACGCGTATGATTCTCTGGATCTGTCCATGCCACCAGATTACCCCGCTCGTCATAGGAGAACTGATGGACACACCCTCCCCGGTCACTGGACACCAGATTGTGGGACAGATCATAGAAATAGAAAAGGTCCTGGGGATCACATCCGGGATCAAAATGACGATACGCGACTTTCAAGCTGAAACCATCAACCCAGACCGGCACGGGATTCGTCACGCCAGCGGGTAGCGTAATCCGCGCGGTCAGATTGCTGACATCCGCCCAGGTCCATTGTCCTTTGGCACGACTGATGTCGAAGGCCACCCAGGTGCTGTTGCTTGAACTCCAATTAGTGGAGGCAACTCCCACAACCGACAAACAAACCGGATTCGTCGCCAGCCCTTTGACCGATATGACAACCTGCACAATATCGTTGCTCAGCCCCGGCACCGCAAAACCCCAGCCCGAAACATCAAGGGCGCTGTTGGTATTCAGCGCGGGGTTACAGGCCAGCAAGCCATCCGCCTCCCCGCACGCGCTTTCGATGTTCTGCCAGACTGAAGTGGTAAGGGAGTTGACGCTTGCCGCCACATGCCGGGCCACCAGATTCAGGCCGTCGCTTTCGTGATAGGTCAACTCGCCCTCGCGAATGTAAACCTGGCTGATATCATTGGAGGCGTTATACACGACGCCCTGAATGCTTTGAGAGCCAGGCCGCCAGGAATAGGTTGTTCCTTTGAGATAAAGATAATTCACCTCATTGGTCCGCCCTTCCGCCATTTCGCCATCCTGAAAACTGCATATCCTGTCCGGCGTGCTATTGGTGGCATAATAAGTCATTCGAATGGCATGCCCTTCCGGGTCCGTCCTGGAAACAAGATTATGGCGCAGTTCGACTTCTGATTCAGCTTCGGCATAGGCATAGCGTGTGACGGCCCCAAGCACATTGGTTACGGCCACGAGGTCATCACCGCGATAGGCATAGCCGACAGAACGCCCCAGATGATCTTCCAGCCGTACCACCTTGGCATCCGGCAGCCCGTTCTCGTAGCTGAAGGTGAGGGACTGACCCAGGGCATCGGCCATGCGGCTCAGGCGCCCGGCCCCATCATAATGAAACGTTAGGGCATTCCCGCTCGCGTCCGCTTTACGCAGTAATTTGCCATCCAGCCCAAAGATCAACTGCGTGAGGTTCTTGTTGTTAATCCGGTACTCGTTGTTGGTTTTCACCAACTCAAAAGTGGTGCCAGGCAGATACTTGTACTCTCCATTTGAATTTTTGGTGTAGGTCACGCCAAGATGAAAAGTATCGGCAATCACATCCATGGCGCTATTTTGAATATACGTTGCCAACTCCAACCGGGCTTGCACGGCATTCACATCCGCCCAGGTCCATGCCGCCCGGTCCGCCGTGATGTTCACATAATCAAAGTCATAAGCCTTGTGTCCCCAGTTGACCGCACTGGCGCCCCCGGCTGAAAGCTTCAGCGACAAGCCATATTGAGGATGATCCGCGTCATAGGCCGTGGCGCCGATGGAGGCCAGATCAATCTGTATGATGGTGGAGGGGCCAGCAGGCTCGGAAAAACCCCAGCCCCCGACCACGAGAGGTTGGAGCGATGCGATTGGGCCGTAAAAATGCGCCACATTACAAAACCCGCCAATGGCGTCGGGCGCGCCGGTCGCCTTGCTCCCCTGACTCCACGAAGAAGATGTCAAACAAACCTGCGCATAGGCGCTGATGTAGGAGACATCGGGGATGATGGGGATGGTCCCATCCGGTGTCACATAATGGATCACAAAATCACCCGGGAATTCCAGCCGTTCGCAGTGGTTCCAGCCCCAGCCGTAACCGAATATTCCGCAGGCTTCACGGCGGCTGCGGTAATTGCGGGTGACGTCCAGCATCAGCCCGCGTGACTTGATGCGAAGATCCGCCGATTCACGCTGAATGTACTCACCAGTCGCCATATCAACCGGGATCTCGGAGAACCGCTTGATCACCACCGATGAAGGCGCAGCCTGAGGCGCGGCAAGGGCGGGAAGTTGAGAGAGTATTGAAATCCCCAGACAGATACAGAAAGAAAATAGTTTCACGTAAGACTTCCCTCTCTTCAAATAACTTTCAACTGATAACCGGTAATTACCTCACCCCATTGGTATAGGGCCCCATCCCCAGATCGCCTTGCGGCGGCAAATGCTGGATGACGGCACGTTGAATGGTGGCTTCGCCGCTGATGGCAAGGTTGGTCAGGGCCAACGTGCCGCTGCTCAATTGGCCGTTTACCGCCAGATTGGTCTTCACGACCATGCTGCCATCCACCGTCAGTTCACCGGCCCAGGCACTCAGGGCCACGCCAAGTCCTGCCAACCCAACTATTCCCACCCATCTTTTCTGTCTCGTTCTCATCGTTTCTCCTTTTGTTATTCAGCTAAGGTTGAATGCTTATGGCCCCGAGGGGACACAACGTCACATCACGTGCTCCGATGCACAACGAAGGCTCCCGGAAGAGGCTCAGCCCCTTTATCATGATCACATCATGGGAATACCCCGCCGCGGAAGCCGCACTCAACGAGCGTTTCGGACCATGTCCCCCTGTAACCTCCGGGGATAAGCCGTCATAACCATCCGACCCGGCATCGGAATCGGCATAGAGGAGAGTCGCAGAAGAGCCAGCGTCCAGCGGTCCGGTACCACGTTGCAACTCGGCGCCATCCGGGATGCCGTCTGCATCAGAATCCGGCACCAGTGGTTGCGTGTGATGGATCAAGATCTCACGTGCATCGGCGAGCCCATCCTGGTCCGTATCCAAGTCCGCATTCCCGACCAGGTAATAATAAGGGCCGGCCCGGCCGGCAGTTAGATCCGTCCAAGCCATGGTATTGCTCCCCGCAGTAGTTAAATTAGTTTCGAGCAACCACCAGCCGCCGGTCTGAAGATTGGTGGACATATAGATATCCAACCGGTCGGAAAACGTGTCGGGATAGTCAATCTGAAGTTGACGCCCCTGCCCTGCCGCCTGGATGGCCGTGATGACAATATTAGATTCCGCCGCAACAGGCCGCTCCACCGCCGCCAGATTCCCTGTGTTAAAAACAGAGAAACAGAACCAGCCTAAAGCCATTTTTAAAACTGTATTCTGACTCACCCGCACACCTCCTTGCGCTGCCGCCTATAGATATATTAATTTAGCTATCTTGTAGCGGTTGAGCGTATTAGCGTTTAGTAGCTATAAGCGCAAGAAGTATTTAGTTTTATTTAGTTTTATACTTTGCGAAATATCAAAGAGGGCCCTCACCCCGGCCCCCCCCCTGAGGGAGAGAAAAGTTATTCGCACCCGTCGCTACTACCTCCTCTCCCCTTGCGGGAGAGGATTGAGGTGAGGGTAAAGCCGGAATTTCAAAGCTGATAATTTTGCGGCTAAATATGATCTTCGCCGTGGCTCCAAGTCTTCAATTCTTGGACGCTTAACCTTGAACTCAATTCGCTCTCAATACGGGGCGAGGCTTCGTTCGGCGGCGTCATTTCCTTGATCGGTGTGATGGCGAAAAGTACTGTGACAAATCATCAGCTGGTTCAAGTGGCAGTAGAGACCTGTTGGCCTTGGCGGGAAAGCCCAGGGCACGCCATGCCGGTTCCCACGCGCCACACATTCGTTTTGCTGTGCGTTCATCCCACAGTGGAGTGTCAAAACTGATAACACCGTGTTTTATGAGCAATAGGATCTCATCCCGAGTGTAGCGGCCTGCCAATGTGCCTTTATACGTGATCGTAAATCGTTTCTCGCTTACAAGTGGTTGATGCTTACTTGCCCTTTGTATTCTCATCGCCCATGGCAAAATGAATGTTCCGGCCAGAAGTAACACCAACCCGAACACAGGGAGGACCCATACTTCTCCCTGGATTCCGGGCTCAAGAACACAGACATCAGGATCTGTCGGCATATATCGTACCGACACCGGCTTGTCCTTGGGATAGCGGTTGACAATTTGCAGCGCGTGGGACGGGTCGCTCGACTCATATTCACCGAATGCGACTTTGTTTCCACGGTACTTATGGCCACCCACCGTGAATGTGTACAGAATCACGGCATGAGACGAAACGCCGACCCTGGCTCCCCCGCTATAGCTATGCTCGAGGCTTGCGCTCTGAATTTGGCCATTGGCTTCCGGCCATGAAACACTCTCCTTTGCCAGATGGATCGAACGGCCACCGAAGTAAAGCATCGCGACACCTGCGAGAATCAAAGTCAGCGGAAAGAACAGTGCAATAAAGAAACTCATGCTTGGCAACATTTGCTTCACAGATGACATCGTGACATTCTCCTTTGATCGAATCGAGTAGCCGGACGTTGACCCGCCGCGGGTCAACGGTACGGTTCCGCCTTTTGTTAGGCATTTGGGTCTTGATACATAATGATCGTTCCGGTTTCTACTACTTGCTTGGCTAACTGTCAAAGAACTAAGGCGATGACCGGGTTAGTGATGAAAATTTCTCTTCCTGCTGTGCTTGTGGGTAATAGAAAGCTAGCGAAGCGGGCGGCATATCCCTGTATTTATTGGAAATTTAGATGCGTCTGCCCTGACCTGCTGCCATCCTTGACCCCGTTATGTGATTAGTTTAAGTTATTAATCCTTGCTTGGGTGATCAATTCAACTCATGAAGAGACTCACTATAATTTCACTGTTTTTGTTTGCTTATCTGCTGTCCTGTTCTGCAGAACGACCAGATTGGAGCGAACGCGCCCGCGTCATGCATCCCTCTGGCAATCTAACACTAACCGCCCACTGGAATGCTGACAACGGACTACGCCTCCGATTTACCCCCACGAATTCCATTAACTCTGTAATTCTGAATCTGAATCCAAATAAGCCTTCCATTCAGTTTGAACCCAAAGCTGGTTATCCACAGGTCATCATCAATGGATCCCAGTTTAATTTGGATACATTCCCCACCTGCAACAGGGAGTCCGTCCAAGTGACAATCAAGTTCAGGCAGGAAACCTGGAGCCTCTACATCGACAACCGGCCGATCATAGTATTACCCGCACCCTTCCACCCTCCAGCCATCGTTTACCAATCGTCCGACACTCTGCCGCCCCTGCTAAAGATGGAACCCCGCTTCCAAAAGACAGACGACTTCGTTTTCCACGATGATTTTCTAGTGCCGGAAGGCGACGAAAATGAGCTGGCCGCATGGGAAGTGCAATCTGGCCAGTGGGATCTGCACTCCGTACTGGACGACTTTACTCCGGCCCAACCTCGCAGAATCAATGACAGGCCTAATGCCAGAACCAACGCAAAAGCCGAAGCAAAAGCCGAAGCAAAAGCCAAACGCAAGCCCACCGCCTCCATGAGCCCCAATTTCTACTCGTTGCGGGGCTCCGGTACCAATGCCGTCCTGATAACCGGCTATGACTTCTACGACTCCTATACAATGGAAGGTGCCTTGCAAATCGGTTATGGCGAGGGCGGACTGGTATTCGACTGCACCGACACGGGGGCATACCATGCCTTCACCGTTCAACCAGGCGAAGATTCCGACACAGTCCGTTTGAGCCTATGGCGCACTGATCATTCCAACGTCACCTCACGCACCGAACTGGCGGCGGCCACCACCGAAATCATGAACGGGCAATGGGTCAGGCTTAAGGTCCGCACCTTCCAGAATCGGATACAGTGCTTTGTCGACAAAACCAAGGTCATAGACATTCCCGCAGAACTGCCGGTGGGCGGGCGCTTCGGGCTGTTCGCTGACTCGGACGTCCCTCTGCTTTTCGACGACGTTACCGCCCGCTCAAATCACGATCTGGACTTTCCCGGGGTGAACGACCTCCCCCGCCACACGGTGGCCGAGAACGGGCAATTCTTTCCCCGCCGCGGATTCTTCAGCCTCTTTGCACCCCGGGAGACCTCTTTTCTCTCCCCTCCCCGGTCAAGCAATCCGCAATGGCTGATCGTCGGGGCCACTTCTCATGGAGCGCATGTTTTCTCAGCAGAGTTCACTCCTCTTGATGCTTCCTGTAACGTCGGCCTCATTGCCGGTTATGTCAGCAGTAATCACTCTTACCTGCGCTTCACCTGCCGTCGCACCGCCGCCACCGAGACGTTTCGACTCGAAACCGTCAGCCCCACCAACGCAACCACTCTAAAGGAGTTGAGCCTGCCACGGTCCCCCTTGACGGCGGATACGCCTGAAACCATCAACCTCATGTGTGATGCCACTTCAGGAAACGAACTCCGGTGTTATCGGAACAAGGAACTGGTTCTTGTGCATCACACCCCAACACCCGTCGGAGGAGCCTCAGGGCTCTATGTCGGGCCGGACAACAAAGTGCAAATTGCCCATCCCGAGTATAATTTCGAGCGGTCCGATCTTTACACGGACCAGTTTGAAAAGAACACCATCTTCGTTGCAGATAATTTCATGCGCCACTGGTCATCCCCCGAAGGCCAGTGGAACGATGTGACCAATAGCGCCGTCTGGTATAAAGGCGACGTCTTCGGACGCGTGTCGGTGCATATGCCGCTGGTTGACAACACCGCGGTTCATTTAGGCGTGGCGGACGGGGCCACGACCGGCGAATGGGTGATTACCGTCACGAATCAGAGCCTTTCGCTAATAAATGGCGCAGAACTGACGACATTGAAAGCCCCTGTCGCCGCCATCCCAACCAACCGCATCACAGGCTTCGTTGGTTTGGCGACCAACAATGTCGTTGGCTACACCATTCACGCAGAGGGACTATGGATCTGGCTGACGAGTGGAAAAGAGCTGCTCTTTGAACACTCCTTGCCGGCGCCATTACAAGGGCGCCACATTATGATCAAAGGCTTTTCCACGGCTCAGTTGGCCTCCAGCCTGGTGGAAAGGTACAACGTAAAGGATTTCCTCTTTAAGGAGTCACTCCACGAATGGACTCGCAACGGCGGCCGCTGGGAGATAATCAACCGGTTCAACTGCGATCCGCGCTGGTCGCACATGAACGGAGAATCCTCCAACACCCTGGCAGCAATCTGGAGCAAATACCGGTTCCGCGGTGACTTCTGCGTGGAAATGTACGCCGGCACCCGGCACGCCTACGAGAGCACCCCCGGGGATTTTAACCTGACGGTCATGAACAGCGATACAACCCCGAGCCAAGGTTACACCGTAACCTGTTCCGGCTGGGATTATGACCTGTCACGACTCTACACCAAGCTTTACCGCAATGGTGAAATGATGACCCAGTCCGACGCTTACTGTGCCCCGCGTACCAGGGAGGGGGGCAAACGCAAGGTGCATCTCCCGCTGATAGGTACAAATCGCGATGTTCATGGGGCCTGGTACTATATTAAGTTCCGTCGCACCGGCACAAAACTTGAGTATTATTTCGATAACGAATTGATCTTCAGCGCCAACGATCCTGATCCACTCAGCGAAGGCTCCATGGGCGTCTGGACGTACATGAATTCCATCATGGTGGCGCGTGTGAAGATCGCCGCGGAATCAGTCACCCCGCGACCCGTCACCTTCAGGCCGGTAGCCATACGCAGTATTTTAAACCCTGCCGGACCAACCCCTGCGACCACCAACCATCCATCAACACCACTCACTTCCAACAATAACCGCACATCGGGCCCCATGGATCGGGACTCATGGGAAGTTGATGACCCGGTCTCTCAGGCCCGCCTCGACTGGCTGACGCCAACCAACTCCAGCCCCTATTTCGCGGTAACAAGCATTCTGGGCAGCGGTTCCCTTTTTACCAGCTGTTCACTCCCCCCAGTCCCCTATCCCACTCTTTCAGGCTGGCGTTTAGACGTCAAACGGACCGAGCGGGGTCAGTTCAATCTGTATTATTCCATCGGCCGCCGCAACACCAATGGGGCCTATACACCGGAACGATTCTATTTCCACCAATTATCGGGTGAAAGTTTTTCAAAGGGTAAGTATCAGCTAACAGGACAAACGGCTGTGCCAGGAAGCGCCCCCATCCATGGAATTACCGAATGGCACACCAACGGAAACTGGACGACTGCAACGGCCTGGCTCCCGATTGCAGACTGGGCCGCATCTATCAGGGATTCCAACGTCCTCGTCAAGATTGAAGGATTGGGCAACCTTCAAGCCGGTTACATCGTGCAAGGACTGACAGGCAACGGACCTGGCGAAGGATACGCGATAAGAAATTTCGCTTCCATACCGCACCATGCCGCAGCGCCACTGCCTCTCTCATGTGCATGGAGCAAACAGCAACCAGACACCATCGAATTCCGATCAACATTCGGTTCACCCGACCGTGACCTTGCCGGCGCCACCGTCACCATTGCAACAACCAGTGCTTACACACGATTTCTGCCACCCAACACCCTGGAGGCCTCTGTGCCACGTGTGCACGACGCCGCCACCGGACCCGTCTCGAATCTTACCGTCAAAGTTGTCCTCGGCACCAACACCTGCGTGTTCACCTTGAAATGGGCTGACGCCACACAGCGCACCCCCCCGCTGCTCCTGAAATTGGATGGTATCAGCCCTCTGATTGAAACATTTGAATCGCGTAAAGTCTGCGGCAGACAACCCTCTCAACGCACCCTGATATCCGATTTCGACCCCGTCCAGCAAAGTTTCCTAACCACATACAACCAGGGCTCCGCGCAACGCCTGAACAGCTATTTCGAGTCTCCCCTGCCGTTCGCCCGGTATCCAGTGGTGCAGTTCCGGTATCGCGGGGCATCCATGGCCAGAGTGTCGCTCGACTGCGGGTCGGCTGGACCTGTCCTCCTGAGCGAACCGGCCGGACCGGCGCGCAGGGTTCGTGGCGCCGGCAACCTGATCCTGGACAACCAGTGGCACACATGGTGGGGACTGGTCACCGATGCATTGGGCGAGAAGCCCTGCCAACCGGGGGCCTTCAACGCAAGCGGGCTCCGGTTCGGCTCAGTCAACAGTATTGACCAAACCGGCCTATACACGGAACTCGGCTTGGACGACCTGATGGCGGGACCCGCCGTGGCAAGGAACGAACAACTGGCCTTCACCCCGCACTACTTCGATTTTGAGGGTGTCACAAAAGTTCAAATGTCGCTACGAAACGGCCCGGAGGACTACCCGTCCCTGAATTCCGCCCAATGTGCGGAGCTCAATTGGCACGACATCCCCAACAATCAACAGACTGTTCCCGACATCAAGCCCCTGAACAATGGGCTGGCGCACATTTTCCTCAAAGCCTCGAATTACAGGGACGCTGTTTCGCCGGTCACATCCATCCCATTCCTGATAGACCGAACGCCTCCATCCGCTTCCAGTTCCTTTGAACCTGCCACCAACGCCACGGGCAACGGTTCCTTCCTGTGCGTAAAATTCAAGATGGACGGCGAAGCCCCTCTGGATATGGAAGCGCTTAAACTCAAATGGAACGATACCGTCGTCCCCATCACTAACACGCTGGGCTCAACCATCATCCATTCGACTAATTACGACACCCTCGCGCTGAACTGGCCCCTTATTTTCCGCCAACAATTGAACCAGTCAGACTCCGGCCAAGCCTTTAAAATCATCCTGTCGGACATCAAGGATGGTGCTGGAAACGTCTTGCCCGACCTGGAATTCCCGCGCCGGATCAATTACGATGCTGATCATACGCCCCCAACAGTGCTGTCTGCATCCTATCCCTCGAACATATTCTGGACAACGGCCGCCGCAAGAATTGGAGAAACCAATCCTTCCTTTACCTCACGAAGCGGTGGGACTACAACCTTGGAATGCCAACCGGGCGAAGCTCCCTATCTCACGCTGGTATCCGGATCTTCAACCGGAGCCATGACGCATCTGTTTTCCCCGAAATGGAACGTTGATCAATACCCCTGTCTCGCATTTCAACTGCGACACCCCGTATTGATCTCCAACGAAAATCCCCGGGTCGCTATTATTCTGGAAACTGAAGCGACCAATACGTTCAAATTCAGTCTGTCTGAAATTCCAGCGGACGCTATTCTCCATGCCCCTCCTAAACCATTGACTTGGGCATCAAATGCATGGCAATCATTCATCATTGATGCGGGCAAACTTATCAAAAACCAGCAGCCGGCCGGATCAACGAACCAGTTTGTAGTAAAAAGCCTGACCTTCATCACTGACGGCAATGCCAAACGCTGCCAGCAGCAACTTCAAAGCGTATTTGTCTTTGCCTCATGGAAAACCAATGACCTGATAAAAATGGACGCCTATGACGAGAGTGGTATCGCCGGTATCCAATGGAAAGATACACTACAGACAAACGGCACGAGCCTCACGCCCTACTCCTTGCCCGCCTCGGTAAAAGAAACCGGATGGCTGACATTGCGCGTAAGGGATAAAGCTGGCAATCTCTCCCTTCCGCTGCATATACCGATTTTAGGCAGAGAACAGTGAAATACAAAATGGTTACAAAAGTAAAAATCCCAAAACTGACCGAAAACGACGAAGAACAGGTCATCACCGCCTGGCTGAAAAAAAAGGGTGAGTACGTCAAAAAGGGAGATCCGCTGGTCGAACTTTCCACCAGTAAGGCGGCATTCGAGGTGGACGCTCCACGCTCGGGCTTGTTGCTTGCAATACTGGCCGAAGTGAAGAGCAGTCTCCCTGTAGGATACGTTGTCGCCCTTATCGGAGACTCGAACGACATTTTGCCCGATGTGCGCGCCTCTAACCGCCGTCTGGTTGAAACGCAAACACGTAAGATTCAAGCCGTTCCATTGGAAAAAGGCACACAAACCGAAGCCGGAACAGGCACACTCCGGGCCACTCCCGCCGCACGCCGACTCGCCCGTGAACACGGAACGGATCTCGCTCTGGTGCAGGCTAAGTACAAGGTGGAGGTCATCACTGAAAACGTGCTGAATAGATACCTGATGGAGAAGAAGAAACCATAAACATTTCATGAAACTAAAAGGTAAAGTGGCCATTGTAACCGGTGGTGGGCGTGGTATTGGCCGGGCCGTGGCATTGGCACTGGGAGCCGAAGGCGTCCATGTGGTGGTGAACTACGTTAATCAGGCTGCGGCCGCCGGGGAAGTTGCCGGCCTTATCCGCAGTTTTGGCCAACAGGCAATTCCCTTCAAGGCCGATGTGCGTTATCTGGATCAGGTCAAAGCCATGGTGGATCAGGCAAAGCAAGCACTGGGACGGGTGGACATCCTGGTAAACAACGCTGGAATTATCCGCGATAACTACGTCACCTTCATGAAGGACGAGGAGTGGAATGAAGTGCTGGACGTTGATTTAAAAGGGGCCTATCACTGCATCAAGGCGGTGGGCCGGGAGATGATCCGGCAGAAGTCCGGGCGCATCATCAACATCTCCTCTGACGCCGGACTGATGGGCGATTTGATGCGCGCCAATTATGCATCGGCCAAGGCCGGCCTGATCGGGTTGACAAAATCCGTAGCGCGGGAATTCGCTCCCTCTGGCATCACGGTTAACGCCGTGTCTCCCGGCATTATCGAGACGGACCTGATCGCCGGCATGTCGGCAACTCGCCGAACGAAGCAACTGGAGCGCATTCCCCAGGGCCGCTTCGGGCAACCGGATGAAGTCGCCCGGGTCGTCGTATTCCTCGCCTCAAACGAAGCGCAGTACATCACCGGCCAGGTTCTGTGTGTGGATGGAGGGCTGCACATTTGAAAACGATCGTCGTCACAGGAATGGGCGCTGTATCTCCGTACGGAATCGGAGTACCGCGCCTGTGGGATGCCTTATGCAACGGTGAATCGGCCATCGGGGACCTGACACGTTTCGACCTCAAGGATTTCGCCTATACACGGGGCGGTGAAATCCGCGATTTTCACCTGCCCAAGGACTGCGCCGCAACAGGTGCAAACACCGACCTTGCCACGCAGTTCATGTTGGCGGCGGCGGCAGAGGCGCTTCGGGAAGGCTTCCCTGCCCCCTCCGAAACCGGAGTGGTTCTGGCCACTAATTTCGGTGGCATCAACTCCGGCGAAAATGTCATCACCGGCCTGTTAGGCAAGCGTACGGCGCAACCGTCAGACTATTCAGAATCTTTGTTCCAGTCCTGCGCTGACCATGTCGCCAAACAATGGCATCTCGGCGGCCCCCGCTTCGTGTTGTCTCTATCTTGTGCATCAGGCACAGCGGCGATCGGTTATGGTATGGATCTCATCCGGCATGGACATGCCAAAGCCGTGCTGACAGGCGGGTACGACGCCTTGTCACGATTCGCCTGGAGCGGGTTGAGCGCCCTGCGAACCATGACCAAAGACGCGCTTCGTCCGTTCGATAAGAACCGCTCCGGCACGCTGTTCAGCGAAGGCGCGGGAGCCCTGCTGCTTGAAGACGAGGAATCCGCCCGTGAACGCGGCGCCACGATATATGCCGAGATTGCGGGATATGGGGCCAATAACAACGCCTTTCACATGACCGCTCCGGCCAAAGAGGGCGCGGGTTCAGCCGCCGTCATGCAGATGGCACTCCACGACGCACGAATGAAACCGGAGGAAATTGACCATATCAACGCCCATGGCACCGGGACCAAACCCAATGATGTCACCGAGACACAGGCCATCAAAAAGGTATTCGGGGCGCACGCCTATACGATGCCCATTACCTCAATCAAGTCGTCATCCGGCCACCTGCTGGGCGCCGCCGGCAGTATCGAGGCCATTGCCTCGATCCTGTCGATCCGGGACCAATTGATCCCGCCGACCACAAACTACCGCGACCCGGACCCTGAATGCGATTTGCCCTGTGTCGCCAATGTCAAAAAGAGCATGGTACTCCGGGCTGTCCTGTCAAACTCGGCGGGCATCGGCGGCTGTAATGCGGCCGTGATTTTCAGGAGAGCAGAGTGAAAACCATGGAAGATAAAGGCGTGGTCATTACAGGGGCGGGACCAGTCAGTGCCATCGGCATAGGAAGGGAAGCGTTCATGGATGGCGTACGCCGCTACCGGAGCGGCATCGGACAATTTGCCGCCGAGATCAGCGATTTCACCGTGGTGGACTACTTGGAAACCGAAAAAGCCTATCTGGACCGCGCTTCACAACTCGCCTTTGCGGCCATGAGCCTGGCGATTGAAGATGCCAATCTTGACCTTAAGAATATGGATCGCTCCTCCATGGGCTTGATTCTGGGTTCCGCAACCGGCTGTCTCGCAAGCACCCAGCTCTTCTTCAACGATTACCTGGAGAAAGGCCCCCGCTTTGTCAAACCGATACTCTTCCCCCATGCCTACGCCAACACCACCATCAGCCTGCTGGCAATCGAGTATGGCCTGAATGGCTATCATCTCAATTTCTCATCCGGGGTCACGTCTTCATCCGGCGCACTATTGCTTGCTTATGACATGGTCCGGACGGGCCGGTGCGAGCTGGTCTTCGCCGGCGGGTTCGAAGCCCTGAGCCCGATGCTCCTACGAGGAAATGAATTGAATGTTGCCCAACATGGATTCATGCCGGGCGAAGGCGCAGGAATAGTCGTGCTGGAGAATGCCGACCATGCCCGGCAACGCGGCGCCGTTGTCCTGGGCGAGATTCTGGGCGGAGGAATGACGGGAGGAGACATCCTTAAGGCCATGCACCTTGCCTGCAGAAGTCTCGCAAAAAGGGAAGACGATGTAACAGGCCTTTCATCAGCAACCCCGGGCGGTGATCTTGATCCGGCGGAAATGGCGGCCATCAGGGAATTTCAAGGCGACAGACCGGAAAGAATGCCCGTGAACCGCCTCAAGGCCATACTTGGCGAGACGTCGGGCGCCGATGCGGCGTTACGCGTGATCGCCGCATTGAGTGCAATAAGTCCAGGTGTGACACTGGTCAACTCCATTGATCCAGGCGGTAACGTGGTGTGTCTGGCTGTGCGAGGCATGAACTCCGGAACCTGAAATCATTTCTATGACAACTCAACAACTTCTCAATTGGTATCGCACCATGCTGGTCATGCGCCTCTTCGAAGAGAAGGTGGAAAAACTCTTCTCAGATGGCGTCATTCGCGGCACTACCCATCCAGCCACCGGCCAGGAAGCGGTGGCGGTGGGCGTCTGCAGTGTGCTGAAAAAAGGGGATTACATCACCAGTACCCACAGGGGGCATGGCCATTTCATCGCCAGAGGCGGAGACCCACGCCGGATCATGGCCGAGATTTTCGGCAAGGTAACAGGCTATTCACGGGGACGCGGAGGCAGCCAGTTTATGGCCGACTACAGGCTGGGATTTCTCGGAGGCAATGGCATTACCGGCGGCAGTATTCCCATCGCCACCGGCGCCGCACTGTCGGCTAAAATAAAGAATACAGGGAAGATAGCGGTGTGTTTTTTTGGCGACGGCGCATCCAATCAGGGAACTTTCCACGAATCCCTGAATCTGGCCGGCCTCTGGAAACTGCCCGTCGTGTATGTCTGCGAGAATAACCTATACGCCATGTCAACCCATGTGGACAAGGCGATCCCCATACCCCACATCGCCGATCGCGCCGCCTCCTACGGCTTTACAGGCGTCGTGGTGGATGGCAACGACCTCCTGGCGGTCCGCGAGGTCATGCAGGCAGCCTGTCTGCGCGCTCGTAACGGAGCTGGACCTACGCTGGTCGAGTGCAAGACCTACCGCCACTCCGGCCATTCGCGCGGCGATCAGCGCATCTATCGCTCACGGAAAGAGGAGGCATTATGGATGACACGCGCCCCCATCCGGCGTTTCCGGGCTGTACTGATCAAGCGCGGCGCACTAAACCAGGAAAACGACCGGCGCCTTCGCCGCGAGGCGCGCGCCATTGTGGCGGAAGCGGTGCGGTTCGCCAAGCAGAGTCCTGACCCCGATCCCGCCACGCTTGAAGAAGGAGTGTTCGCTTGAGAACGATCAGCTATACCGAAGCCCTGAGGGAAGCCCTGCAAGAGGAAATGACAATCAACCCGGATGTTTTTCTCATGGGCGAGGACATCGGTCTTTATGGCGGGGCCTTCGGAGTCACACGCGGGCTCCTTGGCAAGTTCGGCGCGGAGCGCGTTCGTGACACTCCGATTTCCGAACAGGGATTCGTGGGCGCCTCCATAGGCGCGGCTCTGGCGGGTTCCCGCCCGGTGGTGGAAATAATGTTCATGGATTTCATCACCCTGGCGGTGGACCAAATGGTGAACCAGGCGGCCAAGTTGCGCTATGTTCTGGGAAAACAGGCCAGGTGTCCTATGGTGCTACGTACCGTGGGCGGCGGCGGACGCTGCTATGGTCCCACCCACTCGCAAAGCCTGGAAGCCTGGTTCACGCATGTCCCCGGCTTGAAGGTGGTGGCACCGTCAACGCCTGCCGATGCCAAAGGGCTGCTGAAGGCCGCGATCCGGGATGATAATCCGGTTGTCTTCATGGAGCATAAATTACTTTACGGTTGTCGCGGGGAAGTATCCGGAGACCCTGATACCGTAATCCCACTGGGCAAGGCAAGAATGGCCAGGACAGGGACGGATCTCACCATAATCGCCTGGTCATGGATGAGCGCGGAAGCCGGGCGTGCGGCGGAGGATTTGGACTCACAGGGCATCAGTGCCGAGGTTATCGATCTCAGGTCATTGATCCCGCTGGACATGGATACGATCATCGCCTCGGTTAAAAAGACGCATCGGGTCCTGATTATTCAGGAGTCCTGTCGAACCGGCGGATTCGGAGCCGAAATCAGCGCCCGCATCTCCGAGACTGTCTATGACTATCTCGATGCCCCGCTCCTCCGTCTGGCTACACCTGATATCCCGTTATCCGCCAGTCCATCGCTCGAGCGAGCCGCCATGCCGGATCGCAGCCGGATTTTTGAAGCGGCCCGGAAACTGGTGGAGGGGTAATGCCAGACCCATTCACTTCAGTGGTCACACTGACCCACAACAAGCTCGATTACACCCGTCTCTGCCTTCCGTCACTACTGGCTTCCACGGGCGCAAAGTGGGAGTTGATCGTCGTTGACAACGGCTCGACTGATCATACCCCTGATTGGGTAACCGACGAGTTGACCGCCATGGCCGGAACCGCAGGTGTTAAAGTCCGGCTGATACGCAACGAGGGGAATGTCGGTTGTTCCACAGCCCGAAACCAGGGCGCCACCATGGCGTCCGGATCCCGGCTGGTGTTTATTGATAATGACGTGGCGCTCCGCAGCCGGAATTGGTTGGCAACACTGGGATCCACACTGGATGCCGACCAGTCTGTCGGCATAGCAGGCCCCAAAATGGTGTACCCCCTGCCCCCGCATCTGATCCAATGTGCAGGAGTCGGCATCTCACGCACTGGCCGGGTCTTGTTTCGCGGCCGGGGCGAACGACGGGACGATCCCCGTTTCAACCAAAAACAGGATGTCCAGTGCCTGATCAGCGCCTGTTTCATGATCCGACGCGAACTGTTTGAGAATGCCGGAGGCTTTGACGAGGCTTTTAACCCCGTCGAATTCGAGGATTTTGATCTTTGTTACCGCGTCCGAAGCCAGGGACATCGCGTTGTCTTCGACCCCGCCGTGGAGATGTATCATTTTGAAAGTATCACCACGGCCGGGACACCCACTCTACCCAACACTGGCTTGATTATTCGCCATGGCCTGCTATTCAAGCAACGCTGGCAATCCATGTTCGGGAATGAGCAAGGTCCTTCCGATGAGGAAACGCCCTGGCGCCGCCTGCGTATCGGAAAGCTGACGGAGGTAACAACACTGCCAGTGACGAAATAAGAGGAGGATTTACCACGGAGACACGGAGATATGGAGAGAGAAGGAAATGCAAATGTGGCGTTTATTCCGCCCC
>JBAXDB010000013.1:0-30884 GCA_037141135.1 bacterium | reverse complement strand
GCGACTTAACCTCCCTGAGAATTTGGGTCAGTATAAAATAAACTCACGCTAGAACAACCAACCCGCCATCCATATTGAGAAAGGCACAAATGGTCTCGAAAAGGTTCTTAGGCAGGGCATTAGCCGCCTCCTTGAACTCCAGATCAACCACTTCTTTCCGCCCGAAGGGATACTCAGCGGGATCTGGCTGCTTCGTGTTCATGGTTTTCCTCATTGCCCAGTACGCTATTCATTGCCATGAACCTCGTCAAGGCAATCCAATGCTTGTCCCTATTCCTCCCGGGAGCGGGCCCGACAGGCTGCCTGTAAAAACAACCTCCATCAGCTCAGCGTCGGGTTGATCATGTACAAAGACGACTTCAAAGAGCTACCCAAATGGCTATCCAACCTATATCCGACCTACATCAGCCAGCCGGAAGCGTATCTCTGCAAGTCTGACAACACAAAGGTCAACGGCGTTCTGGCGCCCGGCCAGGGGGCCTTTGCCAGTAAACCCAAGGGGGTGCCCGGTTTTGTTTACCCTGAGACCAACGACAACGGGGTGAATGGTCCGGATTACTGTGGCCGGAATGACAAAATCCAGGCGTGCAGTTACCTGTACGAGTTTAATGCCGCCGAATGCAGCTGGTACAAGAAGGATCCTACGTATTTGCCCTCACCCCCGCCCGATCTGGACGCACAAATAATCGAAGGCATCATAAACTTTGCCGGTGAGTATGACCGCATCGGTCAGATAGGAGGGAAGAAAACAGGCCATCCGTCCAGCCCCGTCGTATCAGCCTGACAGTTTTTACGACGGCACTGGCAAATATCGAAAAATCTTATGATGTCTACGGGGACTTTTTACGGTCAAAGCGCGGAAATCAAGGCGGTTTTCAACAGGTTTAATTCGGCAACCGCGTACGGTCATAAAATGATCGGCAACAGATAACTGTCCCGACCACGGCGTTTCAGATCGACGTTTATTCCACCGTGTCAGCCACTGTGGATGGCAATGCCCCGGTAATTGTCCTGTGTACTAATCAAGGCGATCACACTCCCTCACCAACCCAATCAAATGCGACACACCCATCGGATCAAACACCGCTGCCGCCAGTCACTGACCTTACGGCAACTCCCAGCCCCCAATGGATTCAAGCGCACTCTGGTGACTTAAAAATACAGCCACTACATCCGGATCAAAATGGGTTCCACGGCACCGCACAATTTCATCATGCGCCCTCTCCGGGGAATACGCTTTTCGATAAGGGCGATTCGAGCGCATGGCATCATAGGCATCAATCACGGCAAAGATGCGTGCCCCCAAACAGATTTCATCCCCCTTCAAGCCCCGGGGATAGCCGGTTCCGTCATAACGCTCCTGATGGGAGTAAACCAGCTCCGCAATCTCCTTCATGTAGCTGCTTGAGCTCAGTATCTTGTAGCCGACTTCCGGGTGGGTGTTGATGATTCGGCGCTCCTCCTCATTCAGCGGCCCCTCTTTGAGCAGAATGCTGTCGGGAATGGACACCTTGCCGATATCATGCAGCAGGGCGCCGTGCGACAACGCCTCAATCTCCTTGCGTGGCAACCCCATCGCCTCACCCAGCACCATACTCAACGCCCGCACTCTCGTGCTGTGCAGACCGGTGGCATGCTCCCGCTCGTCCAGCATACGGACCATGGCCTGCAACGTAAATTCATGGGCCTGCTTCAACTCCTCCATGGCCTTGATCAGATCCATGCTTTTTTGCCGGACCATCTCCTCAAGACGTGACCGGTAACGCTCATTCTCAACCCTCAGGCGGCGATGATCGAGAGCCTTTTCAATGACGGCCAGCAATTCCTCCGGCATCACCGGCTTTTCAATGAATTCAAAGGCCCCCTGCCGTAGCGACTCCACCGCATTTTCCTTGGTCGCATAGCCCGTCATGACTACAGGCATGATAAAATTATCGGTCTGACGGAGGGCCGTCAGAAGCTCCAGGCCGCTGACTTCAGGCATATTCAGATCAAGCACAGCAACATCATAAGTGCCGGGAGACTCCTGCGCTTTACGCAAGGCTTCCAAAGGCGAGCAAGCCGTATCCGTCACATACCCCACCGCGCGCAAGATCGCCTGCACCGTCGCTAAAACCAACGGTTCATCATCCACAACCAGAATGCAGGGATGCTGTTTGAGACAGGGCGTGCCATTCGCTTGCGCCGTATCCGGCATAGTGTCCCCGACCTGCTTTTGCTCCTTCGTCCACAAGCGCACCCGGTTGCGGCCTTCCCGTTTGGCGAAATACAGTCCGGCATCCGCCAAACTCAGAATATCCGTCACCGAGGCCGTGGGATCAACACCCAGACTGGTCGCCAAACCGATGGAGGTGGTCAGCTTCAGGTTCAGTGTTTGGGCGCAAAAAACGTTGTCTTCAACAGCACCCCGAATACGGTTAACCAACGCCATGCCCGACGCAAGATCGGCCTGCGGCAGCATCACGACAAACTCGTCTCCCCCGTAGCGCGCCACCACATCCGAACCACGCGCCGCCTTTCTGATGATATCGGCAAATTCACGAAGCACCTGATCGCCCGCCAGATGTCCATGGGTATCATTGACGGCTTTGAAATAATCCACGTCCATAATGGCAACCGCCATGTTGTGCTTATACCGGCGCGCCAGTTGCCAGGCTCGTTCCGCCTGCTCCTCAAAATATTCGCGATTGAAAAGTCCCGTGAGCGAGTCGCGGGCCGCAAGTTGGCGGATACGTGTGACCGCCGCCAGAATGGAAGAAAGCACATTTGCGATGTGGTAAACAAAGGTAATATCAATCGCCGCAATTGCCTGCGCTTCGGCAGCTCCCAGCAACATGATCCCCTGAATCTCATTATTCACCAATAGCGGTATCGTCATGAGCCGCCCTGGCGCCGCAGGCCCTGAGGGCGAACTGGGAACCCCTTCAATCTGCACGCGCCACTCAATGTGAGCGGTCGCGCGCCCGCTCAACGCCTCATAACGCGACACCATTTCCTGGTGACATTTGGAAAGAAAAGACTCCGCCACCGCATTCTGCGCAGTCAGCACGACCACACTCTGTCCCTCGGAAAAGCCCAGCAACCCGGCAACATCACAATTCAACAATTCGCCAAGCCCTTCGCTCAAGTCCTGCAAGGCTGCGACAAATGTTCCCGACGCCAGTGCCATTTCCCCCAGGGGCCCCAACATCCGCAACTGCCGCTGATGCTGCTCCATGCCGGGGTTGGCCTTGCCCGACCCCGCTCGCCGCTCATTATATTCCTCCAGCAAAACCTGACAGAGCTTGTCCGGCTTCACCGGTTTGGCAAGAACACGCGTCACCCCAAGTTCGGAGGAGAGATCGGCGGACACATCATCCATAAAGCCCGTCATGATCACAAATCCCAGCCAGGGCCAGATATTACGGGCCTCCTGGATGAAGGTAATGCCGTCCATCTCCTGCATCCGCAGATCCACCAGTACCAGATCGAAATCCTGCCGGAGCAGAATCTGCAAAGCCGAGCGGCCATTTTCGGCCACTTCGACCGCAGCCTGCCGCGACATCAAGACGCGTTGTGAGAGAAGTCGAATGATTTCATCGTCATCCACCACCAGGACTCTAATTCCCGCAAGGCTTTTCGAAATATCATCTGCATCAGTCGGTTTGTTCATAGTCATGCCTTAAAACACATATCCCTCGCCGCCTTGACTTCATCCAACCGGCCCACCGTGGTGTTTTGCGGCAATGCCTGGAACTTGGCCGGATCACGTTCCGCCGCCTCAGCAATTTCTAGCATCGCATCGATCAACTCATCCATCTGCTCCTTGGATTCGGTCTCAGTCGGCTCGATCATCAATGCCTCTTTAACCACCATTGGAAAATAAATGGTGGGGGCATGCAAGCCCCGTTCCAGCAAGGCCTTGGCCACATCCAAGGCATGTACACCATGTTCCACCTGGCGTGAAGCGCTGAAGACACACTCATGCATACAGGCCCGATCCACGGCAAGGGCATAACGGGCCTTCAGGCGCGCCTGAATATAATTGGCATTCAAAACAGCGTTTTCACTGACCCGTCGCATTCCTTCCCGGCCCAATAGTAGCATATAAGCGTAGGCCCGCAAGATGATGGCAAAGTTTCCGTAGAATGAAGAAATGTAGCCAATACTTTTTGGCCGATCGTATTCCAGCGCATATGACCCGTCCTCACGCTTCACCACAATACTCGTGGGGAGATAAGGAATCAGCCTGGCTTTCACCCCGACCGGCCCCGCCCCCGGTCCTCCGCCCCCATGCGGCGTGGCAAACGTCTTGTGCAGATTGACATGCACAACATCAAACCCCAAATCGCCGGGGCGGCATTGTCCCAAAAGCGCGTTCAGGTTGGCGCCGTCATAGTAAAGCAAGGCATCCCGCTGGTGCGCCAACTCGGCAATCTTGAGGATGTCACGCTCAAACAAACCCAGGGTATTGGGACAAGTCAACATGACGGCCGCCACTTCACCGTCCATGGCCGCTTCGTATTTTGCAAGGTCAACCCCGCCCTCCGCATTGGTTGGGATAGTGACTACGGAATAGCCGGCAATGGCGGCACTGGAGGGATTGGTGCCATGCGCGGAATCTGGAATAATCACCTTGGTCTTCCGATTCCCCCGATCATGATGATAGGCCGCCACCAGCATCATTCCGGTCAACTCGCCATGCGAACCGGCCATGGGCTGCAGGGTGAAGGCATCCATTCCAACAATCTCACCCAGCCATCGTTCCGTTTCGTGCAGAACTTCCAACGCACCCTGGGTCAACATCCCACCGCCACGAAGCTGTGGTAACAGGGGATGCAACGAGGAAAACCCTTCCAGCGAAGCCACGCGCTCACAGATTTTGGGGTTATACTTCATTGTACATGATCCAAGCGGGTACATGTTCGCATCAATGCTGAAATTTTTCAGCGAAAGACGGGTGAAATGCCGGACCACATCCAACTCCGACAGTTCCGGCAATTCCGCCTCTTTTTCGCGGAAATATTTTGCAGGAATCCGCACCTTCACCGCCGCCTCCACGGGAGTCAAGCGGGGCAGATTGGCGGCCCTGCGCCCCGGAGCCGATTTTTCATAAATTAATAGACTCATAGCACGCCCTCCAGCGCTTCGGCAAAGAGGCCGATCTGCTCCCTCGTCCGCTTTTCGGTGACGGCGACCAAAAGATAGTTCTCCATGCCCTTGTAATATCGGCCCAACGGGAAGCCGGCGGCAAATCCGCGGTCAATCATCCGCGACACCACATCACTGGCATCACAAGGTAACTCAATGGTAAACTCATTGAATGTGGGCGCACTTTTCTTAACCTCCACACCCGGAATGGCGCTCAACCGCGTTTTGGCATATTCGGCCTTCTGAGCGCAAATATGGGCAAGATCTTTGAATCCGCCTTTCCCAAGCCAGGAAAGATAAATCAAGGCCCGCAAGGCGCAAAGCGCCTCATTGGAGCAGATATTCGACATCGCCTTCTCACGGCGGATATGCTGTTCACGCGCCTGCAGGGTCAGCACAAAGCCGCGCCGCCCATTGGCATCCCTCGTGGCGCCGGCAAGCCGTCCCGGCATTTTCCTGACATGCGCCATGCGGGTCGCCATAAATCCAAGATACGGGCCGCCAAACGACAACGGTAAACCGAGACTCTGCCCCTCACCAGTTACAATGTCCGCCCCCATCTGGCCGGGCGTTTTTAACAGGCCAAGGGAAACCGGATAGACCGACATCACCGACAGGCATCCCTGCTGGTGGGCCGCTTCAATCACATCTGCAAAATCATCCACAGCCCCGAAGAAGTTCGGATTCTGCAGGATAATGGCGGCCGTCTTGTCATCCAGCGCCGCGGTAATACGCTCCCGGTCACTCTGGCCATGGATCGCCGGTATCTCAACAAAATCAACCGACAGGTTCCGCGTATAACTGTATAAGATGTTGCGATAGATAGGGTTGACCCCGCTATCCAAAAGAATTTTGCGCCGCCCTGTCAGGCGTATCGCCATCATGGCCGCCTCGTACAAGGCCGTCCCGCCGTCATACAGGGAAGCGTTGGCAACCTCCATGTCGGTGATCCGGCAGATCGCCGTCTGGTATTCAAAAATCGCCTGCAGGGTTCCCTGCGAGGCTTCCGGCTGATACGGCGTATAGGCAGTATAGAACTCGCTGCGCGACGCCAGGGCATCGACGCAGGCAGGGATAAAATGATCATAGTAGCCCCCGCCCAGAAATCCGATCAGATCATGAGTATTACGGTGGGACATCTGGTTCAGGTATTCATACACCTCCACCTCGCTCCGCCCGGGCGGCAGGTTCAAACCACTGATGCGCACGGATGCTGGCACATCCGCAAACAGCGCGGCCACATCGGTAACCCCGATGGCCTGGAGCATCGCTGTCCGATCACGCTCCGTGGTTGGAATATACGGCATCTCAATTCTCCTGCAGGAAAGCCTCGTACTGCTCCGCCGTCATAAGCTCGTTCACCGCCGGGGTGAAAGGCTTCAACTTGCAGAGCCAGCCAGCAGTCTGCGCCGCCTGATTAATCAGTTCAGGAGAAGCGGTCAGCTTCTCATTCACGGCACTGACCGTACCGGCCACAGGCGCGAAAACATCACTTGCCGCCTTGACAGACTCCACCACCAACAGCGGATCATGAGCATTGACCACTTTCCCGACCTTCGGGAGATCCACAAAGGTGATGTCGCCCAACGCCTGCTGGGCGTGCTCGGTAATTCCCACCGTCGCCTCATCACCCTCCACGCTCAGCCACTCGTGATCTTTTGTAAAATATACGTTATTGGCGCCCATGCTCTCGTTTCCTCCAATTGAAGTCTTGAGCAACTTTACACATTTAAACCGCCTTATAAAAGGGGGTCTTCACAATAACCGCCTCTAACATCGCGCGGCCTGTATCCACCTGACACCGGATCCCCAAGGCGGAACACGCACTTTCAATACTCGCAAACCCAACCGCCGCCTGCAGGGTTGGACCAAATGACCCGCTGGTCACCGTCCCCACCTGCCGGCCATTCATCATCACGGGCTGACCGGCCCTGGCCGATTGTCGCCCTTCAATCTTAAAGCCGACCAGCACCTTCGCCGGTCCCTGCGCCTGATGCTGCATCACGGCGTCACGCCCCACATATGCGGAAGACTTTGTGACATAACGCATCATGGAGGCTTCCACTGGCGTGACCTCTTCTGACAGTTCATGCCCGTATAACGGAAGCCCGGCCTCGAGTCTCAAGGTATCACGCGCACCAAGTCCGGCGGGCCTCACGCCAGCCGCCAGAAAGCGACCCCACAGCTCCACCATACGCGGCGCAGCCACATACAATTCAACCCCTTTTTCACCAGTATAACCGGTTCGACTCGCAACAGCCTCGCCACCATAATTAAACGTTATAAACCGGAAATACCCAAGCGATGCCATGTCCACTCCACACACTTCGCTGACACAGGCCAGGGCATTCGGGCCCTGGACATCAATCTTGGCCATTGTGCCGGAAACATCCTTGAACCCGACGCCCGCCGGCAAACGATCTTGTATCCATTCACGATCCTTGGCCTGCGTTCCGGCATTCACCACAATCATCCAGTCTTCAGCATTGAAGCGGTAGGTGATCAGGTCATCCATAATCCCGCCATCCTCCCGGAGCAGAAAGCCATATTTGCATTGCCCGTCCCTGATGGCGCCTACATCGGTCGTCAGCAAACGATTAAGCGCCTCCAGTGATCCCCGCCCCGTCAGGCGGAACCGCCCCATGTGGCAGGTATCAAACATGGTCACATCGGTCCGGGTCCGGTGGTGCTCCGCCAGGATTCCATCATATTGCACCGGCATAGTCCAACCGCTGAAGTCCACCATGCGGGCGCCAAGCTTGATGTGGCTTTCGTAGAGTATGGTTTTCTGAACCGTTCCCATGAATATACATCTATTTGATCACGTCCACCATTTTGAAAATCGGGAGGAACATGCAAACCACAATCCCACCAATAACCACCCCAAGGAACACCATCAACAACGGCTCCAAAAGGGAGGTCAGGGAAGCCAGCATGGCCTCCACTTCATCATCGTAGGTATCCGCCACACTGGCCAGCATCTCATCAACTTTTCCTGTTTTCTCGCCCGCCGCCAGCATACGCACCACCAGCTTCGGAATACATTCCTTGCCTTCCAAACCCGATGAAAGCGTATCACCATGCTCAACGGCCTTACGGGCATCCATGATGGCCGCCTCAATCACAAGGTTGTTGGCGGCCTTTGCCACAATTTCCAACGCGTTCAATATCGGGACCCCGCTTTGAACCAACTGACTGAGGGTCCGGGCAAAGCGCGCCACCGCAACCTTTTGCACCAGCAACCCGAATACCGGCGCCTTCAAGGTCATCCGATCCATGCTCCAGGCTCCCGCCGCTGTTTTCTTCCACTTCTTGAAACCCCAGACAGACAGCATAATCCCCGGGATAATCACAATGGCATACTTTTTGGCACCTTCACTCAAGTTCACCAGAAATTGGGTCGGCGCCGGCAATTTCCCGCCGAAATCACTGAACATGCCGGCGAAAACAGGCACAATGAAAATAATCATGCCGGTAGCGATAACCAGGGAGAGGGAAAGCACAACAACCGGATAGGTCATCGCAGACTTCACTTTGCGACGCAGGCGCGCCGTGGCCTCAAGCAAATCCCCGATCCGTCGCATGGTTTCCGCAAACTGCCCGCTCTGCTCACCCGCCCGAACCATATTCACATATAGCACGTCAAACACATCCGGAATCTGCTGGAGACTTTCGGAGAAGGAAGATCCCCCTTCAATATTCCGTTTCAATGAAGCTATGACCAACTTGAAATTGGGATTAGCCGCCTGCTCTTCCAAGGTTTCAAGTGACGCCACGATGGGCATGCCTGCCGACAACATGGCCGCCATTTGCCGGGAAAAAGGAGCGATGTCCTTGCTAACAATGACATTCGCGCCCCGGACTTTCCCCACGCCTTTCCGGGCTGACTGGATCACTTGAGCGGCTACCGGCTTCTTGGCCCCATTATTCGCCGTCCCCGGCAGTTGAGCTGCCGCTTTGGGCGCTGCCCCCCCCGGCATGGCAGGCTTTCCTGTTCCACCTGAACGCAGCAACGGACTCATCCCCTCATCTCCCTTCGGACTTTATTCACCGCCTGTAAGCTCCATGGCATCCTCAAGAGAGGTCACGCCATCTTTTACCTTTTTCAGTCCGGCTTCCTTTAACGTCAGCATCCCTTCCGCTTGTGCCGCCTCACGAATTTCCCCGCTGGTTCCACCTTTCATGATCAATTGCTTGATGCGTTCGGTAACCGGCAACACCTCCATGATGGCTCCCCGTCCCTTGTAGCCTGAACCATTACATTTGGGGCACCCAACCGCCTTAAAGACAGGGACGAAGCCCTCACCCCCCGAACTGTTGGGATCCCTGAAGAATTCCGGATCGATCCGATTGGCTTTAAGCACGTCCAGCGGCAAGGCAACCTGCGTCCGACAGGTGGTGCAAAGTTTACGGAAGAGTCGTTGCGCCTGGGACAGAATCATGGACGACGCCATTAAAAAAGGAGGAATCCCCATATCAATCAACCGGGTAATCGCTCCGGCCGCATCATTCGTATGAAGCGTGCTGAGCACCAAGTGTCCGGTAAGGGCCGCCTTAACCGCAATTTCGGCCGTTTCCCCGTCACGAATTTCACCCACCAGCACGATATCAGGATCCTGCCGCAGGATGGAACGCAAAGCGGCGGCAAACGTCAGACCCACCGCATTCACTTGAACCTGATTGACTCCCGCCAACTGATACTCAACGGGGTCCTCACACGTCACGATATTCACATCGGCCTTGTTTAATTCCTGCAGACAGGAATACAGAGTCGTCGTTTTTCCGCTCCCGGTGGGCCCCGTCACCAAAATGATCCCGTGGGGCTGGGTGATCGCATAGGCAAACGCGGCGGCGGCATGCTCCTCAAGACCCAACCCGCTCAGACTGGGGAAAAGGGCGCTCTTATCAAGAACGCGCATAACAATCTTCTCCCCATGAATGGAGGGCAGCGCACTCACCCGGATATCCACTTCCTTGCCCAGCGCCTTGATCCGGAAGCGACCGTCCTGCGGGATGCGCCGTTCCGCAATATCCATATCGGACATGATCTTGATACGGGAAATAATCGCCGGCTGATAACTCTTCGGGGGGCTCGGACGCTCTCTCAGGGAGCCATCAATCCGATACCTGAGCCGCAAGGTCTTTTCCTGGGGCTCAATGTGAATATCACTGGCCTTCGTCCGCAACGCTTCCACCAGCATCATGTTCACCATCCGGATGACGGGCGCCCCTTCGGCGCTCTCCATCATTTCCTCAAGACTGAGCTCCTGCTTATCCTCTTTCCCGACCTCGATATCAGCATCGGAATCCCGCATGATATCTTCGAGATCAATGTTGCTCGTCTCCGCCGGGGCCAGGGCCCTGACCAGAGCCTCCTGCATATCCTTTTCACCCGCCACCAAGGGCATGATCTGGAGCCCGGAAATCACATGGAGCTCATCCACCGCCATCACATCAAAAGGATCACCCAGTGCCACCACCAGGAGTCCACCGATCTTCATGATCGGCATGGCTTGGTGTTTCCGCAATATATCAGCGGGAATCGTTTCAAGAAGTTGGGGACTCGGCGTAAAATGGGCCAATGTGATGGGGGGCATCCGCAGATATTCGGCGAGACAAAGCGTCACCTCCATCGGCGTGATCAACGAGTTATCCAACAGGTATTTTTCAAGCCTCTGGGAAAATGCCTGTGCCCGCTCCTGCGCCTGCTTCAGAGCATCGGCCGACATACTGCCGCGACTCAGCAGAATGTCTGAAATCCTGGAACTATGGGAAACCGCACTCATAAAATCAGATCAAAGGACATCACAGGCCGCCTGGACCCCTTGTTTAGATAAATTGCGTCGCACCCGAAAATAAAACCACACACCGCACAACGGAACGATGACCGCCTCACCCAGAACAAAAAGAGCCAGGTCGCGCGGGAGATCGGCCAGCCTTTCCGCCGTCTCCGGCAGAACCACATACAGGAAGGGATAGATCACGATAAACGCCAGCGGCAAGAACACCATCACACAAAGCGTGCGGAAGAAATAGTATCCCTTAGTCTTCATTTTTATACGTCAAGGCCCATGCGGTGGCAAAGCACCATTCTCGTTCAGGTACTCAAGAACATCATCAGGAATCCGCCCCTTGCCGCTCCATTTGACCTTGAGCGCTGGAATACCGGCTGAATCACTGCCACCCAGCCTGAAAATCAATGGCGTGCGGGGCAAAATAATACACGATGGAAAGTTCCCATTATGGAGCTGAATATATTTCTCCAACTTGGCAGGAGGCGTACCTACCCCGTTATATTGAATATACTCGCCGCTAATCTGATAAAGGCGCTCTTCCGGAACCGTCTCAGCAAGAGCCTCCTTGACAGGAGCCAGCTTGCGCTTTATTTCGGCCACTTTCTCGCTCTGTTGCTTCCCGTAAACCGACCAGATAAACCCGATCTCTTCCAACTTCCGGACCCGCTCAACCACCAGGGATCCCATCTTCTTGCGATGTCGCTGATTAGCCACCCAATTAGCCAGATCCGGCTCCGACGGACACGAGGACGGCACATCACAATGCCCGTGCTTTTTCCTGTATTTCAACAACCGGTGAAACATGCTGTCCCAGACTTTTTCCGCGGGCGACCATACAAAACCAATCTGGGTCAAACGGGCTTCATGGGCTTTGGAGAGTTCCCCGATCTTGTGTCGATACCGCTGCATCGCCACCCAACGGCCAAGTTGCACGTTTTTCTTCCAGTTGGCAGGGACCTGACAGTCTTTATGCTCCTTGCTATAAGCTTCAAGTGCGCGAAACATCTTTTCCCAGTCTATACTCTGACGAGCCATGGAGTCCCTCGCAATCGCACATTACCCTGCTGAATAAAGTCTACCCAGGCAGAACCATTCTCTCATGCAATCTCGGCCTCTGACAACTTCTTTCCTCGGGCACCCAACACACCAACCTGGAGTCGCACCACTTTGGTCACCGCCGCGCCTGTTTCACCGCCTCATCAATGTCTCCCTCTGTAAAGCGGTCCGTCAGCTTTTTCACCAATCGCCCCTGGGTGTTATAGAACCAGAACTGGGGCAGTGATTTAATCGCCAGTGCCTCACAAATCGGCGCCTTGAAGTCCGGCACAAAAACCTTGAGAATGACGATCCGATTCTGGGTTTTGGCAGCAAGCGCCTCAACATAATTTCCCTCACGAATACTCGCCAGGGCTTTCGGATAATGGAAATGGACGATATTGATGAATCCTTTTTTTAAGCACTCTTCAATATCAACGACTTCACCATTACTGATAATCAAGGTGTTTTTTACAGCGACCTCCCGCCACTTGCCTGAACGCCGCCATTCGCGGACATCAGATGGAGATCTCTCGTCCCCCTGTTTCAGTATGCCGCCGGGAACGCTCCCCTCCGTTGATGGAGGCGGCACCGGCGGGGACACGGGCTCAGGAGGGCGGCGCACCGTAAGCGTCTTTAGCATAATCACCCGCTCCTCAATCACCTCGCCATCCCGGGCAAGGCGAAGAATGTAGTCATCAAAAGAGCGAAATTCAGCATCCTCGTAACGGCTGCGGACCAACTCCGCTGACACTTTAAGCGGAACCTCCGGGACAATGGATTTCACATTAACGGGATACTCGGTTATCAACGGACCACTTTCCGGCTTGAATCCAAATCTCCGGTCGGCGAATCCCATAAAACGCCCTGTGACAACCTGCCCGTTTCTCAGGGTCATGGTATCGGCCTGTGCCGCAAGACCCAGGCACAGGCAGAGAGCAGAACACGCTATTCTTTTCATTTTACCACTTACTCCCACTCAATGGTTGCCGGCGGTTTTGAACTAATGTCATAAACAACGCGATTGATGCCGGACACTTCATTAATAATGCGGGTGGATATCCGGGCCAACGTATCATAAGAAACCCGCGACCAATCGGCGGTCATGCCATCCTGACTTTCCACAATACGCAACGCGACCACATTTTCATAGGTCCGGCTGTCCCCCATGACACCCACGGTCTGAATGGGAAGCAATATGGCAAAGGACTGCCAGATTTTCGCATACATCGGATCCTTCTGCATTTCTTCCTGCACCCGAAGATCCGCCTTCTGGAGCAAAGTCACACGCTCCTCGGTCACCTCACCCAAAATCCGGACCGCAAGGCCGGGCCCCGGGAACGGCTGGCGATCCACCACATACCCCGGCAGCCCCAGCTCACGTCCCAGCAACCGCACCTCATCCTTGAACAACTCCCGAACCGGCTCGATCAACTTGAATTTCAGGTCTTCGGGAAGCCCGCCCACATTGTGATGGCTCTTGATCGTCACCGACGGCCCACCCAACGGAGAGGAACTCTCAATAACATCCGGATAAAGCGTTCCCTGCGCCAGAAACTCGGCCTCACCGAATTTCCGGGCCTCCGCCGAAAATACGTCTATAAAGGTCTTGCCAATAACCTTTCGCTTCTGCTCGGGATCCGTGATCCCCTTCAATCCGTCCAAAAACAGCTTCTGGGCATGCGCCACATGCAGATCAATGCCGAACGCCTTTCCGAACAACTCCTCAACCTGCTTCGCTTCACCCGCCCGCACCAGCCCGTTGTCGACAAAAACACAATGTAGCTGTTTACCAATGGCGCGATGCAACAAGGCTGCCACCACCGAGGAATCCACACCGCCACTCAACCCGCATAAAACATGACCATCCCCCACCTTTTCACGGATAGCCGTCACGCTCTCCTTGATGAACTGGGCCATTTCCCAATCAGGCCGGCACTTGCAGATATCAAAAAGAAACCGGTTGAGAATCGTCGCCCCCTGCGGGGTATGCACCACCTCGGGATGGAACTGAAGCCCATAGATGCGTCGCGCCGGATTTCCCATAGCCGCCACCGGACAGGTATCCGTTGTGGCCAGCACGGAAAACCCCGGCGGCATGCGCTCAACCTGGTCGCCGTGACTCATCCATACATCCAGGGTCGAGGGCAGAGCGCGGAACAGGGAGGATGAATCCACCACCGAGATCCGGGCACTGCCGTATTCACGTGCATGCCCCGGTTTAACGGTCCCATTCATGAGTTTGGCGGTCATCTGCTGCCCGTAGCAAATCCCCAGCACCGGCACACCCAGCTCATAGATGGCCGGGTCACATAAGGGCGATCCCTTGTCTAAAACACTGGCCGGCCCGCCCGACAGGATGATACCCGCGGGTTTGCGCGCGGCCAGTTCTGCCGCAGTGATGTTGAATTTAAGCAGCTCGGAATACACCCGCTGCTCACGGACCCGGCGCGCGATGAGCTGGCTGTACTGGGATCCGAAATCAAGAATGGCAATCCAATTGTGACCCTGCATAACGTTCAAGCCTTTCGAATTAATTCACGAAATTGGGTAAACAGATAATAAGGGTCATGGGGACCCGGCGAGGATTCCGGATGATACTGCACACAGAACATCGGCTCTTTCTTGTGCGACAAGCCCTCCACCGTCTGATCATTGAGGTTCACATGCGTCACGTCCAGTCTGGTCATATCCAATGACGCCGGATCCACCGAAAAATTATGGTTTTGCGAGGTAATCTCCACCGCTCCCGTACGCAGATTCTTCACGGGATGATTACACCCGTGATGCCCGAATTTGAGCCGGTAGGTTTTGCCGCCACAGGCCAGCCCCAAAATCTGATGTCCGAGACATATCCCCATCAACGGCACCTTGCCCAACAGCTCACGCGCCGCATCAATGGCATAGGTAACCGCCGCCGGATCAGCCGGCCCATTGGAGAAAAAAACACCATCGGGCTTCAACTTCATAACCTTGTCCGCAGGCGTCTGGGCCGGCACCACCGTCACGTCCATGCCATTCCGGCGCAGACTCCGAAGGATGTTCCACTTGATCCCGAAATCATACGCCACAATTTTAAAATCGGCCTTGGGTAATTCGCCCGCAATGCCCCAGCTCCGGGACAGCGATTCATCAGGATCCCACTGATAGGTCTTCTTGCAGGAGACTTTAGCGGCGTAGTCCTGACCGTCCAGCCCGCCCCACTCCCTGGCTTTTCGAATAGCGTCGGCTTCATTCACCTTCCCCGAGACGCTCATAAAGCCACGCTGGGTTCCTTCCATCCTGAGCCGCGACGTGAGGGCCCTGGTATCAATTCCGGCAATGGCCGGGATGGACCACTTCGCCAGATACTCCGGAACCGAGCCATCCGACCGCCAGTTGCTCGGGATATTCATGTCATGAATGATGAATCCGTTGGCAAACAGCTGGCGGCTTTCCATATCGGCCTGATTCATGCCGGTACTGCCGATCTCCGGATATGTCATGGTCACGAATTGACCACTGTACGAGGGATCACTCAGAATTTCCTGATACCCGGCCATCCCGGTATTAAACACAACCTCACCATAAGCATCCACCTGAGCACCGACCGAATACCCCCGTAAAATCGTTCCATCTTGCAGCGCCACAAAAGCCTTGCGCTCCCGTTGTTCCGCCCAATTCCATTTCAAAGCCATAGCAAATCCTCCCAATCCCGAAAAAGTTCATTTACTGTACCGATTCCTTTTCCACTTGGCAACGGTAAGACTTTCCCCGCCCCTCATCTTGACCTCCCCGCAGGCTTTCCCCTACACTCCCGCAAATGAAGGTGGTCCACATTATCCCTGGCACGGCGGATGTATTCTATTGCCAGAACTGCATGCGCGACAAGGAATTGATCATGGAACTCAGGGCGCTGGGCCATGAAGTTGTCCTGATTCCCATGTATTTGCCCCTCTTCTCCGAGGGCGAGGAATTGGGTTCCGCCGGGGTGCCGGTGTTTTATGGCGCCGTAGGCGTCTACCTGGCCCAGCATTTCCCCGTCCTGAATAGAGCCCCGCGCTGGCTGAAACGCCTCCTGGACTCGCGCCGATTACTCCGCTGGGTTGCTAAAAAATCAGGCACCACCCGCGCCCACGGACTCGAAGAGATGACCCTGTCAGTCCTGCGGGGCGAAAATGGCGGGCAAAAGGCCGAACTCGATCACCTGATGTCGTGGCTGTCCACCCAGGCCAAGCCGGATGTCGTACACCTGTCCAACGCACTCCTGCTGGGCCTAGCCGGCCGCATCAGGCGGGAATTGAATGTCCCCGTCGTGTGTACGCTCCAGGATGAAGATTCATGGATTGACTCCATGGATCCGGATTCCGCCGCCGTCGCCTGGGAAATTATGGCGGAAAAAGCCCGTGACATTGCCTCCTTCCTACCCGTCAGCCATTATTACAGCCTTCTCATGCAAAAACGGCTGAAAGGTGTTGCTTCTGATCGATTCCATGAAATCCCGATCGGGATCTCACCCGGCCAATACGGACCGGCGCCCACTCCCCCGGAAAGCCCGGTCATCGGCTATCTCTCCAAGATGACCGCCTCGCTGGGCCTGGAAGTGTTGCTCGACGCCTTCATCCAACTCAAACAAACCACCCCGTTAAAATCACTCAAACTCAAGATCATGGGCGGTAAAACGCCGGATGATATTCCATTTCTGCAGCGCTTGCGCTCCAAACTCATTGCGCAGGGGATGCTGGACGATGTCGAATTCTACGATGGCCTCGCCCGGGAACAACGCCTGGAATTTCTGCAGTCTCTCTCCGTATTGTCAGTACCCATGCCGCATCCCGAGTCCTTCGGCATGTTCATCCTCGAAGCACTGGCCTGCGGCGTTCCGGTAATTCAGCCTCGCATCGGCGCCTTCCCGGAAATCATCGAGGCGACGGGCGGGGGCATTTGCTACGACCCATCGGATCCGGCTGGCCTCACACGGGCACTGGAAGGCTTGCTCCTGGCTCCCAAAGCGGCACAGCGGTTGGGGCACACCGGATGCGAGAATGTCCGCCATAAATTTAACATCAACCGCACCGCCGAAAACATCCTCGCCGTTTACAAAAAATGCCTGGCGATCGCGTCCGTCCTACTGACATCGTGCCTGTTATGCAGCGCGGCACCACTACCTCAGTCACCCCATTGGCCGATCTACCACGGCGACGCCGGCCTGCGGGGCATCTCGTCCTCACCCCTGCCACAAGCCCTGTCTGTTGGCTGGCGCTACAAAGTTGGAGCCCCGGTATCTCAGCCTCCCATTGTTTGCGATGGAGTCATCTTCACAGTAACCGATCGTGGCGAGGCCATCGCTCTGGGCATGGACGGCGTTAAACGCTGGACTACCGCCTTACCCCGCCAACCCCAGCAGGAATCGTTTTCCACGCCCCCCCTCCGCATCGACCGCCTCCTCCTTGCCGGAACAGACAAAGGCCAGCTCTATGCTTTCGACGCCGGGACAGGGACGCTTAAGTGGAAAATCAAAATCGGCGAGGATATTTACGGAGCCATCAACTGGCTTGAACCGGAAGGAACAAATGACTTCACCGCACTCGCACTCTCCCGGAATAATGGCAGCCTGTCGCGTATTGAACTGACAGCGGGGCGCGTGTTATGGGCCTCCACCCCCGGCGGGCGTTCCGATGGATCCCCTGCCGTCGGCCATGGATGCATTGTGTTTGGAGCCTGCGATGCCGCCCTGCATTTCATTTCCCCGCTCACGGGCACCCTGCTTGCCAGAACCGAGTTCTACGAACATGGCCCCATGGCCGGCGGAACGGCCATTGAGGGACCCCGCGTGTATGCAGGCACCCGTGATGGCTCCATCCTGTGTGCCGACGCCACCACTTTCAAACTCCTATGGGCAAATCAGGTGGCAAGCGGTGAAATTTTCACCACCCCGGCCATCACATCAAACCGGGTGCTGGCCGGCTCCAGTGATGGATTCATTTATTGCCTGAACCGGGCGGACGGCAAGATGCTCTGGAAGGCCGCCACACAAGGCAGTCCAACCTCCCCCGTGGTGGCGGGAAATTCGATCGTGGTAACTTCCGGCGGGACGCTTTCGTTATTGAATCTGGAAAATGGCCAGACGCTGTGGTCTGACAAACCCTGCGATGCACTATCCCCTCCGGCGATAGCAAATGGGAAAGTGATTGCAGGAACCGATGACGGGTTCATTATCCTTTATCAACAAAAATGAATACACCAAAACCCCTGTTGCACCTTGAGAAGATAAGCAAAACCTATCCTGCGCCAACGCCGGGCGGGCTGCAGGTATTAAAGGATATCACCCTGAGGGTGAATGCCGGAGAAACTCTCGCCATTGTCGGTCCATCCGGCTCGGGGAAAAGCACCCTGCTGAATATCATCGGCACGCTGGACACCCCCACTTCAGGCCAAGTACTGCTCGATGGCCTTAATCTCAATTTCCTGTCCGTTCGGGAACAGGCCAGGATCAGGAACGAAAAGATCGGGATGATCTTTCAGATGCACCACCTGCTGAAGCAATGCAATGTACTCGAAAATGTACTGGTGCCTGTGCTGGTGAACCGGAATCCGTTTGGGTCGGAACAGCGGGCGCGGGACCTGCTTGAGCAGGTCGGCCTCTCCCCCCGTCTCGATCACCGGCCAGGCCAGTTGTCCGTAGGCGAACAACTCAGGGTGGCCGTTGCCCGGGCCATGATCAATCGCCCCCGCCTGCTGCTGGCCGATGAGCCCACCGGGTCACTTGACCATTCCGGTGCCGAACGCCTGACGGAACTCCTGATCACGATGAACAAGCAGGAAGGCACAACACTCATCGTGGTCACCCACTCACTGTCGCTGGCCAGACGCATGGACAGGATGTATGAACTGATCGACGGCCAACTGATATCGGGATAACATGACGCTTCTTAAACTCACCTTCCGAAGCATATTCTTCTATTGGCGGTCTCATGCGCTGATCTTATCTGGCGCCATCCTGGCCGCCGCCGTCCTGGCCGGGGCCTTGCTGGTCGGGGACTCAATCAAATTCAGTCTCCAGCAATCGGCCCTGCTTCGTCTCGGGAACATTGAGTGGGGCATGGAAAGTCGGGGCCGTTTTTTCCCGGCAGACCTTGCCGACCGTTTGCAGGCAGAGACTGGCGTCACAGTATCCCCGGCCCTTTTCTTCCGCGGAATTGCCCTGAACACAAAGCCCCCCGGCGCTGAGCCACGGCAAATTAACGACATTCAGATACTGGGTGTAACGGACTCATTCTGGAGCTTTGCTACAGGCTCCAAACCAACCCTCACGCCTGATGGCATTGCCATTAATGAAAAGCTGGCCCATGAACTTAAACTCCGGCGCGGGGATCAATTATCCATCCGCTTCAGCAAACCCTCCCCGGTTTCACGGGACGCCCCACTCTCAGCCCAGGAGAAAAACGACACACTTAGGGCGACATTCATGGTTGAGGATATTGTCGGGGATCAGCAATTAGGCCGCTTCAATCTGGCCGCCAATCAGCAAATTCCCTTCACCGTCTTCGTCCGCCTGCCAAGTCTGCAACAATCCGCAGGGGTAAATCATCAAGCCAATCTCCTGCTGGCTTGCGGGAGCACGAATCAAACGGCTGAAATCCTGAATCAGGCTATTCGCAAAGTCCGTCAACTCGCTGATGCCGGCCTGACGTTAAGAACGGTTGACGGCGGACGTCTCTTTCAACTCGAATGTGACCGGATTTTCATGGACCCGCCTATCGGCGCCGCATTGGCCGACATGACCAAATCTGTGGGAGCACTGACCTATCTAGTCAATTCCATCTCCCGAACTAACGGCAACCCCATCAGGGAAACCCCTTACTCCTTCATCGTCGCCCTGGCACCCTCCACGGACCAGGCGCTCGGCCTGGTTCCTCCGGACATGCCGGATGACGGAATCATCATTAACCGCTGGCTGGCCGATCAGCTCGCCGCCAACCCGGGCGATGCGGTGAAATTAACTTACTTTGAATTCGGAGCATTGAATAAATTCATGGAAACGAACCGGATTTTAAAAATTCAACGCATCGCATCCATGGATGACTTCGCCGGAGAAAAGGAGTTGGGGCCGAAATTCCCCGGGTTAACCGAAGCCGGAAAATGTGCCGACTGGAATGTGGGAATGCCCATGCAGAAGGACAAGCTTGAAGACCCCGCGAACGAAGCCTACTGGAATGCTTATCGCGCCACCCCAAAAGCGATTGTCACCTTGAAGGCAGGGCAGGAAATGTGGGCCAACCGCTTCGGCAACCTTACGGCCATTCGGTTCCGCGCCAATGAAGATGGGGCGGAGGCCATTGCGGAGACCGTTTTGCAGCATCTTAATCCCGCCGAACTTGGCTTCACCTTTCTGCCGATCCGCCAAGCCGCCCTCAAGGCCGCCTCTGAGGCCATGGATTTCGGACAGCTATTTTTAGGGATGAGCCTTTTTTTGATCGTCGCCAGTCTGATGCTGACCGGCCTGCTTTTTGCGTTTGGGATCCAACAGCGTTCTGCAGAAACCGGCTTAATGCTGTCCGTAGGCTTTCAGCCAGGCCAGATCCGCCGGTTATGGATTCAGGAATGCATCTTGATCGCCCTCGCAGGTTCAGTTATCGGCACGCTGTTCGGTACTTTTTATACCCAGACACTGATCTGGAGCCTTAGCCATTATTGGCAGGGGGCAGTAGCCAGGGCAGAAATCCAGTATCACGCCACGTCCTCCACAATGGTAACGGGCGCTCTTCTAAGTTTTGTTTTCGCAATGGGGTCCCTGCTCCTGACAATACAGCGGCAGACAGCCAGATCCGCGCGTGATCTTTTTTCCGGCGAGGAAGTGAGACCTCCCAAAAGAACGATTTCAGGAGTGCGGCGGCTGACGGTTTTCTCTTATACAGGAGTCCTCATTGTTTTTGGGCTAATCGCTTTTGCCACCCAGGAGCAACAGCACAACCCAGCCCCCATATTCTTCGGCGCAGGAAGCCTGCTTCTAATTTCACTCCTGGGTTTCGCACGCCTCTTATTGGTACGGCTGGCCCGGACGGGTGGCCGCCTCACTCCTTTGACGCTGGGTTTGCGCAATGCGGGGCGTCAACAATCACGCAGTCTGACGGTTGCCAGTTTGCTGGCCTGCGGTTGTTTTCTGGTCATAGCCGTATCTTCCATGCAGGAGAATATCGAACACAACGCCAGCCGTCGCGACTCAGGCACGGGCGGCTTTACACTATTCGGCCATTCGACATTACCGATTCAAGCCGCCTTGAACACCCCGGAGGGGCTGCAAATGATGCAACTCGACCCGGCCCTGAAGTTGAACGTCACAAACATTGTTTCCATGAAAGTCCGTGATGGCGATGATGCCAGTTGCCTGAATCTCAACCGCGCCCAGTCCCCCACCCTGATTGGCGTTGATCCTGATGATTTCAGAAAGCGTGGCGCATTTGAACCCCGAACCATGAGACCCGGCATCTGGAGGCAGCTCGACGAATCTCTGCCGGGTGGAGTCATACCTGGATTGGTGGGTGATGCGAATACCGCCCAATGGGGCCTGAAATCGAAAACAGGAAAGGAAAACGGGGACATTCTGGTTTTCCGTAACGAGCGTGGCGAACCGTTCCGCGTTAAGCTGGTTGGCACCCTTCCCATGCGTCTCTCGGTGTTTCAAGGTTCTATTCTGATCCCGGCCCACGCCTTTGCCGTTCAATATCCTTCCGAAAATGGCGCCCGCATGTTTCTCATTGATACCCCCCCCGACTCCGAGCGCCGCATCAAAGACGCGCTCACGCTCAAACTCGGCAAATGGGGGGCGAACTTCACCTCCACGACTGAGCGTCTGAGATCCTTCTACAGTGTGGAAGCCACTTATATGGCCATGTTTCTGGTGCTGGGCGGACTGGGATTACTGTTGGGCAGCGCCGGGATGACGGTTGTTATTTTACGCAACATTCAAGAACGCCGCAACGAATTAGCCCTGTTGACCGCCACAGGGTATTCTGAACGTCAGGTCATCAATGTTGTTTTGGCAGAACACGGCGTCATTCTGGGAATAGGCCTGATAACAGGAATAACGGCCTCACTGGCGGCAATCTGGCCCGCGCTTCAGACTCCGGGAGACAGCCTTCATTGGGTGGCCCTGACTGTTATCATCTGCGGCATGCTCCTCTTCCAGGTTATCTGGCTCCTGCTCGCCACCCGGATCGCCCTCCGCGCCCCACTGCTCAATGCCCTGAGAAACCAATAGCCTTCATCGCTGTGGGCCGAACAGGATCCTCATCAGAGCATCCCCTTGCATCGCCCCAAGACTACCACGGGGACAATCCACTTCATTGAACTCCGTAATGCCATCAGGGGGCATCCCGGCCATACGCACGGACACGGGGACCGGAGTGCGGGTGTGTTTTCCCAGCCGGATCGGAACGGGATGATCGGGCAATACCGCATAATTGGCATCCGGGCCCACTGCGGCCATCACCGGGCAGATGATTCGCGCATCAAAATCCTCAATGGCCTTAATCTTGAGGGCCAGGTTCTGCTCATGGGAGACCTCATCAATGGCCTCCAGATGCAGATAAACAAAATCATGCGTTTTGATGGCCTCCACCGCGGCCGCACCCTTGCCTTCATAATTGGTATCAATATACCCTGTCGCCCCCGGAACCGGCACGATATCCAGCCCCAGGCATCGGCCCAATCCGGTAATCACATCCACCGCCGAAATCACGGCCCCCGTAATTCCGAATTTATCCCTGAGCTTCTTGAGCGCACCAGCCCGCCCGCCGCTCCAGGGCCATATCCCATTTGCCATCGCGTGCCCCTCGGCCAGCAGCCGCTGATTCACGGGATGAATCGTCAGCACCGCCGTAGCTTCAGCGATCAACCGCCTTAACACCGCCGCCGTGACCTCGCCATCCGGACTCAAGGCAGACGGCAGGTGTTCCGCCACTTGCTGGCCGTGATTATCGTCCGGCTTATCCGTCTTGACCTGCGCGGTGAACTCAGGACCGGAACAGATCAAAATATTGCGGTAACTCAGCCCGGTGTGAAAGCGGATTTTGCTGCTGCCCAGATGCTCATTCAGGGCCTGGATTAAAAGTGCTGCATCAGGGGAGGAAATGCGGCCGCCGGAAAAATCACGCAGAACACCCTGATCAACGGTTGTCAGATTGACCCGAAAGGCAAGGTCGTCCGGGCCCAAAGGGATTCCCCGCCCCGCCGCCTCCAACGCGCCACGTCCGCAGTATTCCACCGGCAGATCACACCCCAGTACCGACATGTTGGCCACCTCGCTGCTGGTTGGGAAACCGGCAGGCAAAGTCAACAAAGTGCCCGACCGCCCCTCCCGGGCAATTCGGTCCATCCCCGGCGTGCGCGCCACCTGTAACGGAGTTTTTCCGCCGAGTTCCGCCATCGGTTCATCAGCCATGCCGTCACCGAGAAAAATGATCGTTTTCTGCCTGCTCATACACTACCGGATCAGGCTCAAAAACTCGGCACGGGTGGAGGAATCGCTGTGAAAACTTCCCAGAACGGACGAGGTTGTCATGACAGAATCCTGTTTTTCCACCCCCCGCATAATCATGCAGAGATGGCGGCATTCCATGACCACGCCGACGCCCTCCGGCTTGATATAATCCATAATATCATGGGCAATCTGAGCGGTCAGCCGTTCCTGAATCTGGAGCCGACGCGCATGACAATCCACGATTCGAGCCAATTTACTGACGCCCAAAACCTTCTTCCGGGGAATATAGCCGATGTGGCACCGCCCGAAAAATGGCAGCATATGGTGCTCGCAGAGGCTATACACCTCAATATTTTTAAGCACCACCATATTATTGGCTTCAACAGTAAAAACGGCACCATTGACAAGATGTTTCACTGACATCCGATAACCGGACGTCAAAAAATCATAGGCGGCCGCCACACGTTCCGGAGTCTTGATCAACCCTTCGCGGGAAGGATCTTCACCGATTTCCCTTAACAATTCCCTAATCAGAACAGTTACACGTTTCTTATTCATGGCTTTCCTTGACCGTCATCCCTCAGCCGCGTGATTTCAACCTCGCTGCACAGCGCAAACCTGAGCGCCCCCGGCTTCTGCACCAGGACATCCACCTGTTGCACCACAGGGGATTGCAGGGACAGTTCCGCAATCCGCTGGGCCAGCCGCTCGATCAGCTTGAAAGGTTTTGTTTCACTCTCCGCCAGGATGGCTTTTTTCAAAACACTATAATCGATGGTATGCTGCAAATTATCGCTCCGGCAGGCCTGCCGCAAGTCCGCATGAATCGTCACCGTCACCAGAAGTTCCTGGGGTAGGCGCCGCTCCAGCGCAGTGACGCCCACCCGGCACCTGACCCGAAGGTCACGAATTCGTATTTTATCAAACGACATAAATTATTTTTCTCTACGGGATTTTTGACGCCGCCAAAACTCCGCGGATGGCGCTCAACAAACGCGTGGGCGAATGCGGTTTTGCCAGAAATGGAAATCCACGGTTCTGGATCGTCTGCCACCGGGAACGCTCATCCGTATAGCCGCTACTGATCAATACGGCCATCCCGGGATTGCGGATCAGCGCCTTCTCGACCAACTCGACACCGTTTCCATCCGGCAACACCACATCACTGAACACCACATCGAAGTGAGCCCCCTGCTTGCGGAGGGCCGCCTCCCCCTCGGCGACGTTTCCCACCGCCACGACATTATATCCCGCAGACACGAGCACACGCGCCGCGAGCACACGCACCTCTGACTCATCTTCCACCAGCAGAATCGACTCACCCTTCCCCTCCAAACCCGAAGAGGATTCCGCTGCCGTCAGCATCTTGTCACCATCACGTGCCGGCAGGTAAAGTGTAAAGGTTGAGCCCTTCCCCTTCTCGCTCTCGACATGTACCCACCCGTTATGCTGTTTTGCGATCCCATAGGCCACCGACAGACCAAGGCCACTCCCATGCCCCACCACTTTCGTGCTGAAAAACGGCTCGAAGACATGATTCATAACATCGAAATCCATGCCCACTCCGGTATCCGCCACTGAAACGGTGACAAAGTTTCCCTCCCGGGCTCCTGACATCATCGACGCCTGCTCCTCATTCAGGACAACCTGTCCAGCGGAAATGACTAACGACCCGCCGGACGGCATCGCATCCCTCGCATTAACAACCAGATTCAAAAGCAACTGTTCAAGCTGGCTGCTATCCGCAAAAACCTGAGGGAGTTGAGGCGGGCACCGAATATCAATCTGGATATCCGCCCCCACCAGGTGCTCAATCAGGGCGCGCACATTTTCGACCACCTGGTTCATCTCCAGCACCGTTGACACCACCATCTGCCGCCGACTGAACACCAACAATTGTCGCGTCAACATGGCTGCCCGCTGTGAGGCTTGATAGATATTCTCAATCCCATCCGCGCAAGGATCAGACTTCGAGATATTGCGCTTGATCACTTCCGCATACCCCATGATCACTTGCAGGATATTGTTAAAATCATGAGCCACCCCGCCAGCCAGTTGACCGATCGCCTCCATCTTCTGGGATAGGATTACCTGTTCCTGCAGGCGCTTGAGCTCACTGATATCCACCACACTCTCGATCAACTGCCGCCGCCCATTGATCACCACCTGCCGAACCGTTTTAAGCACCGGTATCGGCGTGCCATCCGCCCGGATCAATGTGCGCTCGGAATGGTCAACCGCCTGGTTCAGATCCGTGATGGGGCAACGCCCCTTGACCGCAGGACAGACAAACTTATGGCATATACTTCCCACAATCTGATGTGCCGGCAGCCCCACCATCTCAGCCAGTTCACGATTGACCTCCAGGATGACATGGCTTTCCGGATCCACGATCAGCACTCCGGCTTGAACAGACTCCAGTATGACGCGTAACCGGGCCTCGCTCACACGGAGCGCCTCGTCGGCCCGGTCACGATCACGCTGGACTCTCCGGAATTCACGCCGGTCAACCGCATCCTTCATGGCCCGATGTACCACATGAACCAACCGCGACAGACGGTCTTTGAGGACATAATCCTGCGCACCGGCTTTGACCGCTTCAACCGCACATTCCTCACCGATGGCGCCTGAAACGATAATAAAAGGAATGTCCCGCTTCCAGGTTTTGAATTCCGTCAAGGCGTCCAGCCCGCTGAACCGGGGCATTTTATAATCGGCCAGAATCAGATCCCACTCCCAATGCAGAAGCGCACGCATGGACTCCAAGGTATCCACCCGCTCATAGACCAGCGTGTAACCTGCGCGCCTGAGTTCCCTCACCATCATCTCGGCATCTTCCGCCGAATCCTCAACGATCAGAAGCCTCAATAACGGGGCGGGATCCTGCTCAATTATATTCATCTCGTCCGGCATGAGTTTTCCCTTAGCGGAACCAACTGCTTCTCTCCTTAACGACTATACATGTTGGATTCTGAGAGTAAAGCAAATCGCGAAATGATAAACCTTCTCTATTGCCGCTTTTTCCAAAAAACGGTCAACGGTACAGGGCTGTTTGCGGGCGATCCGTCAGGGTGTTAAAATGCCGCATTGCCAGACGCCACCAGGGGGACAGGCTCGACTCGGGCATCCGCCATACGTGATCGTGCAAATCCGCCACAGCCTGGACATTCATCAGCACGGCCATCTGCTCGCGGCGGTTCAATGCGGCCGGCCCCTTCGCCAGTAACCGGACCTGCAATTCGTGAAGATCCCGCGTGACATGCTGACCCGCCTTGGGTTTGTGACGCAACAGGGAACTGTGCGCGGCATTCAGATAAGGATCCAGCACCACCTGCATGATTCCATAATGCGGGGCCAGCCAGTCCGGCGGATCCATCCGGTGCCTGATCGCCCTCAGATTTTTATCCAGATGGCGGACCACGGCCGTAGGTTTCGCTTCAATAGGAATGGTGAAAAGCTTCATCTGGCGCAACCTCTTCCCGAGCCCCGGAGCACTCAACATGGCGGAAATTGGAATCGAGCCAATCAGGCCAAAGGTCACAGGACTCAGCCACCAGAAGAAAACCGGGCTGATGAAAAAGGCGATCAACGCCCAGATCACCCCGACCAGCGTATTACCCAAATGCGCCCTGAGAATGGCTTCCCAGTCAATGCCCGCCCCTGCATCACGTGACTGCGGATTCCATGGGACATCCCGTCCACTGAGAATTTCAACAACAAACCGTGAGTTGAACATCATTTGCACGGGTGCCATCAGCGCCGACAGCGTGTGTTCCGTTAAAAAGCCCAGGATTACCCGCCAACTCCCCCCGAACTTTTCGCGTTGTACCCGGTCAGTGAGCACCAGCAGCACCGCCAGAATTTTTGGAAGCGTCAACATTCCCAATGTCGCAAAAAACATCAGCAATGCCAAACGGCCGCCCCCGATATCCAGAAATGATGAAAAACCGACATCAGAATCAAATGTCAACACCGTGCCGCCAGCCCAGAATATCCAGGCGGAAATAGAGCCAAGCACCAGAAAAATGAGCCACAACGGGGAGGCTACATAAGAGAGAATCCCCAGAAACAAATGCAGCCGGTTGATAGGATGCAAGCCCTGGGCGGTAATCAGCCAGGCATGCTGGAGGTTCCCCCTGCACCACCTCCGGTCACGACAGAAATGATCCAGAGGTGTCGGCGGCAAATTCTCAAAACTCCCCCCGATCTCATAATCCATCCACACCTCATAGTTGGCCCGCCGCATCAGGGCGGCCTCCACGTAATCGTGACTCATGAAGCGGGTATTGGCACCCGCGGTCAACATGGGGAGCGCACAGTGCTCCATAAAGGGAGCCACCCGGATGATGGCATTATGTCCCCAGAAGTTCCCGCACCCGGCCTGCCAATAATTCAAACCGGCCTGAAATATCGGGCCATACAGGGTTCCCGCAAACTGCATCAGACGCGCAAAAAACGTGCGGCCCTGAATGGGGGCGGGCACCGTTTGAATAATGCCGGCCTGCGGGTTCACCTCCATCAATTGAACCAACCTGGCCAGGGTATTGGCCTCCATCAAACTGTCCGCATCCAGCACAACCATATACCGGTACTTGCGGCCCCAGCGCCGCAAAAAGTCGCTGATGTTCCCGCTTTTCCGATTCAACCCAAGCCGCCGCTTGCGGTAGAAAATGCGACCGAAGCCCTTCACCTGTTTACAAAGATCAATCCAGGCAACTTCCTCTTCAATCCACTTGTTGGGATTGTTTGAATCACTCAAGATAAAAATATCAAATCGACTGATGTAGCCGGACCGGACCAGATCCAGATATATGGTTCGCAGCCCCTCATAGACACGACTGACATCTTCGTTGTAGATGGGGATCGCAATCGCAGTCGCGGGCATTTCATCCGGCCGGGGCATCGCCTCGGGAATGGTCCGCGAAACACTGTAGGGATCCTTTTGTCTCAACAGAATGAAAAACCCGAAAATGGCCTGCACAAACCCCAGCGTCACCATGCCAAACAGCGGCACAAAGAAAATCAGCAAGGCCATCTCGATGCCGCTCAAGCCGCCACGCCAGAGGATATCCGCCATGACCCATGTTGCCACCCCCGTCATCACCACGACCGTGGTGAAGAAAACGGCCTGCCGCTGACCAGACCGGCGTAAAGAGGATTTTGGCATGGTGAATGGCTCGCTCGTCATGTCGATTATCTCCGTGTATACCAGAACAGTACCACCAGAAGAATTGCAAACAAAGTCCACAGAAACAAGGTGCGCAGAACGGGAAGACGGTCAAAGGTGTCCATAGCGGAACCAGCCCACCCTTGAATCAGGCCACGATCCATCGCCCGCGGCACCATGCTGCTCACCTGCAATTCAGGGCCCGTCTTGACCAACCGGGCATGCAGGGTGTCCGCAAAACCAGGCGGTTCCTGCCGGGGATTCAGAAAGGCATTAGGCCACCTCATCGGAGCATCACACAAATAAAGCGAAAGGAACCCCTCGGCCATCGTATAGGGCTGTTCGTTTTCACGGGGTGGCAACAGGCCCGCCATCCAGCGGTCAATCAAATCACGGGCCTCATCAATGGCCAATGTGGCCAGGGGGACGTCGAGATTGCTCGCCCGGCGCGACAAGGCGCGCTGCAAAATGAGGGCCGTCAAACGAGCCCGATGCAGCCGGCTGGCCACACGGCAGGCACGCAGATAATTCTCCACCTTACCGAAAGCTTCATCCCACGCCACAGCGTCATTGGGATTCCATGCCGGTAAGGTTATGGCATCCAGAGATAAGTCCATGTTTCGGTGCAAGGCGCTCCGTCCTTTCGAATGACCGCGCGAAGTTCCACAGGCGCGGACGCCTTCTCAGGCGTGACATCAAACGCCACACGCCACGTCCGGTCATTGGGATTATATTCATCCGACAAACCCGAAATTCGCCCGCCATCCGCAGTCACAACCACTTCCGGTTTGGTCCCCGCAACATCCCGCGTCAAAGTCGGCCACACAAAATCGAGAACAAACTTGCGGGCATTGGACTGGTTCAAGGTAAGTCCGGAGCGTAACGAAACCAGGCGACCCAGCGACGGGATATTCTGGTTATCCTCATACCAGACCAGATCATAGGCATATTCGGCCGACTCACCCGGCTTTAACGCCTTGGCCGGCTGCCAATAAGCCACAATGTTATCATGGAATTCAGACCAGGTCCCGATTTCAACCAACCGCACTGCCCCTTCGCCCCATGAGCCCACAGGCTTGACCCAGGCCGAAGGACGCCGATGATACATGGTCTCCAGATCCTCATAGCAGGAAAAATTCCGCTCACGCTGAATCAAGCCGAAGCCATTGGGATTATTGTCTGTAAACGCGCTTAAACGCAAGGGGCCGGTATTTTCAAGCGTCCGCCACAGCCACTCATTTTTTCCATTCAATATCAACAAACCATCCGAATCATGCACTTCCGGGCGGAACTCATCGAACCGCCTGGCATTGTTTTTGCCAAACCAGTACATGCTCGTCAGCGGGGCTATGCCGTAATTAACCAGATTGGTACGGGCAAACAGGGCCACGCGCATGTGAACAACCGTTTCCACACCGGGTTCAATCAGGAACGACGCGGCTCCCGCCACACTGGGTCCATCCAGCAGACCATAGACCTGAATTGATCGCCCTTCCTTGTCGGGGCGGACCACCCAGAAGTCCTGAAACCGCGGAAACTCTTCAGGCCGGTCCGAAGCGCAATTGATTGCCACCGTCCGCGCCGAAAGCCCATAAATCAAGCCTTTTGGCAAAGCCCGGAAATACGTGGCGCCTTGAAAAACAATGAGCTCATCGAGGTATTCGGTTGTGTTCAGCGGATAATGAATACGGAACCCGGAATACTTGACCCCCCGCAGATCAAACCAGCTCAGATCATTCTTGCCGTAATCAAATAAGTCACGGTCAAAAGGGAAATCCTTGACGTTTTCCCCATCAACCAGATGCATATCAATCTGATCCTTCTGCCCGCCTCCGGGATGGAAAAACTGAAGCTGGAAAGGCAGGTGCTCCCGCCGCCATACCGACTCCTTTACATTAAAGCGAATATCACGCGTTTGATCATAGGACAGCGTCTCAAGAGTCCTGGAAAGCGTCACCCGCGTGTCTTTATAGGGCGCAACCGCAAGATCCCGCGCCATCTCCTTGATGCGCTCGAACGTTGGCGCGGGGCCACGTGTCGCAGCCAACCCCTCCATTGACTGAAAAACCACAACGACGGCCGTTACAGCCACTATCATCATAATTCTCTTGTTCATAAGTGATATCGATAAAAGGCCAGCTTTCAAACCTCCCTTAAAACAACCCCCAACCTGAATAATCATTAACCGACAAATCATTGCCCTGCAAGGGAAAACAGCAATTCGCATTATGAACTATCTCGAAAACCCATCCTCACGCGTCATCTCCTGTTTGCTATCTGCCGACTATTTGCTAAT
>JBAXDB010000012.1:0-32129 GCA_037141135.1 bacterium | reverse complement strand
GAATTTGCAAGGCTGATGCCGATATTTTAAGAACCAGATCGCCTGACAGTTCAAGGACTAAGATGGCTCGCGCGGCTGACACCTGACGTTCGTTCGACTGTCCCCACGTTTTTACTGGCCAATCGGCTACTGTTTTTCCTAACCACGGGCGGGGCGCTTCTTCAGAGAAAGCCTGGGAGACTATACCTGCCCGGCCAGTATCGTGATCCCGGCGGGGCAACTCTTGAAGAGCGAGTCGCTCAGCGTGGTTTCCGGCGACGCCAGCGAGTATCAGGAAGCACTGAAGATTTATGCGACACAGCCATTTGCGAGACACTACACTAGCGGGTGAAAAGGCATGCAACAGGAAGGCACCCTTTATCGCTCTGCCTTAATCCTGTAAAATGAGGCTGGCTGCACGACATCGGGGTCCAGGACGATGTTAGTCTCCACGGTTGGGAGAGCAGCGTTAGTGTGAATGGCAACCCAGACATCACCGGTGGCAGTAAGAGACTCGCATTTTTGAATATACTGTTGCGCCCACCGACCGCCCTTCCATTGAAGCCTCAAACCACCTTCAACCTGTCCGTGGCCTGTCACGCACAAGACGGAATCACGCCGCCGGGGATCTGTGTCCGCCGTGTACTCCTCAAAATTGGTCGCCCCATCTTCATCGGGATCAGCATCATCTCCACTGACACTTGTCGCGCCCAGCTCGGACGTTGTGAAATAGTGCGCTTTCCAATCCCCATAGGATAAATTGCTGACCATCAGACTGAAATTGATGCCTCCCGTTTCGTTCAGCGCCGTAACCGGCACCTCCTCCGCCAAATCCCGCTCCAGCGTATCATTGAACCACTCGTCAACATACGGCTCGTAACCATTACCCGGCATCGCCGCGACCCGATAGGATCTTCCGGCAGGCACCACGAGGGAGTAATAGCCTGACGAATCGGATCGTCTCCCTCCGGCCCCTTGTCCGGACAGGAATTCTTCTGCATAGACATCGCAATCACCGAGCGGCGCGCCCCCATCATCACGCGAGATATGCCCCGAGATCCGCCCACCCGACTCCAGCGTGAAATCAATATTCGCTACCGTGGAAGCGGGGCCGACTGTCAAAAGGGTTGCTTTCATAAAATCCACCTGGTTACTCCAACACTGACCAAGATAGTAACTCTCCCCGGAATCCGCCTGGACGATATAATTACCGCCCGGCGAAACAGCCACCGAATAGGACCCATTGCTGTCGGTCGGCGGGCAATTATACCAGATCCAGTTATTCCAAAAATCGTTGGTATCTGGAATTGAAAACGCATAGACGGGCAACCCCGCAACAGGCAGACCGGTATCCTTGTCTGTCACCTTTCCCTGAATATAACTCGGCTGGCCGAGACCGAAATCGATCCCCCCAACGTCGTCAGCGGAGGCAACGTCCACGGCCATAGCGGCCGCCCAGTCCACCGTGTTACTGTACCACTCGTCTAGATACGGCAAGCCATTATTGCTCGGAACGGCCCGGATCCGATAGCTTCTCCCGATCGGCAGCCGCAGGGTGTAAAGCCCGTCGTCCCCGCTAAACGTGCCGTTCATCCACTCGCCGCTTTCAAAATCCTCGGCATAGACATGGCAGTTGCCAACGGCGGTTTCATCGGCGGAAACATAAATACGGCCGGAGACCGTGCCCCCCTGCTGAAGCAGGAAGTCGACATCCGAAACTTCACCGCCTCTGTCCACGGTCAGTTCCAGGGCATCCGCCTGAGAAACCGCATTGCTGAAGTATTGCTGAAGGTAGGGCAGGTTGCCCCAATCCGGGCGCGCCACCACCGTATAGGTTCCCGGCGGCACCCGTATCGAATAGTAGCCATCCTCATCCGCATCGCTGTCCCCCATCCCGTCGCCATTGATAAGCGCCTGCACATAGCATCTGGGAACCGGAGTGGTCCCATCTTCCAGGGTGACACGGCCCGAAATGGTGCCACCAGGCTCCATATCGAAATTAATATTGCCGGTGACCTCTCCCACGTGGGCGGTAACCACGTTGGCCTGTTCACGTTGATTCCGGAACCAACCGGAGTAATACATATCGACCCCGGCTGAGGCGCCGGAGCCTTCCGCATAGACATGGTACTCACCGGGCGGAACAATAATCTCGAAATAGCCGGTGTCATACGTGCCCCCGCTGTTCACATGGGAGCCGTCAAGGGTTTCAATGGCCACCCAGCATCGTTGCACCGGATTGTTCGTGTCACCCTGATAGATCCAACCGCTGATGATTCCGCCCTTCTCAAGATCAAAGTTGATGTTTGTCGCCGGGGTATCGACGGCCGTGGTGATCAGGCTGGCCAAGGAATTATCGGCCACATGATCATAATACTGAGGCAGCCAGAACTGGCCCCCGCCTTCAGTCCAGACATCCACGACGTAGTTGGATCCCGGCGGTACATTGAGTGAATAAGCCCCATTCTCGTCCGTGCTGCCCCCCGCACGCCATTCCCAGTTTTCGCCCACCTGCTCTCCCACCGAAACCCATATGCCCGGCAACAGATCGCCATTCCCACGTACAACCCCCTGGATTTGAGAGGCATGCGGGAGATAAAAATTGATGTTACTGGTGCCATTGGTCGAAACCATGACGGGATCACCCCGCTGGGTTTGCAACACATCATCCCATTCCCACAGATAATAATGGGCATAGGCCTGCCCGATATAGCCGGGGAAATCACTGGTAACCACCCTGAAAGACCCCGTCGGCACCAGCATCTCGTAATAGCCGTGCCGGTCGAAGCTCCATGTAGCACCAACGTCATTCCCGGTGTTCGGGAGGGAAGCCATCACATTGCAGTTGTACTCCGCGTTGCCGGCATAGGACGGTAATGCGTTGGTTTCGGCGGTATAAACGTGGCCTGAAAGGATATACCCACGCTGGAGCAGGAAGGGAGTATTGCTGAAGATCCCTGTCTGGCCGATAACCACGTCCTCATACGAGAGCGGGGGTCTGTATCCCAGAGGCGCAATCGAATCGTTGGCTGTAACCCGATAGAGCCCGGTGACGACCCCGATTTCGTAACAGCCATTGGACAACGTATATGAGTAGTTGTCGAAGGAGTCGTTCTCGACCCGCACCTCCACACCCGGAATCGGGGCACCTGTCTGCTCGTCCGTCACACTAGCCCGCACCAGTACGCTGGCGCGGGGGCAATAGAGCATTACATTGGCAACATCGGAGGTCACGAGTCCGATTGCTGCACCGCCGGGAATCAGTCCCTTCATGTTCAGCCAGGAGCTTTCAAAGCCAACGCCTTCCACCATCGAACCATGCGCCGCCGGAAATTCAAAATATCCATTCGTGTCGCTGATCGCAATGCCGAGACGCTCTTCCCCGGAATCGCTGGCGCCGATGAGGGCCGCGGCAATGGGTTTGGCCTCATCATCATAGACGTAGCCGGAGATCTTGTGAGTATCGTTGGAGTGACAGGGCAGGAGATAGAGCGACCGGGGGAGCAGATTGGCGCCAGGATGCAGGTCATTGGGGAACATGTAGCCGGAAAGGATATTGCTTTGGGATCCGGATAGATCCTGGAGATACCCGGGCCGCATAACGGTCACCCCGAGGAACTCATTGGTACCCACGTCCGGAGGAAGATCGAGCCGGAACGTGCCGTCGGGAGCTGTCATCACTGCCGGAGCATAATGCAGTTCAGTCGAAAGAGAACTCTGAACAAGAGCGCCGGCGACCGCATTAGAACTGTAGTAATCCAAAACCCGGCCTGTGACCCACGTTGTGCCTGAAGGCGGAACGATCCGGAACGAGGCGAAATCCGGAGTACCCCCGACGGGCCGGGCGGCCCAGATATAAGCGCCGCCCATGTGCAACATATTTCCTATGCCGAAATAAGGGATTCTGGAGGAGATGCTACCATTCGCCGTGACGTCATCATCATCCGGGATCATACTGGAGCCGAGGGCATTGGTTGTGCCGTCGATGAACCTGAAGGCGGCATAGACGTAGTCCTGACCGGCGTCGATTACACCATTGGCGGCAACATCGGTTACCAGGCTGACATCCACCGTCGAACCGGGCGTAATACCGGTGATGGCTAGATTGACCCAGTCATTGGCATTCCAATTGAGATTGGTGGGGGTCACCGAAAGCGTTGTGGCCTGGCCCCTCCCGGGCAGGATAGCAGCCAGCAGTAGCGCAACGAGATAGAGGCGTTTTGAAAGCGTCGAGGTATGCTGCATGGTGTGATCCTCCCGAATATTCAACGTGACATTAAAAGATTACCTAGCACATTACAGCAGGAGCCCGCCATCTGCAATTAATTAGGAAGAGAACCTGCCCTGACCCCAAAACTATCAATGGAATGGATGGATAATAAATCGCTTTTCTGGCGGTGCGGGTACACACCCGTTTAGACCGCCCGTAACCATTCCTGGAACATCCAGCCCCGTGGGCGGTTCAACAGTAGATCATGCTCCAAGGACCGGTGGGGCTAGGTTCCAGAGTCAGTTGCATCCTCAATGAAACGGTTGGCCACCTATCGTCCGCACAAATAATTATGGAATGCCCCGCTGACCGGCAGTATAGTTCGGAACCAAGGGCAGCGGAATAGGGCTGAAGGAGAGTCGGTAATATACCTGTTCCGAATATATCAGGATAACCGGCGACAGAAGGAGAATCGTGAAGAATCCGCTCGGGATGCTCAAAATTGCCGTGCTGTTGATGATGGCCGGTATGGTGCTAATTTCTGGCTCCGCCAGTGCCTTGGATATCTATATCGCTCCAGATGGGCACGACTCGAGAAGCGGCCGGTTCGCCGAGCCCGATGCCGTGGGCAAGGACGGTCCCTTTGCCACACTGGAGCGCGCCCGCGATGAGATCCGCAAGCTAAAGCGCGAAAACGGCCTCCACGAACCCGTGACCGTGCATGTCCGCGCGGGAACGTACTTCCTGGACCGGACCTTCAAGCTTACGGCGGAGGACTCCGGCACGGCCGATGCACCAGTAGTCTATCGCGGGTACGGTGCGGAGCGGCCGCTACTTGTTGGCGGAAAACCTGTCGCCGGTTTCGCGCGGTACAAGGATGGTATCCTCGTGGCCGACTTGGCCGCGCAAGACTTGAAAGGCCTTGCTTTCCGGCAACTCTTCTTTAACGGCCGGCGTCAGATCCTAGCCCGGTATCCGAACTTCGACCCGCAGAACCCTTATGCCGGTGGATGGGCCTACGTTGACGGCAAGCCGGTCGAGATGTACAGGGAACAGCCAGGAGACTCGAAGCGATTGCTTACATACAAAGCGGAAGACGCCCGCCCCTGCGCCCGGCCAGAGGAAGGCGAAGTGTGCATCTTTACGCGGTATAACTGGTGGAACGACATCGTTTGCATCACATCGAACGACCGCGAGAAACGCATCCTCACCCTGGCGAAGGATTGCTCCTATGCGATTCGCCCCGGCGACCGCTACTACATCAGGGGGTTTCTGGAGGAACTGGATTCCCCAGGCGAGTGGTATCTGGACGGGGCCAGTAGCAAGCTATACTTCTGGCCGCCGGCGCCCCTGGAGGGCAAGGCTGTTTTCGCTCCGACTTTGCGCACGATTGTTGAGATCGGCAAGGGCGCGTCGCGGATCACTCTGCGCGGCTTCGACCTCCAATGCTGCGAGGGCGATGCGGTCGTCCTGACGGAGACAACGGATTGTCTCGTTGCCGGCTGCGTGATCCGCAACGTCGGCGACTACAACGGTTCGGGCGTGGGAGTTAACGGCGGTTCGGACAATGGCGTGGCCGGATGCGACATTTCCGAGGTCGGCCGCAACGGCGTGGTCATTAGCGGCGGTGACCGCGCGACGCTCAAACCGGCCGGCAACTACGCGGACAACAACTACATCCACCACGTCGGCGTATTCTACAAGCAGGGCGTGGGCATCCAACTCAACGGTGTCGGCAACCGGGCCTCGCACAACCTGATCCACGACGGCCCGCGGTTTGGCATCCTGTTCAGCGGGAACAACCTGGTCATCGAATACAACCACATCCGGCACACGAACCTGGAGACCGAGGACACCGGGGCCGTCTACACCGGCGGGCGCGACTGGATCTCCTCCCGCGGGACCGTGATTCGTTACAACTACTTCCACGACATGCTCGGCTTTGGCAAGAAGGACGGTCGGTGGGTCTCACCCTATTTCGCGTGGGGCGTCTATCTGGACGATAATACCGGCGGCGTTGACGTGATTGGCAACATCGTGGCCCGCTGCTCACGAGCGGGCCTTCACCTGCACAACGGACGGGACAACCTGATCGAGAACAACGTCTTCATCGACAACGGACTCTATCAGGCGGAATACAGCGGCTGGACCGAAAGCTCACGGATGTGGTTGGACCACTACCCCGCTATGGTCAAGGGCTACGAATCGGTCGCAAACCAACCCGCATGGCAGAACATGCGGAACATGAAGACGCACCCAAAGGATGCAATCCTGCCGGGCGGACTGATCATGTCGGGAAATACGCTGACACGGAACATATTCTACTACCACAATCCCGCCGCTCATCTCTTCCGTTTCGCGAACGTGTCGCTCGAACACAATACGGCGAACCAGAACCTCGCCTGGCACTTCGGCCTGCCTCTCGCGACGGGGCAGTTCAAGGCCGGCAAGGCGACCTCCGGCAACCTGCTCGCCAATCCCGGCTTCGAGGACGGTTCGGCCGGCGAGATGCCCAAGTCCTGGATGTGGCAGGCCCGGCCAAGCGCGGACTCAAAGGCCGCCGCGGCCGAAGACGCCGTGGCCGAGGGCAAACGTTCGCTCAAGATCGAAGGCGTCAAGGCAAAGGACGCCACCTGTAATCCACCGTGGCCGGTGATCGTCAGTACGGACATCGCCGCGCAACCGGGCAAGGCGTATCGACTGACCGCGAAGATGAAGGCGGGCAAGGCCGGAACCCGCGTCGGGCTTATGACCCAGTCCTATGTCGCCAACGTGTATTTTTGGAGCAGTACGACGTCAGTCAACGTCGGCGCCGACTGGAAGGAATACGAACTGGTCTGCAAGATTCCCGCCAAGGGCGAGCAGGACTATAATGAGCAGATGAAGGCGATTCGCGCGCGGTTCGATCTGCCGGGCGGCGAAGGCGCATTCTGGGTAGATGACGTCCGCCTGGTCGAGGTGGAATTGCTGGATGAGCGGCAGTCGCTCCAGGCGCTGGGGTCCGACGACAACTCCCTCGTGGCCGACCCGCTTTTCGTGGCGCCCGAGAAAGACGACTGGCGACTCAGACCCGACTCGCCGGCCTTCAAGATCGGGTTCCAGTCGATTCCGGTGGACAAGATAGGGCCATACCAGGATCCCCTACGTGCCTCCTGGCCGATCATCGAGGCGGCCGGCGTGAGAGAATGGCTTAGCCTACAGTCCTCGGCCGGCAAACCGAAGGAACCGGCAGGAGGAGAAATCAAATGAGGAGCGAACCAGGCATTCGACTGTCCCCACGTGTTATAAGGATCATCCAGTAAAGGTGTTACGCCTGATATTAAACGTTCGATGCAATCAAATTGACAAATAATGGGAGATGCACTACATTGTATTACAGGAGAAAATAGATATGACAACGCTAACCATTCGTTTGCCGGAACTGCTGAAAAGCGATCTCGATGAAATCAGTCGGGAAGAGCATAAGGCTGTCAGTGACATTGTGCGAGAGTCCCTCAGGCGCTATATCGCTGTCGAAAAATTCCGATCAGTTCGCAAAAGAATTCTCCCATTTGCCGAAGCTCAAGGACTTCTGACGGATGACGACATTTTCAAGGCCTTGTCATGAGGGTCGTTATTGATGCCAATGTCGCCATCGCCGGCGCCGCTTCTCGCGGCTTGTGTGAGGCGATCATGGAACTTTGCCTTGAGCATCATCGCATCGTCTTATGTGAAGGCATTTTGAAGGAAATTGAGGAGAAATTGAGATTCAAGCTCAAGATCCCTCCAGCCATTGTTGCTGAATATGTGAAAGTGTTGCGTAATAGTGCCGAAATCGTAGAGCCGGAACATGTTGATAAGGGGATTTGCCGGGATCCCGACGACCTGATGATTCTTGGGTTGGTTTACCCTGGGAACGCAGACGTCATAGTCACAGGCGATAAGGATCTGCTGGTCATTACAGAATACAAGGGTGCTCGAATTCTGAATCCTCGCAGTTTTTGGGAATCAAACAAAAAAGAGAGATGACCATCGATCGGGATAGGGAGCCCCCATCGCTGAGGCCCCCTCCCACACCACCGTATATACGGATCACGTGTACGGCGGTTCGGCTGTAAGAAAACAGTAATTATCCTGGAAGAATCAGACCGGTGAGTGGTAACGACTATTGTCCGTGCGGGAGTGGTAAGAAGTTCAAGAAATGCTGCGGGATGATATCACCAGACCCAGCCAGCATGATCGACACCACCACTCCGGAAAATTTCATTATCTTGTTCATTGTTTTGCTCGGTTTTTCGGAAATTGACTGAACACTCTCTATTAGCCCGAGACGTTTAACTCGGGGATTTGTTCAAATGAGAGTGCGGTATGGGTGTAAGTGGCTGGGGGTATGTGGGTTGTGATAGAGGAGAGATGTTGCGGAAATAGCCCTAAACCATTAAAGAATCTCAGAAAAACCCTGATGCCAAAATCAGGTTTTGCCTGATTGTATGAAATAAGGACATTTACTAGTCTGTCCCAGTCAACGGGTGAGGAGGTGAGTGTCAGTAATGATGCCGAACCCCCCTTTGGTAGATGTCTCTGGGCTATTCCTCCGCAAGCAATGGCAGGACATCCCTCCCACCTCACCGTTGATTTTATACGGAGAGGTCTATGAAAATCGTTTTAGTTGATGATGATCCGCTGGTTCTGGTTACGCTGAGTGGCCTTTTTAAGCGAAAGGGACATACGGTCTTGACCTATAACAGTCCGCTCGAATGCCCCATTTACAAGTCACCACACGGCTCCTGCTACCCTGCCGGCATGTGCCCGGACATTATTATTTCGGATATTGATATGCCCCATGTAAACGGTTTGGAATTCATTGAGTCGTTATTTACAAAGGGCTGTAAGTGCAAACACGTTGCCATGTTATCCGGGATAGGAATCGCGGATGCAGATATGAAACGAATGGCGGAATACGGGGTGAGATATTTCTCAAAACCCCTCGACTACGTTGAATTTGAAATGTGGCTGATGCTGAGGGCTCGGAATTAAAGTTGATTCTGATTCTGAAACATTCCCACCTTCCCGTTGGTAATAATCAGCCCATGACAGTCTCCCACCCTAAACACCCCATCAACATCAAATAAGCCACTGACCGGATGTTCTGCTTCCTCACCATGATAGAACTGGGTCACACTGACCGAGGTACGCTTGAACGGGAAGTTGAACAATATGCTGATGGAACGAATGCTGCATACCGGGATGGACAGCGGGAGAAGAGAAAAGAGCGGGAGTGGTTGAGGTGGCACAAAAGTTAATTCCTATTAACTTTTGTGAGAGGGTTTGAAGGGTGGACATGTACCGGTGGTGGGGAGTAGAGTGACGTGACTGTTGAACAATCAAGAAGGGAAATCCAATAATGAAAAAACTAATTCTGCTCACGGTAATCACAATGGTGTCATGCATCTCCTTCGCACAGGCCGAAATCCCGGCAGCCAAACGTGTGGAGATTGTGAAGATGCTTCAACTCACAGGCACAGAAAAGCTCCTTGAAGGAATAAAGACGCACATGATAAGCGGTCTAAAAACATCCATGCCTAAAATCCCGGATGCTTTCTGGTCCAAATTCGAAACCAAGATGGACATGGGGTCGTTGACTGAAGAGATAATCCCCCTATACGATAAGTACTATACGCTGGAAGACCTGAAGACCATAAATGCATTCTATCAGAGTCCAATTGGCCAGAAAGTCTTATCCACTTCGCCGCAAATCTTTCAAGAGAGCGTCGCCATCGGTCAGAAATGGGGCGAGAAGATGAATAAAGAAGCCTCTGATGAATTTGAAAAAGAGTCAGGAAGCAATGCCCAGAAGTCAAAATAGTTCACAAGGACAATTCTTCTTGAAATAGCTCAGTCCACGATTTAGTCATTCAGGAGCGTAATATGGCTAAGCTCATTGTGTCGCTGTTGGTTTGGGTAGGACTTGTTGGGGCAGCATTTGCACGGTTCGGGGAGACACCAGAGCAATGCATAGAACGGTATGGTGCCGCCGTTACCAACCTTCCTGGCTTTGGTGATATTGAGCGGGTGGCGATTCATTCAAATGACAATATTACCATTACTGTCGTTTTCATGAGAGGATACGACAATAAAATCACGGCAAGGTCGATATTCTACACACGAGTAAAACCTTTCGCATATGATTTCTCCAGCGTGAAAGACATGGCAGCCGAGGACGAAAACACGATCCTGGCTACAGTCAAAGGACAGTGGAATCAGGAAAAGCCTGCAAAAGGACTGGAGGGAGCCAAACCCGCCGGTGGTAACGTAAACTCCATTGGTCGCATAGTCCCTAATCTATGGCCATTCTGGAGAACACTATCGCCAATAAAAAAGGCCGCCAACCTTTCGGCAGCGGCCTTCTGAATCATGGATTCAATTAACCCAGGATCGCATCCTTACAGGCCTTGGCGACGCGGAACTTCACCACGCGCTTGGCCGGGATCTTGATCGTTGCACCGGTCGCAGGATTGCGGCCCATGCGCGCCTTGCGATTCACCAGCACCAGCTTGCCCAGTCCGGGAAGGGTGAAGCTGTTCTTGGCATTCTTGTACGCCAGACAAACCAACGCCTCAATCACTTCGCCCGCTTGCTTCTTGGTGATTTCGGTCGCTTCCGCCACGCTCGCCACGATCTGACTCTTCGTCAATGCCTTTGCAACTGCTTTTGCCATTCTGTATCTCCTGTCGGGTTTAAGGGGCAGACCGTTATGGTACGCCCTCATTCCTGTGGAATATTGCATATTTACTGGGGAATGCAATAAACCTCTCGAATATGCTTCATTGAAACCAGGGTATTGCGGTACAAAGCTCCCATGAGCGGCAACCTCCACATCGGCACATGTAGCTGGAAGTACGATTCCTGGCGGGGTTTGGTTTACTCGGAGGCCCCCCACCCCAACTATCTGGCCGAGTACGCCCAAAAATACGAGTGCGTGGAAATTGACCAATGGTTCTGGAGCCTGTTTGGTCCGGGCAAAGTTGTGCTTCCACAGCCCAAAACGGTGGCCGAATACGCCGCCTCAGTTCCATCAGGATTCCGGTTCGGGGTCAAGATGCCAAACGCACTCACTTTGACCCACTACCGGCCAAAGGCTAAGGGAGACCAGCTGGTCGCGAATCCCCACTTCCTATCCATGGATCTGCTCAAGGCCTTCCTGGATCAACTGGCGCCTCTGAAACCGTATCTGGGGCCGATGATGTTCCAGTTCGAGTACCTGAACAGGGATAAGATGCCATCGCAGGCGGAATTCCAGGACCGGCTGGGCGGGTTTGTCAGCCAATTACCGCAGGACTACTGCTGGTGTGTCGAGTCACGCAACCCCAATTATTTGAACGGACGGTACTTTAATTTCCTGCAGGCAAACGGGCTTGCCCATGTGTTTGAGCAGGGCTATTACATGCCGCCAGTAAGGGAGATCTACCAACGCCACGCTGACCAGTTAACAGAAACCACCGTAATCCGGCTACATGGCCCAGACCGGGGAGCGATCGAGGAGCGTACTGGAAAAGACTGGAATCGCATTGCCGAGCCCCGCGACGCCGACCTCAACGCGTTGGCCGAGGTCGTTAAGGGGCTTCAGAAACGTAAGCGTAACGTCTGGGTGTTTGCCAACAACCATTTTGAGGGCTGCGCGCCACTGACCTTAGAGCGGCTCAAGCAGCGGATAGGATAATCTAATGCATGAACTGCAGGACACCTTTTCGCACCATCATTACGGCGATGGCGGCAAGCAGGAGACTTGCCAGTTTGGACACGGCCTTGGTGCCAGCTTGACCTAGGAGAGCGCTAAGCGAGCCTGAAAAGCGGAAGATGATGCCCGCCAAGAGGATGTTCACGACGGCGGCAGTTATGGTTGGAATCATTCCGTACTGATCCACCAGAATCAGGATTGTTGTGAGGACCGCAGGACCAACAATCAGAGGGACCCCAACCGGAACGGCTCCCACGCTTTCAGGATCCACCGGATCCTGATGTTTATTCACAACCAGGATGTCACGCAAGGAAATGGCGAACAGCAGAATACCCCCGGCAACCATGAAATCAGAAGGACTGATGCCCAGAAGCTGGAACACAGCCTTTCCGATCATTACAAAAACGATCGCCACCAAGCTGCCTGTAACGAGCGACTGCCAGATCACCTTCCGGAGTTTCTGTAGTTCAATGTTTTCGGTCAGGGCAAGAAACATGGGGAGTACACCAAACGCGTCTACGGCGACAAATAACGGAACAAAACATAACCAGAAATTATGCATGGCGGTAATCGTAATCCTTTAATCACGCTGCGGTCAAGGCCTCGACGCATACTGAAGTTTCATCCGGCCGGATCCTGCTGATAGTAGAGCTTCAACTCCGCATACAACAGGGGATGGCTGGCATGAAGCTTAACGGGAGTCTCAAAGAACGCCTCAGTGGCGACGGCAAAGAACTCAGCGGGATTCGTGGCCCCGTATTGATCCAGGACCGATGGCCTTCCCTCCTCGGTTTCCCGTACCAGTTCGGCATAATCAGCCCCAAGGATACGGGCCCAGGCGCCATACATGCCCCGCTGTGGCAGTACGGGAGCACCATTGGCGGTTCCATCCTCCTCATCCAGCTGATGAGCAAATTCATGGAACACCACATTATGCCCATCGTGAAGATCAAAGGCATTGTGCTGCACAGAATCCCACGCCAGTACGACATTACCATGGCGCCAGCTTTCGCCCACAAGGGTTTCATCAGTCTCGAGTACCTGGCCAGCCGGGCCAGCCTGATATCGTGAAACCACGAAGGTGTGGGGATAGACCAGAATGGTGACCAGCAGGGGGTAATAGTCAGTGGTGCGATGGAGCAGCAGGACGCAGGCGTACGCGGCAATGGTGACCCGGATCTCATCGGTAATAGCCAGATCGCCACACCCCTCAAATCGCTTCTCGGACAGGAATACCTGGATATGGCCCTGCAACTCCCTCTGATCTTCAGGCGATAGGCGGCTATAGAAGGGAACATTGCCCTGAATGATGCTGGCCCATTCGGCCGGAAACGGTTGCGCCATCAGCCGCTGTCGGCGCCTATGAGTCAGCCCGAACATCTACTGTCCCCCAAGCAACATACAGTACCGTTTAAGATCCGCCTCCGTAAAACAGCAAAAGGTAACGTCAATCTGATACCCGGTCTGGTACTCCCGGACGGTCGTCACGGCTACCTTGGCCGCCTGATCGGGTGGGTAATCGATACCGACAAAGTGCTTCAAAACATACCTTCCTTACGAGAAACTGTCTCCGCACCATCCCTTTAGGTCCTGGTTTTCACACATCCAAGCCGGCGGCGGCTGGACGGTTTAGGCCGACAACGGCTTTAATGCTGTCTTTCCACTTAATCTTTGGGTTCCGGCTATGCCGGCGATACAGGGCGAGTATGGCCTCGTCGGACTGGAGAGCCATCAGGGCCTCGCCCCGGCGGACGGCCTCGGGGTCGCGCGGGCAGTTGAACGGGAGGATTTGGCGTAAGCGGTTGATCTTACCGAGCCATATCGAGTCTGTGACGTAAGGTTGAACGGCTGCAATAAGGGCGTCGGGATCACCGTCCAGCATGGGTTCCCCGGAAACACTGGTCTCAAACTCCTTTGCATAGGCATATTGAAGACATTTCAAGCGTTCTGTGAAAGACGGAGCGCCGGGCTCCCAATATTTCAGGACCTTGTTGTCGGTGGAGCCGATAGAAAATCGCAAGACGATCTGATCCTGGTACCTGTCCAAACTCTCGCAGAGGCGCGTTATGCAAGACAGACGCGGTTTCGAGACGATCAGAAGGTCGTTACCGGCCACAAGCATACGCTTCAACACCATAAGACATTCATTGATGTTCTGATCAGTGATATCGTGGGCGGTCGGGAACATGATCCGACCTTTACGCTTGGTGAAACTGCGATCAAGGTCATGCTGACGGAGTTGAGGCTTGCCCCATGACAACGCCGTTGTGCGTTTGAAGCGGATTGCCATGGTCTTGGCATAGCAGTATAGGCAGTCATGTTCGCAGCCGTCCTGGATATTGACGTTGCTGGCCGCCCATTCCTGGGTACCTGTCGGAGGTCGCGATGGTTTGATGGTAGCGGTTTTCATCATTAATTACGTGATAGAGGCTTAACTTATCAAGTCAGGCGGTGCTTGCTAATTACAGACTAAAATCGAAAGTACCTTGGTTGTTTGGTTCGTATTTCTTAGCGCTATTCCAGAATTTCAGGCCGAGTGGATGGCGACAGGCAAAAAACAGATCGTAGTAATGTTCGACACACTGCGTGTCAAAATGTTCGTATTTTAGGGTACGCATAGCACCCCGGTAGGCTTCGCGGAATTTTGCTCGCAATTTGTCATCTTGCCCGTGCTCAGCCATCGTAATAACTTCGGTATCGTCAAAAAAACCTTGCCCTCCCAAGAATCCGGCATATTTGATCCGAGCCTTACTGTCTTTATTCAAAATAGCTGGCTTTATGTTTCTGGTCGCGTCAGTTCCAAGGGCGACATTAATGATAAAATCAGCATTTGGCAATGTGTGCGCGAGCGTAGCAACGGTATCAAAGGGGACACTACAATCCGTTGGATCGACAAACACAAGAGCCAACCCCTTTTGGACACGACCACCTACAATTTCGGCTATATTTTCAGGATGGTTGTAGTCCGCCTTGATAGCGCAAGCACGATCAGCGTAACCGGCGGATTTGATTCGGCTTGAGAGGGCGTCCACCACATTCAAGTTGTAATCAAGGAACGTTGCCGTCCGTATATGCTGGAAAGCAGAGTGCCCCATGACAGTTAGAGCAGTACCATCCATCTCAACGCCTGATTCGCGATCCACGCATCGTCCGGGACCGCTACACAACTCGATGTAATGTAAGTTACCCTGCCACTTAAATTTCATTCCATCGGCGAAAATTCCAAGGTATTGCGTCAGGAAATAGAGTTTATCCCTTGCCCAAGGACCGACACAGCGCAATGTGGCGCCATCCAGGCATGAAGTTGCCTGCTGGCAAAGGCCATCATCGATGTTCTGCTTTCTCACATGCCGGGAACATTTCTGACAACCTGGATTCTGTTGCTCATGCAGGTCAAGTTTCTGATGCATTCCGGCTCCCTTACTCCCACGTCTTATTCTTGAAACCCAAGCTGGTTGCGTTTTCAGAAACCGACCGCTTAACTTGATCGGATACACCTTCCGGGAAGCTGGCTGTGATTTCGACGCTAACTTTTACGGTGGCTTGTGGGTCTGACACCAGTACGCTGACAATCTCCTCGGCAATCTGAACGAGGCGCATCTTGGCTGTGGCCGCATTCACTTCGGCGGTGCCTATGAAATTGTGAGCCGCTGGTGCTCCAGGCTTTTTCGGCGGCGTATTGGGTGGTAGCCCACCACCACCCGTGGGTGGTTCAACTTTGGTGGCTCCTGTACCGCCCGTAGAAGAACCACCAGTTGTGGCCGGCTGAGCGTGTTTAGCCGCATAATCTCTGGCAAAATCGGGCTCGATCAGCAAAAGGGTGTCATCCAGTTGGATGTTGGAATCACCGAGTTTGAACCCATCGAAAAGCTCTCCGGCCTGCCCGTATGCCGTACCAAAGAAATCGAGACTGGAAGCACCTTTTACTATGGCCTGCTCCAAAACACCCCGGTTCTTCAACCTGGGAAGGTAAAGATAACGCATTGTGTCATCCCAGAACGCCATGGCACCGAAGGCTGGTTTGTCTGCCTTCCAGTATAGATCCTTCAACTTGGCACGCAGATGGATAGGCGACCAGGTGGAAATGACCAGTTCGTTTTCCACACATACGCGCTCGATCTCGCTCCCCAGGCCTGAACCACTGGTGTTCAGCGGGAATGCCTCTACCGTGATTTTGGGGTCGGTGGGCGTGTTCTGCACGGGGCAGTGAAGCCACTTGTAACACTCCCGGGCGACCCGCGGCAAAACATCCTCAGCGGTTTGCGCCTCCTTTTCGGCCTGCTTCTTCTGCAACAGGTCAATGTTCAGGCGGCCGTTGGTCACATCATCCACAATCGAACCCCAGGCCAGGGCGACGCGGATGCAGTCTCGCAGCCGGGCAAGTGAACCGTGGTCAGGTGAAAGAAAGACAAGCCGGTTTGCCCGGTGGCGCGGGTTGGTGCCATGTAAGCGCACATACTCCAACACAGCTTCCATAACGAACCGAGGCTCCTCACGGGTGAAGTAACACTCCGGGGCCAAAAGGATAAGTCTGAGAGCGCTGTCATCCGGAACATCCGCATGGGGCGTGAAAACATGGACGCCATCAAAAAAGGTGGCACCACCTGACAGTTTCTTGAGAATTTCACCGAGTTTCCCGCGAACCTCATTTTTGTCGTCGAAACGTTTTTTTCGTTCTTCCATCTCGCGGCGGAGATTCGCACGCGTATCGAACCAGAACCGCGTTGCTTCCTGAGCCTTATCGCCTGAACTATTGAGATAGTGGAGACGATCCGCCAGGCGGTTAAGCGCGTCACTATATGTGGATGAGGTCTGCCCTGGTTGTAGGCAACCAAGCATCACACGGGCACGATCCAACCCCCGAATACCGGCTTTAGGGACGGCGGATGACGGTGCGCTTCCGAGAAAGAGTGTACGGGCTACGCGGCGCGCCGCGTTGACCGAGCCAAAGCGCGGTTCTTTGTTTTCAATTTCCGTGGTTTCGGCGCGGTCGCCATCAATATCCCGTTCAAGAACCGGGTCCCACCCAGCGGGCAAATAGTAGGTCAACTCGTTCCGCGAACCGCCATCATAGAGCGGCAGACTGCCCGGCAATATCATCAGATCCTTGTTATTGTCCTTCCAGAGCCGGTAAATGACTTTGGCCATCAGTTTCAAAACGCCACGAGTGCGCTGAAACCCATCAATTGTTGTCCAATCCTCGAAAAGGCGGTCAAACACTTCCGGGTGAATCGGGTACGCGCGGACCAGGCGGTCGAAATAATGAACCTCCTGTGTCTCGTTCGGGACTTTGGATCCTTCGGCAACATACGCATCCGCGAAGGCTCTACAGACAGTCTCGCGAGCTTTCTCATCGCGGATTGGCTCAAACAGGCGACGGCGCACGATTTCAAAAGCCTCCTCGGTGGCCACGGGCTTCCATAAAGCCTGGACGCGGGCAAAGGTCTTTTCCAGTGCGCGCAATGCAAAGGCGCCACGTTGACTACCTGCTTCCACCTCGGATTCCGGAAGGGAGGCGAGCAGTACGGCATTGGGAACAAATTTTGAAGCCTCCGTGAGTGCCTGGATAAAAGATAGATTGCTATCGAACGTGCCACCTGTGAGGGCCTGTCCCTCCGGGAACTGCCGGACATAGGCGACAAGTTCGTCAATCAGCACCACACAGGGCGCATGTTTTTCAAGCAGGGCTTTAAGGACATCCTTACCGGGTGACGTACCAGCGGCATCAGATTCTTTAACGAGAGCAAAGGCTTCTTCTTTACCGAGTTGCCAGGCGAGTTCGCCCCACAGCGTGCGAACCGACTGTTTACCATGCTTCCACGGTTGACCGGGGGCATGCGCATTACCGTCGAGAATGGCCACACGGGCGTGCGGCACATCCATCAGGCCGGCCTGGTCAATCAAAGCGGGAATACCAGCGAGATCGGCCAGGGGACATGTGCGCTTGGCAAGATGGTAAACCGCCAGCATGGTGTGGGTTTTACCACCGCCAAAAGCGGTCTGAAGTTGAATAACCGGTTCGCCGCCCTTTCCGTTGAGCCGTTGTGCCACCTGGATCAATAACAGGCGCATCCCTTCCGTGATAAAGGTCCGTTGGAAGAACTTGCTTGCATCCTGGTATTCAGGCGCAGCCTTCCCCTCCTGCACCGCCGTGATATCAGCCGCAAACTCAGATTGCAGGAACGTGCCTTCCAGGACGTCCGGATGAGGTACAGATACTTCTCGCCAGGGTTTCATATTCATCATGTCATGCCTCCAAAACCGGGAAGTTCCGGCAAATCAGTAGGTTTAACCTCACCAGCGGCGGATTCGATTCCAGACCAACTCGTGATCAATTCGTTATAGGCGCGAGCGTCCTCCGCCCAACCCCGGCGCTCACAAAGAGTATAGAGGCGGTATGCCAGTTGTTGAGCAGCCTCGGCCTTACCTTTTACGGCGGCCAGCACCCGGCCAGCACCAGAGTCACCTTCCTGCTTCATGGCGCGGATGAGATGGTGAAGGGTTTCCCAAACTGGATTGCGTGTATCGGTTCGAGGATCCCATTCAGCCGGGTATTCCGACCATTTACGAATACGTACACTGCCATTGCCCGACTCCACCACACCGGCATCGCGCACACCGTCAACGCTCGTACCTTTCGCCCTAGCGAGCGTATCAGCTTCACCGAAGCGGCCGGCACCCCACCCATATTGATCAAACCAGTGCAGGCAAAACTGCGTGTCGGCATCGAAGTCGTCTTCGGCAAGAAAGCGGTTGATGAGTTGGAGGGCGGTCCGCACACTCATTGTAGAACCATCCGCTTCCAACACCGCCGAGTACTTTGAAAAAACCGCCATTCCCGGCCCGATAATGGCCTGCGAAAGGTCTACCGGGGCCACGGGCGACCGATCTTCCCCCGAGCCCTTAGTCATCTCGTCCAATGCCTCGGGTAGTATGCCGTTCAACTCACGAATGAACTCTCTGCGCGAGGTAGTTGCGGCGACCGCCGTTCGCTTGCGGCAAACCAGAATGATACTGGACGCGAGCATATTATTGCCCATGCCTGAGACTTTGTTCGTCAGTTCGGTTCGCATCGGCCAGGTACCCGAAATCAGAAGTCCTGCTTGGTTAACTGCTTCCAGGAACGTTTCCCAGCCGGTGGATACAGTTCCACCGGCGCTCTCGGTATCTGACTGCTTGAAAGCGTAATAGATGGTAATTGGTCCTTCCGGATGGGCTTGAACTGCAAGGTTGTGCATCGCCCTAGTCATACCGTCGAGAAAGAAGCTCTCGGCCTTTACTTTGGAGCCGTGACGGTAGGGTGTAGCTACAAGTTCTTCGGCTTTGGGCACTGCAATTGTGGCCAACAACGAAGGAAAGACAGGCCGAATTGTCTTGCGCAACCAAACATAGAAGAAATCGGACAGGTCCGCATAGGCGATATTGTCATAATACGGCGGGTCAGTGGAAATGGTTTTGTTGGTCGATATTGTTTGAGTCTGCGCATCGGCCTGAAAAACGAAACCCGTTCCATGGGCTGGCGTGCGCTCCAGAGCCTTGAGTAAATTCGACAGGCTCATAGCATAGTCACCGGCCGCCTCAGCGAAGATATTGTTCTCAGCGAAGTCCCAGAGCATAGGGATGGCTTGCCGACCGAATAGATTCCGAACCTGCGTTTTTGATGTTTCCCATCTGCACAATGAATTACAGATGTCTGCGAGCCGACTGAGTGCCATTCCCAGATAAACGGAGAGGGCTTCATCATAGGCATTCGGACCGGAGCCGCCGTGGTCGAGGCTCCGTGCGTCTTCAGTTTCCCAACAACTGGAAAGTTGGGGGTGCGATTTCTTCAAAGTCTGGAAATCTTGCATGACGCGATCACGGGCCTCAGCCACGAGACCGCCATATGTTGTCAACGCTACCAACTGACGTGAGGTAAAGAGGTCACCGTAGGTGGTGAGGCCGTAACTGGGCGTCCAGAAATTGCGTGGATCGTCTGGCAATGACAAATCCGGCCTCCATGTTGGGTTCGCCGATGCGGCAATGTCTTCCATCTCCTGCGTAGGTTCGAGATAGATCCGCCCACGTTCGCCTTCCGCTACGACGGCCATGAGTTTCGCGCCCATACGCTTGGCGAGGCCTTCGGCCTTGATATAGGCGGGCTCAATTGCGGCATCCGAAAGGAGACATCGGAAATTGGCGCCGCGCGCCAGTTTGGTGCCCGCGTCCGCCTCCGTCGGGGGCTTTCCCATTTTGACCGTGAACCGGTAAGTGTCCCCCTCAACGATTGGATGCACGTACGCTTCCTTCCCGGCTTTGCTGGAGAGAACGAAGGTGGAAGCGAGCGGCACGTCCACATGTGAGAAAGCGGGGCTTGGGCTTTTGACCGTGCGCACCCAGAGCCAGGCAATGACGGTGAGTTCTTCGACCTTGGTCTTGGGATTTGCGATCTCATTGGATGTGGCGTAGCGATAGGAGCCATTCTTTTGCCGGACTGCCTTAACCGGGGGGTAGAGTTTGCCGATTCGTTCTTTCGCCTGGTCGCGCATCCAATTGCCGTAGTACCGAACATCCTCAGCAAGCCCCTCGGCTCCCTTCCAGGTCTTGCCGATTCGGTTCTCCTCCCGATTGGCCTCGGGATTCATCGGCGGTTTGCCCGCGAATTTGGGCGGGATCTCGATCATGGCCTTGTTGATGAGCACGGCCACGGGGTTGAGGTCACTGGCGTAGGCCTCCAGCCCCAACCGCTGCGCCTCCAGCGGGATGGCACCGCCACCGGCAAAGGGATCGTGCAGGGCGGGCAACTTATTGGGATTGAACAGTTCTGAAGCCTGCGGGTGGTTCTTGTTCAGCTCGCACACCTCCTGCCATGAGCGACGAATCTCGGTGCGGGCACGCTCCAGCACTTCCTCGTTTGTGGTGTTCTCCCATAGCACAAGGTCTTCGATGATTTTGAACAGCCGCTTCCGCTCGATGGCCGCTTCCTTTTTATTCTTCCCGTATTTGAACCCTCTGCCGATATTGGTGCCAGGATCATTGACCAACTGCGCAAAGATCACCGCCCGCGCCGCCGCCAATGGCCGCCGGGCCCACCAGAGATGGAGCGTCGAAGGATGCCCATGCCTAATTGACTTCTCTTTCGCACATGCCGCGTTGATGGCATCGAGCGGAAGGGCCACTTCGATCAATTTACGGGGAGATTTGATGGCGTAGTCACTCATGGGGCCGGTGGTGCTGGTAGGTCCAATGATCCCGGGTATGCACGTTCGATTTCGCTGATCAGGAAATCGGCGAAGCAACCGAGCCCTTGAAGGTTATGCGGATTGAAGCGGGGTTGTTGGGCTTTGTTGAGTTTCAAGTTCTTCAGTGAATTCCAACTGATGAAATCGGCCGGTAGAGCGCCTTTGCCGTAACCAGGAAAGATTCTTTTGATTTCAGGAAGATAACCGACCGAATGAAGTGGCGTGGTGAAATGCCCATTGGCGCCAAAGCGGAGCCATTCCTGGAAGCGATCCCCATCTGAGTGCAGGGCGAAGAAGTCTTCAAAGTTGTGATAGGAGAAAAGGAAATCGGGGATGCCTGCGGATTTGCGCTTATAGTGATCGGCGCAATCATTATCGTTTCGATGGTAGAGATCAAAGTCAGCCCAGATGCGGATAGATGATCTTTTATTGCCAGTCCGGGTCACGCTGTATTGATTTTTAAGGGTGCTGAACTTTCCGCCTTTGGCTATCGCCTGCTTCGGAGCAATTAACAGCAAAGGCGGATCGAAGACTCCATCAGCCAGTGGCTGTTGATTGAGGAAGCTCTGCAAACGATGTAAATACGCCCACTCGGACTCTCCTTCGCAGACGATGATGTATCGGGTACAAGCCATGATTGTTTTCACAGTGCTGGATGAGGAATGCCAGAATAGAATCCGGCAAGATATTGTTTGCGGAAATTGGTGACGTTGCGAATGTCTTCGCCCTCATTTTTGGCATCTACCAGGCGTCGCACCAACGTGCCGTTGGCTTTTGTCTTCCTGACCAGTGCAATTTCGGAAAGGCGGAGAATCGAGTCGTCCAAGAGGTCGGTATTGTGCGTCGTGACAATTAGTTGCGCCCCCTTCGGATTATGGCGCCGCTTTTTGAACAGCATTACGATTTCCCGCATGAGGAAGGGGTGCAGGGATCGCTCCAGTTCATCCACGAACAACACACCGCCTCGTTCGAGTGCATAAAGGATTAGCCCGATAAGACCGGCCAAACGCTGGGTGCCCGCGGACTCGTGCTTGATGAAATCTAGCTGTGTGGGGTTACCACCGACATCCTGATGGGTTGATGTAATCTGGATGGCGTGCCTGACTTTTGTTTCGGAGTTCTGCACAATAATTCTGTGAGGGGTCCGCTCGTCTTGATCCAGCTCATCGGGAGCCATCTCTCTCTTGGCGATATCAATACCGGCGATCTCAATATCCAAACGGCGAATCACATCCGTAATTTTCTGAAGCGCAGTCTTTTCATCCCCCTTAAGTGTCGACGCAAGGATATCAACGGAAAGCGGCAGAGGAAGATTGCCTTCGTTAAGATAGGTCATTACTCCTCGGGTGAAATAGGCAAAAGCGTTTTGCAAGTCCTTGCTTAGACCGGAGTAGCCGACGCCAATCCGTTGAAGAAAGGGTTTGGTTTGTCGCCCTTCGCCATCAGAGCATTCAACTCGCAGAATCTCGGAAAGCTTATCCTTTGAATACGTTTCGGAAAGCAATTGGGGAGCTGGCTCGACTTTCAGGCTCCGGATCGTATAGACCGGCTTCCCATCTTTTGCCAAAAACTCCTCAAGGATTTCTTCGGCGTTGTATTGGACACGATATTCAAAGAGTGCATCACCCACGATGAATTCAACCGCGAAGGTAGTATGTGTGAACTTGCGGTTCAGTACGTTGGGCTCATAACACATGGCCAACGAGCCACCTTCACGGACCAATCGCTGGAGCACACCAAAGGCTTTGAGAAGATTGGTTTTGCCCGAGGCATTAGCACCAAAGAATGCCATACAAGGGACAAGGCGCGCTTTATTGGCAGTTTCAATGAACGGCATGACCTCCTGGTCTTGGTAGCCATTGGGAGCCTTTCCCTCACCGTAGGAAAAGTCCAATTTCAGTTCCAGTATGGATCGGAAATTCTGAATAAAGAATGAAGATAACATGGTTTTAACTCCTTTTTTGACGAATATCTGCTAAAAAACACACTCCGTCAAGAAAGATGAACATATTTTCTGTTTATATTTCATTTTGTAAGGTCGTATGGTTAGCGCGATTGAGAAGCGCATCGATGTCAAAATTTACCGAGGCGACTCCCCAGCCCGGTTCGGCGTCAAAGGGATTACGGATATAGTGCGGCCCCTCAACGAGGTCATTCTCACCTACAATCACGATGGCAAGTATGAACTTATCCGCCTGGTTACAGGCATAGAGCATTTCATTACGGGTTATCGTGACTGTATCGGCCCCCTGGGCACGACCCTTAACCTCAATGTGCCGGGCTTCCGGTTGGTGGCCCTCACCGGCCGGTGGGTATGAAGTGAGGTCCCAACCGCATTTCAGGCTGGAAACATCAACCACCCGGCACCCCCGTGCTTCTTCGGCTTGACGGACGGCATCCATGGCGATCTTTTCGATGCGCGCCCGGGCAACCGGGTCTGAGGAAAAGGTCGAGCCGGTTGCGGCGGGAGTGTCGCCGCAGAGACGCCTCAGTAGCCCGGCGGGGATGACGAGGGCGCCGCCCAGCGCTACCGGCGTTGAGGATGTGACATGGCGCATGGCTTGAAGTTCGCGTTTCCGGTTGTCAAGACGCCCCTCTAAATCGGCAACTGTCCGGCGGGCATTTTCAAGGTTTAGGCGAACATCCTTGCCTGCATCCTGATCTTCCTTGAGTTTTATCCAACGATCCGACCAAAAGGCGATTTCCTTGGTCAAACGCTCATGGACGGCGGCTATGGTTTTATCCACTTGGGCAACACGGCGGCCAGCAATCTCCTTCACATGCTCGGGAACGAGCGTCGCGGCGGCAAGCGCCAGGGCACGCTGTTCCTGATCGGCACGAATCCAGGGCGCGGCAAGCACATCCTTGAGCAAAACACGGTCGGCGGCAGGCAAGGTTTCAAGGTCAAGGTGCGGCGCCCATCCAGCGAAGGTGGCCGTGCCATCGGGCGCGACCCGCACAAACTGGAGTCTCTTGGAAAGTACCGTGCTGTCACCGGATTTGATCTCATGAGTAAGCAAAAACAACAGGGACGGCTGATCTCCATTATCGGCTGAATCGACAAGAATAGCCCCCTGACGGAGTAAATTGCCATGCTGCTCCAACAGGAGATCACTGACGGCCAACATAAGCGGGTGACCAGGATGCAACATGGCGGCAAAGGGGGCACCGGGCCGGTCAAGCGGCCGCACGGCTTCACGGGTGAAGCAAACACGCTCGTACCGCTTTAATACAGGGGCAAGATCACGACGATTACGGCCGGTGATCATGCGGTCTCGGTCCCGAATGGCGGCGGGAACATGTGTAATCTCAAAGCGTGCGGCCTCGCGCTGATGGATACTCCCCCCCAGCGCCTCAAATGCCTTCATAAAGAAGGAACGGACGAAAAATGGTTGCAAGCGGCGGGCCTCAGCCTTTTCCATTTCTTCTTTCACGGCAAACAGCCGCTCAGGACTCATGGATTCCTGTGCAAGCGCATTCCGGTCTAAAATGCCGCGGATGTGATCACGGTCGAATGCGTTATCAACGCGCTGCCCCAGGCGGGCGCGGACTTCAGGGAGATCGCCATAGCGAACGGCCTGAAGAAGTAGTTCCTTGAGACTGGTGCCCTCGAAAACCTCGCCAAGAATGTCAAAAACCCGGCCATGAAGAGCGTCACTCTCCACCCGGAGCTTTTCCAACAGGCGGAAATAGACATCGCCTTCCCGAGTTTCCTTGGCGACCAGGTTCCAGAGGTGACACACCTCCTGCTGGCCGATGCGATGGATGCGACCAAAACGCTGTTCAAGCCGGTTGGGGTTCCAGGGCAGGTCATAATTGACCATCAGGTTGGCATTCTGGAGATTCACGCCCTCGCCGGCGGCATCGGTGGCAACGAGGATACGAACCTCCGGGTCGGATCGGAACAAGGCTTGCAGGCGGCGCCGCTCATCACCGTGAGTGCCGCCGTGGATGGTGATAATGGCCTCTGCATTGCCCAAAACACCGGCAATTTTTTGATGGAGGTAATTAAGGGTGTCGCGGTGTTCGGAGAAAATGATGAGTTTGCGTTGGCGGCCGCCGGCATCGCGCATTTCGGGGTCATTTTGCAGCAGGCGGGATAATTCTTCCCACTTACGATCCTGGCCCGATGCCACCACGGCGTTGGCTTGGTTTTCAAGGCCCTGGAGAATGGCTATTTCTTGTTCCAACTCGGCAATGGTGCGTGAAGCCGTGGCTTGGTCAACCAGCGTCTCTTCAAGGTTCTCCTGCTCGTCGGCACTCAGATCGTCGTCGTCCTCGGGCACCTCCGCCAGGGTCTCGGCGAGGATCTGTTGACCTCTGACGCCCATTTTTTCTTCCCGGATTCGGCGTTCGAGGCGTTCCTTACGACGCTTGAGAGACTGAAAAATTGCTTCCGGACTGGAGGCAAGGCGGCGTTGGAGGGCTGTGAGGGCAAAACCAACGGAGCCCTTGCGAGAGCCTTCGAGTTGGTCGGCCTTACCCATTTCCGTCTGCACATAGTGGGTAACGGCTTCGTAAAGGGCCGCCTCGATGTCGGAAAGGATGTAGTTGACCGTGTAAGCGCGGCGCTCCGGGAAAAGGGGTGTCCCGTCGAATTTCACCATTTCCTCTTTAACCATGCGGCGCATGAGATCAGAGCAATCCACCTTATGCACGCCATCGCGAAACTTCCCGTAGAAACGGTCGGAGTCCAGCAACGACAGAAAAAGCTGGAAGTCCTCCTCTTTCCCATTGTGCGGGGTGGCGGTCATGAGAAGGAGGTGCCGCGTATGCTGGCCAATCTTCTCCGCAAGATCAAAGCGCTTGGTCCGTTTGAGCTCCCGCCCGTAAAAATGGGCGGACAGTTTGTGAGCCTCATCAAATACGACAAGATCCCATGAGGCGAGACACAGTTTTTCCTGGGATTCAAGATTTCGTGACATCTGATCGAGCCGGACGATCAATTGATCATGGTCCTCAAAGGGGTTGCCACTGGGGGACGTGGCCTCAAGTTCCTTTGAAAAGACGCGAAATTCCAAGCCAAACTTCTCAAACAACTCATCACGCCACTGTTCCACAAGACTACCGGGGGCGACAACCAGGATGCGCCGGGCGTCAGCCCGCATGAGCAACTCACGCATGTAGAGGCCAGCCATGATGGTTTTGCCGCCGCCGGGGTCATCCGCAAGCACAAACCGCAAGGGTTGGCGCGGGAGCATTGTCTCATAAACCGCCGTGATCTGATGGGGCAGAGGTTCCACATTTGAAGTGTGAACGGCCATCATGGGGTCAAAAAGAAAGGCGAGGTCGATGCGTTTGGCCTCCACCGCAAGTTTGAAATCCTCACCGTTGCCGTCAAAAGCCCAAGGGCGCTCTTGAATGGTGATAGAAATTGAGGATTCGTCACTCCGGCCGAGCAGGCGATCCTTGATCGTACCGTCAGGGTTTTTGTAGATAATCTGAACGGCACCATCTGCGATTGGTACCACGGCAATGACAGAAGCGACTGCTATCGGCTCCAAACCGCTCAGCGATATCCCTGGCTTGATGTCCTCAAGACGCATGGGGAACGCCTTTCAAGGGGGGCGAATCAGCAAACTGCTCGCCCTCCCCAGCCAAGAATTTTCGGTCGTCTATCATTCAATTTCGGCGTCCTATGCGGCTTCAACGGCCCCAAGCCTCAAATTTGAGAATTCGTCACACTGCCAACGCAATCCAACCTGTTCGCCACTCGCAAAACACTAGTTCGGCAATATACATATTCTGCCGAATTAATCAAGGAAAGGCGACCATCCGGCACATCGGTCCTCAAACAATGGATACACCCTACATACCCCCCACGGACAAATAGCGTCCGTCTGGGAAAAGAATAAAAAGGACTTCAATGACGCCAGAGGAAAACGGACAGAACTGACGAAACGAAGGGCGGGCTATTTGACGGCTGCGAAGACGGCTAGGGCGGCGAGCACGCCTAATAGGGCGAGCATGACCAAGCAGCCGGACTTGCGGCTATGCCGGCCGAGTTGAAACAGGTCGATGGTGGTGCGGTTGTAGATCCGGTTGTAGGCGGCCTTGCGGGGATTAGTGAGCCACCCCCACCCCCTTGGCGCCTTCAGGCCCAAGTTTTGACGTACTATCCGCTTCCAGGAGGTGCGAGCCGCTATACGCTTGGTCAATGAGGGGATTCGGATACCGATCTTCATGGCGTCACATCCAACCCTTATCCTGCCAATACTTATACTCGTATGGCCACTGCTCTTTGTGGAAGGCAATTAGATTGCGGAAACGGATCCGCTGGGACTCAATGGCCTGAGCCTGATCCGGCCATGACTGTTTCGCCGAGATCGCAGCAACCAACGAGGCACCCAACTCCCGCGCCGAAGCAATATCGGCATCCTTGAGCGGTACACGGGCATCCACGCTGCCCACGTACTGTGTGCCTACGGTTATTCGAATAGCGTACTTCATAGCCTTATTTCTTCCCCTGCCGCTTGTCCGTGTTCGTTCCCTGATAGACCGGGTAAAGATAGGTTGCCACCTGAGCGGCCGTTACGGTGGAGCTACTACTCGATGGCCGGATGGTGATCGGGAATTGCCCGGGCCGCTCAACCGTGTAACTGCCGCCGGAACCCTGCCTGACATAGATCGGCATCTGACCAGGCATGTTGATGATGGCTCCACCCCCTGAGGTCGGCGTCACGGTAGTGGAGAGTTGCCCTGGCTTGTTGATCGTGATCCCCCCACCTGAGGTCGTTCTTAAGTAAGTCGGCATCTGCCCGGGGGTGTTAATCGTTGCCCCTCCCCCAGAAGAAGGCGTTAAAGTTGTGGAGAGTTCTCCCGGCTTACTGATTGTCACGCCGCTGGATGTGGAATGTACATAGGTCGGAAGTTTGCCGGGTTCCTGAATGGTGTAGGACTGGGCGTGAACCGACGCCGCATAGGTCATTACCAGTATCAAGCCAACACGTTTCATCCTTTATCGTTCACTTTCTTTTAACCCTGCCCTTGCACATGGCCGTGATCTCATCATCAACCATTCGCTTGAGCTCGGTTGGGGCCAGCACCTTGACCCATCGTCCCCAAGCCATTACCCACCTGAATACCTCATAGACACCGGCGGCAGAGAAGGAGAGTTCAATGTCCCCGTTCTTGCGCTTGCGAATGACCTGCTTTGGCCCCCATTGCTTTTCCAGAACCCAAACGGCCACTTCCTTGTCGAAAAGGAGCCTGACCGTGTGAGAATGGTTACCGGCAAAACGGCCAAAGGTGTTGGCTAACAGCGTCTCGGCATCGAAATCAGCGGGCATCTCGAAGGACTTGGCGGTCAACTTCACTGACTGAATCCGACCGATGGAGAACTGGCGGACCCTGTCTTCCCCTTCTACCTTCCCGAACAGGTACCATTCACCTTGAAGGTTGGCCATGTGTAGGGGCGCCACCATCCTGCCGGGCGTAATCCCCTTCTCCGGGCTCCGATAGACCAGAGATAGCCATTTCTGACCAACCAGTCCCCTAACGACCGTCGACCAGGTCTCCATATCGATGGCACGGGTCGGAGGGGTTGTGAAACTGAACTTGTTGAAGATGAGCTCAGGCCGAATGGTGATTTTATCGGGCAGCAGATCGGTGATCTTGCTGAACACCCGCTCAAGTTCGGCCGCAATTGGTGTGCCGCGGTACTGTTCCAGCGCCTTCTCAGCCACCAGGATAGATATCAAATCCCCCTCACTGACGCTGATGGATGGCATGAACCATTGGGTGGTGGTGTAGTAGAAGCCCTTTTTCTCGCGGTCGTAATCAATGGGGGCGTTTAGGCTATCGCGTAGGTAATCAATGTCACGCTGAACTGTCTTCTGGGACACCTCCCAATCTGCCGAGAAGTTGAGGCAATTGGGAAACTGGCCATGTCGGATCCGTTTATCCAATTCAAGCAGGCGGGAGAACTGGGACTTATTTCTTTTCACGATGCTCATCCCTCCATAATTAAATGGTTAGACGGTCAAAAAGTGTCTGCCAAATATTATTTCAGACGGACATCATCTGTACACCATCAGACGGCATACTGTCCAAGGATAAAGAAAGGAAAACGTATGACAGAGCCGAATAACTTGATGGAGCAAAAGTTGAGATGTGTGAGCCTGCTGCTGGATTGCCCGCTCAACCGGAACGCCTTGGGATGTCCTTTCAGCAAGCTACGTCAGGAAGATGTGGTAAATCGAGTCAACTGGGTAATAGGCATGGATACCGCAAGCCTCACAGAGATGCTGGCCCGTCATGAAACTTGCATGGCCCAACCATCAGAACGGGTGCCCCGATGAGAACCATGGACAGAAATGATATTGAAGCACACCAACGACTGGGTCAATGGCTCAAGGGCAAGCGTTTGTCGGCGGGCCTATCCCAGTCTCAACTTGCAGATCTGATTGGCCGGCATAAATCGTTTATCGGGAAGTACGAGGAGGGTCAGCGGCTGGAGATCATGGAATTCATTAGGATAGTCAAAGTCCTGAATGCGGATTTCCTTGATGCGCTCAGTCTGGTGGAGGATGATGGCTAGCCAGGAGATAACTAAGGGGGCGATTTAGGTAGTGAGGATTGCTTCAGCCACCTGGAAACTGAAAAATGCGCAATGGTGACAGGACCCGGTTGACCAAGCGGATTGGAGACTGGATGAGAATGATGCGCATGAATTCCTCGGTGGACATGGCACGGGGTTCATCAAGCCGGCGGCGCAGGAATTGCGAGGCCAGCGTGCCGATGATGATCAGGGCATAGAAGAGACTGTATGGATTCCAACTCCAGCCCGGCAGTAAAACGAAACCATTTCCGAGGTGGCGATTCAATCCGTCCAGCGTAAAGCCCCAGATGATGGGCATCAGACCCATCGTGAGACTGACGGCCACACTGGCGATCGCAAAAAAATGGCTCCTTCCCATCTCAGGAACAATGCCCATCAACAACCTCGTGCAGGAGATGCCAAGAATGGTGTAGCCAGCTGCGGCGACGGGAACAAGCAACAGCAGGATCCAGATGTGGCCAGGCAGCGTTCCCGAGGCGACCAGCATCCAACCCGTCTGGGAAATCAGGATCAGGGCACTTGAGAACGCCATGAGCGGGCGGCTACCAGTTCGGTCAAGGATCGGCCCGGCGACCCGCGAGACCAAGGCACAAACGATGCTGGAATAAGCCGAGAGTCCGAGGATTAGGCTGTTGGACGCATGCAATCCATCCTTCATGAACGGTACCCAGATGACGCCAAGCGCGGAAACGAAAAAGTTAAGACCGACGTTGAAGAGGACGTACTTCAGAAAAGGCGGGAAAAGCAGCATCTCTTTCCAGGGCGGTCGGACGCACTTTTGGCGTGGGAACGCGGGCGACACTTCAGTCTGGACAGCCTTAATATCGGGTATGCGGCGGAGGAACACCAAGCTAATCAGGGCTGAACCGTAGCTGAAGAGAAAGAAGGCGGCAAAGGTGTGGAAGGAGGGGAAGGCGCCAACGCAGACGCTGGACAGCAGCATCGTGCCGGTCAGGGCCAGGTGTGTGCACATCACATCGCGGGCAATGAAAGCGCCGCGAAGGGGTTCGGGAATGATGTGGGTGATCCACGGCATGAGTCCACAGACGGAGATGCCCCTAGTCGCCGCAAAACAGGCCATCATGAACAGTGTCAGGGCGATCCGAAGATTCGGGGAAACTCGGCCAGGCAGCAGGGCGACAATTGCGATGCCCAGGATGAAGATGCTGCGGGACGCCCAACCCCGCACAACAAAGTTTTTATATCCGACTCTTTCAGCGTAATCGGCGGCTGGAATCTGAAGCACTGCGAACAGAGGGGTCATGGCCACGGTGGCCCCCAGGGTGGCCGCCGAGGCGTCCATACTCTTGAGAAACAGGAGCATGGGCATACCCAGAATTAAGGACCAGGACGATGAATTGAAAATCTGAAATAAATAAGCGTTGATCACGCCCCGAGGCATGACCGCCACCCTGGGGGACGGATTCATAAGCCCATTAACCTCCAAACGTTCGGGAAATACAAGACACTTATCGCGGGGCGTGAGGCAGAGGATACAGCATAAATGGTGGACACAAACTTTCCCGGTAGGTCAGACAGTACGGCCACACGAATTCACCAGTATACAAAGGAGGAACGATGAATCGTTACACAGTTCTGCTGCTCCGCCCAGATTATGTGGCCGACGGTTTTGGCGAGGATACGTATTTGGCACACGTCAGGGCTGAGACACCCAAGGCTGCTATCACACTCGCGCAGCAGAAGGTCGCTGGGCTTGATGATATTATGGATTACTATGCACATGCTTGTTCGCATCGTGAGCAAGCTCGCGGGCCTTCTCAACGCTAACTTCACGGGCGTGGTTTAATGCCTCAAGGGCGTGGTCTTTAGTAGTGGCTAGCGATTTCATGAGACTGCATTCATCCTCTACGATCAGGTTTTTAAGCTGTGTATACTTGTCGGACAGGACGGTCCTTAACTCGTCCTTTTTCAGTTTTGCGGCTTCCTCAAGAAGTTTCAGTGCTTCCGATATTTTTTCATTAGTGGCATGTTCCATGATTATTTCCATTCCTTCGGATTTTATAATACAGACAATCGATCAAAGATCGTTTCCAGCAGAGACGCTGCGTCTCCGATGGAAACAGTTCATCAATTTACTTGGTCACAGCTTCTTCGACCGTCATCTCATTCTTCACGTTGCTCACACCCTTGATATCGGAGACCAACTTCGAAACCAATGACTTTTCCGCCGCGTTCTTGGCAATGCGTTGCGCGGGTATTGTCTGCAATGCGGCGTTGTCCGACATATCAAGTTGCAGAATGGGCCTACAGGGACTGTCCGCGGCTGCGATCTCGAATACCAACGTGTATGGGCCGATCGTCAGTCGATCGCCGTCCTTAACTGGCCGCGATTTTTATTATTATTTAACGCATTTCAGTCTTTATTTGATTACCAGTTGGCTTCCGCGTGACCACATAATAGGTCCCATGAAAGCACATAGT
>JBAXDB010000011.1:0-32154 GCA_037141135.1 bacterium | reverse complement strand
GAATGTGTTACCCATTTTCAGCTTAAATAATTCTCATTATCCGGTCGTTAGCACAACAAAGCCAATAATAATTTGGCCCGAAACGTCAGATGGCGCCATGTACGACGGAGTTGGTCTGTCATTGATAATCTCTCCCTTACCGAATCAATGGAGAGTGGCAGATGAAACCCCTTACTACAACAGAAATACTTGAGAGCACACCGGAACCGGTGTCAGTTCCAGTCTCAACACCGGCACCGCCGCCAGACACCGCCGTGGGACCGGTCTTAGAACCAGAGCCCACACCGGTCTTTGCAGGCACCTACTTTACCGGCTTCCCGCCTGGCACGAGATTCCCGGCCGGAATGAACACCTCCAGGCGGGTCGTTTCCGTGGCTGATTCGGATCGCCACTCCAGGTGAAGACGTGCCGCCCGCGGCACAAGCGTTCGACCTGACGAGACCCAGTTGTTGGTCCAGCCCGTGTCGGAGAGGACGGATACTTCAAAAGCGGTTACATGATCTAAAACGGTATTGCTGACCGCGGGTGCAAGCGCATTTGATCCCCAGAGGCTCATGGTTTCACGCACCAGAATCCCTTCCCACTCCGATTCCGTGGAGATCAAATTGTAGCGGATCCGTGTGATGTCCAGGCTCGAAAAGTCAGCATCAGGAGAAGAAAGGCTTCCCGCAGAAAAGGCGAGAGAAGAAATCTGAGGGACATTGGTTTCGGTGATACGGCTCTCCAAAACAAAGGCCGGCTGATTGGTGGCGGGAATCTGGGCGCACTGACTTAGATCCTGCCGCAATTGTTCCAGCGCGGCATAAGCGGGTTCCTGTCGACTGCTTTGCTGACGGTGAAGTGATCCCGTCAGAGTGCGATAGACTGAAACCGAGGCGAACAAAACCAAAAGAGAAACCGACATGGCGACCAGAATCTCAATCAGCGTCATGCCGGCTTGCCGCCTGCCCGCGGGAGCCATCAGGTGGAAAACATCCTGATGATGAAAAACGCGAGCGCCGCCACCACCAGGACAATCAGCCCAATGGTCAATATCACCCATGGTTTCCGGCTATCTTTGCGATTGCCAAACGGGGAGGCCGTATGAAAATTCTGGGGAATATGAACCGGTTCCGCCAGGACTTCGATTTTGGCGGTGTCGGAGGCCGCGCTATCGACCTCAACATCCTGACCATCAAACATCAGTTCGACATTACCCACCTGGATAATATCCTTTGGGCGCAGGCCGGATTTTGTGATGCCGGCGCCATTCAAGCGGGTTCCATTGGTAGAGCCAAGATCGACCAGAGTATATCTGTGTTCATTGCGAACGATACTGCAGTGGCGACCGGAAATAGAGGCATCCTCAATCGAAATTTGATTTTGAGGATTCCGCCCAATGAACGTTTCATCGTGGGCCAGTTCAAATTTCCTGCCCTTTACCGTGCTCGACATACCAATCAGAACAGCCATAGAAAATCCTTTCACCGAGATCTGACAGCCGACAATGATGTCATGATTGACCCAGTGTGTCAACTTGCAGGGAATTCGGAATTTCAAAAAAAAGAAGGAGCGAGGCAGGGTTTCCCGCCAGCTCCTTCTTTTCAATCGTCCGGATGCTTACGCCAATTTTTTAGCCAGATCCGCAGCAGAGGCGGCATCGGGCGCATAGCCATCAGCCCCGATTTCATCACAGAACGCCTGTGTCACAGGGGCGCCCCCGATGATGACTTTCAACTTTCCGGCGAGATCGGACTTCTTGACCGCATCCACCACTTCCTTCATGTTTGTCATCGTGGTGGTCAGCAAGGCGGAGGCACCAATTAAAGACGCATTGTTGGCCCTGGCCAACTCGATGAACTTACTCGGTTCCACATTGATCCCGGCATCCACCACTTTGAACCCGCCGCCCTCAAGCATCATACCCACGAGATTCTTGCCGATGTCATGGAGATCGCCCTTGACCGTTCCAATGACGACAACCCCGCGAGGCTCCACTTTGGCCGCGGCCAATGCAGGCTTGAGAATTTCCATACCGGCTTTCATTGCACGAGCCGCGATCAGGACTTCAGGGACATAGACTTCGTTTTTCTTGAAACGTTCCCCGATAATGCCCATGCCGCCCAGCAACCCTTTATTCAGAATATCTGCGGCCCCAATATTTTCGGTCAAGGCCTGCTGCACCAATGTTTTGACATCATTGGCCTTACCCTTCATCAAGCTTTCTTTGATCTGTTCTAAAACGGCACTCATCGACGACTCCTTTTTGTTTGTTAACGTACAACTGACACTCTCAAGAATGGGATACAACGTACCAGTCTCTATTATAAAAAATAGTTACTTACAGCTCATAAATACAACATTCTTGCTACATAGCTGACAAATAATGAAAAAAGCACCATTGAGGCAGGGTGTATCTTCATAGCGTAATGCTTTTGAAAAGCGATATTTCCCTGCAAAAACATGTTTTACCGGACTCGCAATTATCTCGACTTTCATGTGACTGATACGCGAATATTGTCGTCATGGCCAATCTTTCCAAGCGACTTCTCAATGAAGTATCCCGTGATGTCCGCCGGGTCACAGGGGTGCGCCCCTTTTTCATGGATCTGAACGGTCGCACTGATCGCGAGACCGATCCGCTCGGTGATCCTGGGCTGAAAATCAAAAAACTCCGCATCTATGCCCTCCATGAAAGCGTCAACACGGGAAAACCTTATTCCTTTGAAACCATACCGGGACTTGGCAGCTGGATTGTCGCTCTGGAGCATCGCAGAATTATTCACGGCGCCTTGATTGGCGGGGATGTGCTTTTCAAGGAATCCCTGTTATCTGAAGTCGACTGTACCCGCCACCTTCTTTCGCAAGGGTTATCCCACGCCCAGGCTCGCGAGTATTACACCAGTCGTCCGATCCTTTCCGCCAGCGAGCGGAGTGAGGCCACCGCCTATCTGGAGCGAACTTTCTATCAGATGAGTGGCTGGAAGGCGGTTCAATTGGAAGAAAACAGTCTGCGCAGGCAGCAGCAGCAACAGATCGCTGAAGCGATTGAAGATCAGCGGCAGCGTGGCACTCCGACCGCCTATCCGTTTGAGAAAGAGCGCATCCTCCTCTCTCATATCCGAGCAGGCGATCAGACCGGTGCCCGGCGGGTACTGAATGAAATGCTCGGGGCCATGTATCTGACCACCCCCAAGCTGGTGGTGTTGCGTGCCCGCGCCATTGAAATGATGGGGTATCTGACCCGCACGGCCGTGGAAGACAGCCCGATCATGGAATCCCTCATTGAACGTAACCACCAATGGACGGAACGTCTGATCCGGGCCCGTGATTTCGAGGCGCTGGCACGTGTGCTTACCGACGCGCTGAACGACTTCATCGAAGGTATTTATCTGCACGGCTTCAATCGTTCCAACACCCACGTAACCAAGGCGCTTGATTTCATATCCCGCAACTATATGAAACCGATCCACCTTAAGGACATCGCGCAGGAAGTGGGCTTAAGCCCTTATCGACTTGCCCACGTGGTCAAGGAGCACAGTGGGAAAACACTGCTCCAGATTATCATTCATTCAAGGGTGCAAAATGCCCTGCAGCTTCTGGGCGACACCGGTAAATCCTGCACGGAAATCGCCTATGAAGTGGGATTTAACGACCAGAGTTATTTTATCAAACATTTCAAGCGGTTAACAGGCGTCACCCCCGCCCGCTACCGCCGCACCCGGATTATACCCGAAACACGAACCCTCTAAATCTCAGAAGGTGGCCATATGCGAATTGCTGAAATTTATGCGTATATGCTTGAATTTGATGTTATAATTATGCAATTATATCGTGATTTTTTTAACGACTGAATTTTGTTGAGTGCCAAGGAATTATTATGTCTGTAGCTGTATCACTTCGTGGGCCGGTTAATGTACTGGTGATCAACGCCGGGAGCTCCTCCCTGAAATTCACCATGTTTGCCATGGATAGCGAGAAAATACTGGCAAAGGGAATCGTGGAGCGAATTGGCCTGAATGAACCTTTCTTGAAATATGAGCGCTTTGATGGCAGCACCTTCAAAGAACAGGCCTTTGTATCAAACCATGCGGAGGCGCTGAAGCTGGTGTGCGCGAAACTGGTTGAGAAAGAAGTGGGGGTCCTGAACAGCCTGAAGGATGTCGAAGCCATTGGCCATCGCGTGGTTCACGGGGGTGAGAACTTCCATGATTCGGTGATTGTCACAAATGAAGTGAAAAACAATATTCACGAATGTGCCGCTCTTGCCCCGCTTCATAACCCCCCTAACCTCGGGGGTATTGAGGCCTGCCAACTGGTTTTTGACGGAATCCCGAATGTGGCCGTATTCGACACGGCGTTCCACCATTCCATGCCGGCCTCTTCTTATCTCTATGCCATCCCTTATGAATATTACGAGAAGTATGGAATTCGCAAATACGGGTTCCACGGCACATCCCATAAATTTGTCTCCTACGCCACCGCCAATCTTCTGAATGCGCCGTTGGGAGAGCTCAAACTGATCACCGCTCATCTCGGAAATGGCGCCAGCATTACCGCGGTGGAACAGGGCAATGTGCTGGACACCAGCATGGGCATGACCCCGCTCAACGGACTTGTCATGGGAACCCGGTGCGGAGATATTGATCCAGCCGTCGTCCTATACCTTGCCCGCCGCGGCATGACGCCCGATGCCATCGATAAACTGCTGAACAAATGCAGCGGGCTGCTGGGCGTCTCAGGAATCGGCAGCGGGGATATGCGGGATAACATCGCCGCCGCCGAGGCCGGAAATCTTCAAGCCCAGCGCGGCATCCGGATGTTTGTTCAGCGCCTTGTCTCTTATATCGGTTCCTATTTCACCCTTCTCAATGGGGCTGATGCCGTGGTGTTCACGGGCGGCATAGGGGAAAACAGTTCCTACATCCGCGAACAGACGATCCGCAAATTGGGATCCCTCGGTTGCCACCTGGATCCCGAAAAGAATATTCAGGCGATCGGACGTCCCGCCATTATCAGCACTCCGGAAAGCAAATTGAAAGCAATCGTGATGCCGACCAATGAGGAACTGATGATTGCCCGCGAAACCGTCAGATTGCTGTCAGTCCCCGTTACACCAAGCCTCCCCTGCCCTGCCTGCATCAAATAATCGAAAGGCTCAATTATGTCATTGCTTGAAACACTTATTCCGAAAGCCCGTGCAGCCCGGCGTACCGTTGTTCTGGCCGAAGGGCATGATCCGCGCGTCATGCAGGCGGCACTTAAAATCGCTCAACAGGGAATTGCCAAGGTCATCGTGCTGGCCACGCCTGAGGAGGCTCAAAGAAACACAGTCGGACTCTCCTTTGACGGGCTTCCGGTCACTCTATTGAATTATCCCGCCTCTCCGGATTTCGAGCGTATTGCCCTGGCCTTATTTGAACTTCGCAAAAACAAGGGACTCACCCTCGAAAAGGCCCGCGCCCTTTTGATGGATCGTCTGTATTTCGGTGACATGATGGTTCGCCTCGGCATGGCGGATGGACTGGTCGGTGGCAGCATTGCCTCAACCCCGGATATGGTGCGCGCGGCGTTTCAGTGCGTGGGCACCGCGCCGGGCATCAAGACCGGCAGCAGTTTCTTTGCCATGGAGCTTGCCAAACCGACCCCGTCAGGCGATTCCATCATTCTTTTTGCCGACTGTGGCGTAAATCCTGATCCGACCGCTGAACAACTGGTGGATATTGCGCTTGCGACCATTGCCTCGCACAAGGCATTACTTGGCGGACAGGCTCGTGTTGCCATGCTGTCATTCTCCACGCACGGAAGTGCGCAACATCCCCTGGTCGATAAAATGGTCAAGGCCACGGAGTTAACCAAAAAGCGTGTGGCAGAATTAGGTTTGAATGCCGTTGTGGATGGCGAACTTCAGGTGGATTCCGCCATGGTTCCCGGCGTTGCGGCCAAGAAATGTCCGGATAGTCCCCTGAAGGGAGCGGCCAATATTTTCATTTTTCCTGATTTACAGGCGGGAAACATTTCCTACAAAATTACGGAACGGCTCGCCGGCGCCATCGCCTATGGCCCGATTCTTCAAGGGTTGGCCAAACCCGTCAATGATCTCTCCCGCGGGTGCAGCGTGGACGATATCGTGGGTGTCGCCGCCATTACCATCTGTCAATCAATAAGTTAACAAAGGTCACTGAAAAGGAGGGTATAAGTTATGTTTTTCGATCCTGTGTATTTTTTGTTTGTCGGCCCCGGCATGGTGCTGGCATTGATTGCTACCTTCAAGGTTAAATCCACCTTCGCGCGTTATTCGCAAGTCATGGCGGCCTCCGGCATGACCGGGGCGGAAGCGGCCCGCCAGATGCTGGCCCGTAGCGGCGTCACCAATGTCAAAATCGAGCGGGCCAGCGGATTTTTGAGTGATCATTATGACCCCACCTCGCGCACCCTGAGGCTGTCGGAGAATGTTTACGATTCCCCATCCCTGTCCGCCATTGGCGTGGCGTGTCATGAAGCCGGCCACGCGTTGCAACACGCTTCAGCCTATGTCTGGCTGGGACTACGTTCCTCTCTGGTCCCCGCCACCCAGTTTGGCAGTTGGGGTTCTTACATCTTCTTTCTGCTGGGCATGTTCATGCACAATCCCAAGATGATCCTGATCGGCATTGTGCTTTTCAGTCTCACCGTGGTTTTCTCTCTGATCACTCTGCCGGTTGAATGGGATGCCAGCGCGCGCGCCAAAAGGCTCATGGTTTCCTCCGGGATCGTCAGCATCCGCGAACAGGACGATGCCGGTCGCGTCCTGAATGCCGCCTTTTTGACCTATGTGGCATCGGCCATTACCGCCCTGCTCACCCTGCTCTACTATCTCTACCGCGCCGGTCTGCTCGGCGGACGGCGAAACGACTAAGGAGTTTCTCTACATGCCAAATGTTCTCGTTCCCATCGCCAACGGCACCGAGGAAATGGAAGCGGTTATCATTATTGATATACTGCGTCGCGCCCAATGGACTGTTACGGTGGCAGGGATTGAGCCTGGTCTCCTGACGGCCTCCCGCGGTGTCCGCCTGATGCCCGACAGGCAGTGGGCCGGAATAAACCCTGCGGAGTATGACATCTTAATGATCCCAGGGGGTGGGCCGGGGGTGGAGAAATTCCTGAAGTTTCAGCCATTATTGGACTGTATCCAGCAGTTTTATCGGGAGGATAAATGGATTGGCGCCGTATGTGCAGCCCCCTTGGCGCTCCAGGAGGCGGGTATTCTTGGCGGCAAGAAGGCAACCTGTCATCCAGGGGTTGCCAACCGGTTGACCGTAACCCCGCGGCTCCCAGCTCCCACTGTTGTGGAGGGGCGCATTATCACCAGTCAAGGCGCCGGAACGACTTATGACTTCGTTTTAACCCTGGTGCGCCTGGTGGATAACCAGTCAAAAGCCCAGGCGATCGCCGATGGCATTTGCCTCAATATTTAATCGGGGCAAACAAGTTGTAACCGCCCAGTTTGGCGCGCCCGTTCAGAAAGCCCAGCTCAACAAGAAAGTCAATTTCCTCAACTTTCCCCCCTGCCCGCTCGATGAGTTTGGCGGAAGCCAGGGCCGTCCCGCCAGTCGCCAGAAGATCATCCACCAGCACCACCGGCTCCCCTGGTGAAAAGGCATCGACATGAATGGCCAGCGTGGCCGATCCATACTCAAGGTCATAACTTTCCTCGTAAGTCTGATAGGGCAATTTTCCCTTCTTGCGAATGGGGACAACGCCTGCCTTTAGCTTATAGGCCAGGGCAGCCCCAAAAAGGAAGCCGCGGGCATCTATCACCGCTATTTTTCGGATCCCCTTGTCACGGTGGCGTTTAGCAAACAAATCCACAGCGGCACGGAACAGCTTCGGGTCCTTGAGGACCGGCGTGATATCCTTGAAAAGGATGCCAGGTTGGGGAAAGTCAGGTATATCACGAATTGCCGCCTTCAGTTTTCGTATGCTCATAACTGTCTCCTCGCAATAATGGGTGTTACTTGAAAGATGGTCAACCTAACAGAAGCAAAAGCCTCAATTCAAGAATCATAATTATTTCTTCGGAATCCTTTCTCACCTTTTACCTTGAAACGCCCCCCCATGCCGTGGTATCAATTCCCGCCTGATAAATAGAGAACTGAAACACCTAAAAGGAGGGTTGACGGCCCATGGGTTGGTTTACCAAAACAAAGAAGACTGCCGCCAAACCGGATTCCCCTGCAAAGGAAGAAATCTGGATACAGTGTCCATCATGCAAGGCCCACATTTATAAGGAAGAGTGGGACAAAAATCTTAAAGTTTGTGACCGTTGCCATTTTCACGAGCGCTTAAACTGGCAGGAACGCGTGAATTTACTGCTTGATGAGAACACTTTTGATGAATTGAACCCGAAAATCAGCTGGAACGACCCGCTGAAGTTCTCTGACTCAAAGGGGCCATACGCCGAAAAAGCGGCCGAAAACTGCGAAAAAACGGGGATGAAAGAGTCGGTCGTTACCGGTTCAGGCAAGATCAAAGGCATCAAGGTAGCCTTGGCCATCATGGACTTCCGGTTCATGGGTGGCAGTTTGGCTAGCGGCACAGGGGAAAAAATTCTACTGGCCGCCATGTATGCCGTTAAACACAAATTACCCTACATTATCGTGTCAGCTTCAGGCGGGGCGCGAATGCATGAAGGGATAGTATCCCTGATGCAAATGCCTAAAACATGCGCCGCTCTGGCTCAGTTGCGGGAGGCCAATCTGCCCTACATTTCGATCATGACAGACCCCACAACTGGCGGTGTGTCAGCGAGTTACGCCATGGTCGGCGATATTCACATTGCTGAACCCCGCGCCTTGATCGGGTTCGCGGGGCGCCGCGTGATTGAAGAAACCATCAAGCAGAAGCTTCCGGAAGACTTCCAAACCGCAGAATACCTCGTAGACCACGGATTCGTGGACATGATCGTGCATCGCAAGGACATGAAGGAGATGCTCTACAAAATTCTGAAATACGCCGGCTGCCGTTAAGAAAATAACTCCGGCAGGTCGACCACAAACTCGAAACCCCTAACAGATGGAGTAACGATGAGTCTGGAATTTGAAAAAGATGTCGCTGATATCGAGGCGAAAATTGAGGAATTCAAGGCTAAAAACCCTGAACCAACTGGTACCCTTGTCAAGGATCTCAATCACCTTGAGCTTGAGCTGGCCGAAAAGCTCAAAGAAACCTATGCCAATCTGACCCCCTGGCAGACGGTACAAGTCGCCCGGCATCCGAACCGCCCCCTGATCCGTGATTTTATCGCTGGTCTCTGCTCTGAGTTCATTGAACTTCACGGCGATAGGCTCTTTGGAGATGACCACGGAATGATCGGTGGTTTCGCCATGATTGACGATCACCGGGTCATGGTAATTGGTCATCAAAAAGGCCGTGACCTCGACGAAAAAATCAAGTGCAATTTCGGCCAAGCCTGCCCGGAAGGATATCGCAAGGCTTTGCGCCTTATGAAGTTAGCCGAAAAGTTCCACATCCCGGTGGTGACGTTTATCGATACCCCTGGAGCTTTTCCCGGGCGTGATGCCGAGGAACGCGGGCAAGCCGAGGCCATTGCCAGGAATCTGCTTGAGATGGCCGCCCTGAAAACCCCTGTCATCGCCCTGGTCACCGGCGAAGGTGGTAGCGGAGGAGCTATCGGGATCGGCGTGGGCGATGTGGTTCTCATGCTCTCCAACGCCGTGTATTCGGTGATTTCGCCCGAGGGTTGCGCCTCCATTCTCTGGCGCGATGGAACCAAGGCTGGCGAAGCGGCCAATGCCCTCAAGATTACCGCAAAGTCTTTACTTCAACTGAAGATCATTGATGAAATTATTCCCGAACCCGTGGGGGGCGCTCACCGCAATTATGTCGCAACGATGAAAGCGACGCGAAAAACCCTCCTGAAGCATCTATCCAGTCTCAAGAAGGTGACCCCTAAAAAATTGACCCTCCGCCGCTTTGAAAAATTTGCGGCCATGGGACGCTTCAAATAATTCAGAAAGGAAATATTATGGCTAAGAAAAAAACGCTTACAGCTCAAGACATCATTCGCGATAGCGCCAATCATATTCCCCTGCGTATTACCGACACCACCCTGCGGGATGCCCATCAATCCCTATGGGCCACCCGGATGCGGACCAGCGACATCATGAAGATCATCGATGTTGTGGATAATGTGGGTTACTACTCACTGGAAGTCTGGGGGGGTGCCACTTTTGACGTCTGCCTGCGCTTTCTGCGGGAGGATCCCTGGGAGCGCCTGCGTCTGATCAAGGCGCACGCCAAGAAGACTCCGCTTCAGATGCTTCTGCGCGGCCAGAACATTTTGGGGTATAAAAACTATGCTGACGACGTTGTGGATCGCTTCATAGCGCTGGCAGTGGCCAACGGAGTCGATATTTTCCGCATTTTTGATGCCCTGAACGACTCCCGTAATCTGGAGCAGGCCATCAAGTGCGTTAAAAAATACGGGGGACATGCTCAAGGCACCATCAGCTACACAGTGAGCCCAGTCCACACGGTCGATCTGTATGTCAAAGTGGCGAAGGAGCAGATCGCCATGGGCATTGACTCGCTCTGTATCAAGGACATGGCGGGCATCCTGACCCCCCTTGCGGCAGAACGTCTGGTGTCGGCCCTGGTACGGGAAACCAAGATCCCCATACAGGTTCATTCCCATGCCACCAGCGGCATGGCCTCCTCCACCTATGTTGAAGCCGTCCGTGCCGGCGCGGGAGCCATTGACTGCGCGATCTCGCCGATGGCAGGCTTTTCTTCCCAGCCCCCGGTCGAGACCATGCTGGCCATTTTCTCCGAAACCCATTATCACGCCAACCTTGATCAGGACGCACTCCGTCAGGTCTGCAAGTACTTTGTGGAACTGGCGCCTTTGCGCCAACTCAAGGCGCATGAGTCGGACAACATCATTGACCCGGAAGTGCTGTTGCACCATATTCCCGGAGGCATGATCTCCAACCTGCGCGGCCAGTTGGCACAACAAGGAGCCTTGGATAAACTGGACCAGGTTTTTGAGGAGCTGCCGCGTGTCCGGGCCGACCTCGGTTATCCCCCGCTTGTCACCCCGACGAGTCAGATTATCGGCATTCAGGCGGTCATGAATATCCTTTCCGGCGAGCGTTATTCTTTGGTCGCCCAGGAAGTCAAGGATTACGCCCTCGGCCTCTATGGCCGTTCCCCCGCGCCCATGGACAAAGCGGTGATGAAAAAGATTCTCGGGAGCGAAAAGCCCATCACCGGCCGCCCGGCAGATCTTCTGAAGCCGATGCTGCCCGACGCCACGGCTGGAGTTGATCCCAAGATGATTAAAAAGGAGGAGGACATCATTTCATACTGCCTCTTCCCGGAAGTTGCGCTTGATTATTTCAAATGGCGTGCCCTTCCGCCGGAACAGCGTCCGGCGATTCCCGCCGACGTTGAACTCGCCAAGCAGTTGGCCGCGGGGAAACCAGCCCCGGCCCCGGCGGTCTCGACGGCCATCCCTTTCCTGGCTCCTGCAGATTACGAGCAGATCAGCCAGTTGGTCGACAAGGTAAGCGCGCTGAATTTCTCGCAGATCACGATCCAGCATGGTGGCAGCGTCATCAGCATCAATGCCTCGGGCGTTACCTCGGGCCCATTGACGATGCCCTCCCCTGCGGTTCCAGTGGCTGGAGCCGCCCCAAAAGCGGCCGCAGGTCCGGCGCCCGCGCCGGCGGCGGCTCCCGCCGCAACTGTGGTGGCCAAGCCCGCGCCAGCGGCAGGCCCGACCATCAATGCCCCTCTCAACGGCACCTTTTATCGCTCACCGGGCCCCGGCAAACCTGAATTTGCCCAGGAAGGCGACGTGGTGGAGGAAGGCGCAACCGTTTGCATTGTGGAAGCCATGAAACTCTTCAACCCCATCAAGGCACCCTATAAATGCAAGCTTGTCTCCATGCTGGTCAAGCATGGCACCCCGGTGAAAAAAGATGATCCGATGGTCAGTATTCAGAAGCTGTAATCGATTCATAACCCCATGAACACCGGACTGTTTGAGATTGGCGCTGAAGGAGTGGATGTGCAGCGTATCATGGCTGACATCCAGGAAACGGTGGCCCTCAAAATGCAGTCTGGTGCTTATGCCGGGGTCCAACTGGCCCGTGCGGAACGGTTCAACCTGATGAATATGAAGAAGGACGAAAACTTCTTCGATTTCTACATGGAAAGTCTGCGCGAGGCCGTTTTCATTGATATCAATGATTTTGAAATCCGTGAACGGCGCGCGGCTTTTGCTCCTCTTCTGGTCAAGCTCAAGAAAATCATCTGGAGCTTGTTGAAATTTTATACCTATCGGCTTTGGTCTCAACAGAATCAGGTCAACGGGCTCTTACTATCCGCCACGGAGGAAGTGGACCGGAAATACCGCGACAAAATCAAGGCCCTGGAAGACCGCATCGTTAAATTGGAGTCCAAACTCCCCCCCGGTTGATGTCCACACCACCCCGCATAGCCTTTGTGTCACCCCGCTTCTCCGAGGGGCCTACGGTCGGTGGTGCCGAAACGCTTCTTCGCCAACTTTCCGAGCGCCTTGTTGCCAAAGGATGGGAGGTGGATTTTCTGACCACCTGCGCCCGCAATCACTTTACCTGGGAAAACGAAATCCACCCAGGCCAGGCCACCATTGCGGGCATTAATGTCCATTATTTTCCAGTGGATTCGGGCCGCAATCTGGACACGTTCATCACCCTCCAGAACCGGATCTGCCGACACGCAGATCTTACGCGTGACGAAGAATTGAGCTGGCAAAGCAACAATGTCAACAGCCGGGCGCTCTATCACTACCTGAAAACCGAAGGACACAAGTATCACCGCATTGTGATGGGCCCTTATCTCTTCGCCCTGGTCTATTTCGCCAGCCAGATTCATCCGGAAAAAACTCTGCTGCTTCCCTGCCTGCACGATGAGTCATTTGCCTATTTGAAAACCATTCGCGAGATGTTCCAGAATGTCAAAGGCTGGATTTTCAATACCGAACCGGAACGGGATCTGGCACAACGGCTGTATGGCCTTGATCTTGCCAAGGCCCATGTGGTGGGTATGGGAATTAACGGTTTTGAGGCCAATCCGACGGCATTCCGTCAACGGCATCATCTCACCGCCCCCTACCTCATCTATTCCGGGCGCCGGGAGCCCATGAAGGGAATCCCTATCCTGCTGGATTATCTGGATATTTTCCGTGAAAGGACAAACGTGGATATTAAGCTGGTCCTCACCGGAAGTGGCCCTTATGCCCCCCCCACAAGACTCGTCCCGCATATTCTGGATCTGGGTTTCGTTCCGGAGCAGGAAAAACACGATGCAATGGCCGGGGCGGTAGCCTTTTGCCATCCCTCAGTTAACGAGAGCTTTAGCATTGTGATTCTGGAGTCCTGGCTGGCGGGCACCCCTGTTCTGGTTCATGGGGCCGGTGACGTGATGCCGGATCATTGCAAAAAGTCCAATGGAGGACTCTGGTTCCGGAACTACCCCGAATTTGAAGAATCGCTCTCGCTTCTATTGGCTAAGCCGGCTTTAAGGGAGGCGCTGGGAAAGGCTGGACAACATTATGTTCAGCATAATTATGACTGGCGCACCGTGGACTCAAGGCTGTTGGCAGCCTTGAGTTGACTCCCCCAGGGCTCAAGGGGTAGTGCTGCCGGCACTGTTCAGCACTTCTGAAATGCGCAGAAGCGAACGCTGAATACTGGCGACTTCGCGCTCAATGACTTCAAACCGCAAGGCGTTCTCTGTGCGGTTAATCTCCAACTCATCCCGGCGCAGGGTAATGTCCTTCACTTCCCCCTCCAACTCCATGATACGCTGTTGTGAGGCGGATACCACTTCTCGCATATGAATTAAGCGAACCGCCTTATCGGCGTCGGAACTGTCAATATCGGAAACATCCATACCTTCAGGAATGGGAATCTCGATTTTGTTGCTGCAATCAGGGCATGCAATTGTCAATCCTGCACCACGACAATCGATGGCGAGGCTTTTACCGCAGAACGGGCAATCAAAAACGATATCAGAATCACGAATATCGTTGGGATCTAAATTTTCCTTGTTCGTAGCCATGATCAAATCCTCCTGATAAGAATATCCCTATCACTTTAGACTTCCGAAATCCACACAATTCAATTTTATTCGATATGCTGCGTGCCCGTAAAGAAGATGAACAAAATCAAGATTCTGTGTAAAAAAATCACTCACATCGGCTCATGCTTTCTTATATGGCATGCAGGGCATGCTTTGCCATTATCCCATAATTTTCAGCTAACCCTACACGCTTTTCACAATGTTATCCAAGGAGAAATGTCAGCGGGAGCGGAGCGCACGCTCAAGTTCCGCTGCATTCTGTTCCATGATACTGATGTAAGCGTTCGTGCCGTCCGGCCCCGATACAACCGGATCCAAGGTGTAGATTTCGGCCCCTGTTTCCCTGGCAATCGTCATCGCCACTTTCGCGGGATACTGTGGTTCCACAAAAAGAGTTCTAACCCCTTTTCCCCGCACCGTTTGGATAAGTGAAGCCATCTCCGCCGCCGAGGGGGCGGAACCTGGCTCGCGCTCAATGACCCCCACCACTTTAAGGTGAAACTCATTTGCGAAATACGGAAAGGCTTCGTGAAACGTGATGATGTCCCGCCCCCGAAGTGGATGCAATTTCGAATCCATCCTTTTTTTCATAGCCTCCAATCGGGCAATATAGGCAGCGGCATTGTTCTGATACTGGACCGCATGAACTGGATCCAACCGCACAAGGCCATCGGCAATCCGGCGAATTTGTCCGATATGCCGCCCCGGACTGACCCATACATGGGCGTTGGTGACCCCGCCAGACACCAGCAGATCCAGACCGGCACTTGCATCAATGACCGTCAAGCCCGGACGGCTGCGAACAATATTTTCAAGAAACGACTCCAGGCCCGCCCCGTTCACCACCAAGACCTCCGCCTTTGAAAGAATGGCCATATCACGGGTCGTTAACTGATAATCATGCAGACAACCGGTCCCAGCATCCGACAGGGACATAATCCGTACACCGCCTATCCCGCTGACAATATTCATCAGGGCCAGGCGGATGGGATAGAACGATGCCACGATCGTTTTTTCACCCATCGGCTCCTCCGCCCCGTAGCCCCTACCCCACAAGAAGGCGAGCATCAATATGACTGCCATTTTCGTTTTCATTACGCAGACTTTACCCACATTAGGAATTGCTTGCCAAGTCATACCTTCATCATGACAATAGCCCCACAAAAGTACACGGCTCACAAAGGAGAAACCGCAGCGATTATGAGTGAAAAAACATTTGTTCTGGATACCAACGTTCTGCTCCACAACCACACCTGCATCGAATCTTTCGCCGATAACACCGTCATCCTGCCGATGCCTGTAATCGAAGAACTGGATAAATTCAAAAAAGAGACCAGTGAGCTCGGGCGCAATGCCCGGGGTGTCATTCGCCGTCTTGATGCCCTGCGCGAGCGGGGGCGGTTGGGTGAGGGCGTCCGCATGGAAAACGGCGGCATCCTTAAGATCATGGTTTCGCCAAGCCCCGCGAAAGATTCAGGTTTGGAAGAAGAAATTACCGACAACAAAATCATCCGGGTGGCCTACTGGCTGCACAAGCAGGGGGAACGCGTTTACTTCGTTTCAAAAGACATTAACGCCCGTATCAAGGCCGATGCACTCGGCATTGAGGTAATGGACTTTGAAAAGGAGAAAATAAATTTCGAGGAACTCTTCTCTGGCTACCGGGAAGTGACGGTAAATCCCCGGATTATTGATGAATTCTATGCCAACCACAGCGTGGAAATACCCGATCTTAATTTGCTCCCAAATGAATTTGTTAATCTCATTTCCGAAGGCACGGAACACCTTACCGCCTTGGGGCGGGCCGGCGGAAATGGCACCATTATTCCGATGAACTCTAAAATTGACAGTGTTTTCCACATCAAGCCGCGCAGCCGCGAACAGCGCATGGCCTTGGAACTGCTTATGGACGACTCCGTTCACCTGGTTACTCTGGTTGGTAAAGCCGGGACAGGTAAAACCCTGCTCGCTCTCGCGGCCGGCCTTGAGAAAACGCTGCATCAGAAACGCTATGACCGCATTCTCGTGACGCGCCCCATCATGCCGTTTGGCAAGGACATCGGGTATCTGCCCGGACACAAGGAGGAGAAACTGGCCAATTGGATGATGCCCATTTTCGATAACCTCACCTACCTGATGCTCAAAAGTGGAGCCAACGATCAACATAAAAATACGGTCCGCGACCGGATCGACAAACTGCTGCATGAGGAAACCATCGAGCTTGAGGCGCTGACCTACATTCGCGGCCGCTCCATTCCCCGCCAATTCGTCATTGTGGATGAGGCTCAGAACCTGACCCCGCATGAGGTTAAAACCATCATCAGCCGCGCGGGTGAGGGAACCAAAATGATCCTGACAGGTGACCCCTATCAAATCGATAATCCCTACCTTGATGCCAGCAGTAACGGTCTGGCCTATGCCGTGGAGCGGATGAAAACCCAGGCGATCCATGGCCATGTGACCCTCACCAAAAGCGAGCGGAGCACCCTGGCGGCCATCGCCGCCAACCTCCTGTAACGTCAGATTATGGACAAAACCCAATTAGAGTCCTGTTTCACGGCACACTCCGGCCGCTTCATCCATGAGTGGCAGGAATTCTTGCGATTCCCCAGCGTCAGTATCAGCGACAAACACCAGCAGGATTGCGCGCAATGCGCCAAATGGCTGCTCGCTCATCTGGCTGGACTGGGTTTTAGCACCCGGCTGATTCCAACCGCCTCCAATCCGCTGGTTTTCGCGGAACGTTCCGGCAAGCCGGATTCGCCTACCGTCCTTTTTTATGGTCATTATGATGTCCAGCCCGAAGACCCGGTAGCGCTCTGGAAGACGCCCCCTTTCGAACCCACCCTGATCAATGGCCGCCTCTATGCCCGGGGCGCCCAGGATAACAAGGGCCAACTTTTTGCCGCGCTCAAGGCCATCGAAACATTGATCATGAATAACGCGCTGCACGGCACCATCAAAATTCTGATTGAGGGCGATGAGGAAACCGGAAATATGCAGGTTCTCAAGGTGCTGGATCAGGAAAGAACGTTATTAAAGGCTGACCTCGTCATGGCCGCCGACACCGGCACGGTAAGCTCCGGTGCCCCGACCATTACCATGGGATTGCGCGGCATCGCGCATATGACCATCGTTGTATCGGGTCCTGACCATGATCTGCATTCCGGCGTTCATGGCGGGCGCGTGCCGAACCCCGCCATCGCACTCTGCAAAATAGTCGCCTCTCTCCATTCCCCGGATGGGCGTGTGGCCGTCAACGGCTTTTATGATGGGATTAAGCCTCCTTCCCAGGAGGAGCGGAGACTGGCCAATGCCAACCCGCTCGATCCCGTCTGGTACCAATCTGTGACCGGAGTTCCGCCCGTGGCAGGCGAACAGGAATTCACACCTGTGGAACGTACAGGGTTCCGACCCGCCATCGATATCAATGGACTTCTTTCCGGATATGGCGGAGCGGGCAGCAAAACCATCATTCCCGCCAGCGCCATGGCAAAATTATCGGCACGCCTGGTTCCCGGGCAGGATTCCGGACGCATCCTGAAGCTGATTGCAGGGCATCTCCAAAAACAACTCCCCGCCGGGCTGAAACTGAATATCACGGAACAAGGAATTGGCGGGCCTGCCTTTCGCGGCAACTTGTCGTCTCCTTCTGTTCAAATTGCCAGCGACGTGTTGGGAGAGCTATCCGAGTTGCCCACCGCTTTCCTATGGGAAGGCGCTTCTGTTCCGATCCTGTCCTATCTGCCGCAAATCGCCGGCGGCGAGGCCATTCTGGTTGGATTCGGCAGTGAGTCCGACAACATACACGCGCCGAATGAATCGTATTCTATCGAACAATTCCGGCTTGGCTTCCTCTACACCGGACTTTTCCTTTCTCGCTTATGAATCCATTACGCTCTGAACGTATTTATGCACGACAGACGGAAATATTGATCAGCCTTCTTGAGCAAGCCCGAACGGCGGTTCAGGCAGGACAACCCGTGGACTCCCTCCTGTCTCGCTTTTACCGCGAACACACCGAGTATGGCTCACGGGATCGGCGCCTCTTCTCCGGGACCGTATTCTCTTTCTTCCGCTGGAAGGGCTGGCTCGATGTCATTACGCCGGATCTTAAAACGGCGGGCGTGTTCGCCCATCTTCTGGATGCAACTGAACTTCATCCCGCCATGGCAAAACTGGCTGCGGCCTGTGGCATTGCGGAGTCCGCCCTCAGTCCAATGGGCTCACTGACTCTGGCGGAAAAATCCCAAACCCTGGGGCCAAGAACCGGCCATTCCCTGGCTTGCAGTCAACTGGTTCCTGCCTGGGTAATTCCCATGTTAAGCCCGCCAGATCAACGAAGCATCGAAGCTTTTCAAAATTCGCCGCCAACGTGGCTGCGGGTGCGGCCGGAAGACCGTGAATCCATTCTTACCACTCTGAAAGAACTCAACGCCGATCCCATGCCCCACCCCTTGATTCGTTCGGCTGTAGCTGTTGCCCGGGGCATCAACCTGCGCTCCCTGCCCCGTGGCATCAGGGATCAAATCGAGGTCCAAGACCTGTCATCGCAAGTTACCACTTTGATCTGTGCCCCCCAGCCCGGCCAACGCTGGTGGGACGCCTGTGCGGGATCCGGCGGCAAAACTTTGCATCTGGCCGCCTTGGCAGGACCTTCAGCCTCCATTCTGGCGACGGATATCCGGTCATCTGTTTTGGAAAGCTTGGAGCGAAGACTCCAGGAAACAGGGATACGCACCGTCACCGCGACAAAATGGGATGGCCTGAATGATACGCCACCTCAAGGACCATTTGACGGCATTCTGCTGGACGCACCATGTTCCGGCATAGGGACCTGGCATCGCAATCCAGACGCCCGCTGGCGCATCACGGAAGAACGCGTGGCTGAACTCACGGCCATCCAGGCCAGTTTGCTAAGCACTTGTGCCACCCGCTTGAAACCCGGCGGAGTTATCATCTATGCCACCTGCACTCTCACCCCGATGGAGAACGGAGCCGTCATCAGTCAGTTTCTCAAAACCGATCCAGCCTTTATGCTGGATCCCTTCATCAATCCGCTGAATGCGACGCCCTGCCCCGGCAAGCTCCAAATCATGCCTTGGGACGGCCCCTGTAACGGCATGTTCATCGCACGACTGAAAAAGAAGTTCTGAAGCGCTTAAGATTTAAAATAACCGCCTTACTCATACTTCATCTTGCACCCTTTGTTAGACAATCAGCATCGAGTCACCATAGCTATAGAAGCGGTATTGTTCCTTGATCGCCTCACTGTAGGCATGGCGAATCAACTCGGTTCCTGCCAAAGCGCTAACCATCATGATGAGCGTTGATTTCGGAAGATGAAAATTCGTGAGCATGGCATCCACAACCTTGAACGAGTATGGCGGCGTGATGAATATCCGGGTGCGCCCACTGCCAGGGCTGATTCCCCCACCCTCCATGGCGACCGATTCCAGCGTTCGGACCACTGTACTGCCGACGGCCACCACCCGTCCCTTATGGAGCTTTGTTTGCGCAATCACCGTAGCGGTTTCGGGTGTGACCTCGTAACGTTCGGCTTCCATTTGATGCTCGGAGATCAGCCCGGTTTTCACCGGCTTGAACGTCCCCATCCCGACATGCAGGGTTACGGCTGTATTCGCAACCCCCATCTGACTCAACCGCTGCAATAATGACTCTGTGATATGCAGCCCGGCAGTGGGCGCCGCCACCGCCCCAGGGGCCCGTGCATAAACAGTCTGATAGTAGAGCCGGTCCCGAGCCAATGTTGCCACCTCGGGCACTTTGGGGCGTTTAATGTAGGGCGGCAGGGGTGGTAGGCCGACCTCCTCCAGCACGTCCAGCACAGGTCGGTCCGACAACATCAAAACCCGGATTCCCCCGCACTCGTTCAACTCCAGGACTTCGGCGATCAACTGGCCATCAGCCATGATCAGGCGCGTGCCGACCGGTGGGCGCCGCGATGACCCGCAAAGGGCATGCCACTGGCCATTTTTCAGATCCTCAAGCAGCAGCAGCTCAACCCGCCCGCCTGTTTTCTCCTTATGGCCATAAATCCGGGCGGGTATTACACGGGTATCGTTGAGGACCAGTAAATCCCCGGCTTTGAGAAACCCGGGCAAATCCCGAATTGTGAAATGCTCCAGGGTCCCTGTCGCACGGTTCACCACCATCATGCGGGCGGCTTCGCGATCCAGTCGCGGCTCCTGGGCAATCAGTTCCGGCGGAAGCTCGAAGTCAAACTCAGAAGTTTTTAGCACCAGATTCATTAATCCTTCCCCCAGCGCTTCCAGGGTTTACCAAACGACCGGTAATTTCGCAGCACCGTCTTTACATAGGCACGGGTGGTCGGATAACTGATCACATTAGTGAATTCCTGGGGGTTCGTGGTATTAATCCGATCCCAGCGCGTGGCATTGGAGCGTCCGGCATTGTATTCTGCCAACGCATAGGGAAGTGGATCAGACTGGGCGCTCCAGCGCTTGATGGCCCGCCCCAGATACCAGGTTCCTGCCAAAACATTGGTTCCTGGATCAAAAAGAGTTTCCGGATCAAAGGCGGGCACATGTTCAGCCTTGGCCCATTCACGGGCACTCCCCGGCATAATCTGCATAAGTCCGATTTCACCAGCCTTGCCACGGCAAAATGAATTAAAACGCGTTTCCTGCCAGATTACGGCGGCGACTAGTTTGGCGGGAACCTGATATCGCAGCGCCGCAACATCAATCAACTCGCGATTACGGTAATAACACAGTTCAAAGCGACAGGCCAGAAAACAGCCAGCCACCAAGGAAGACAGCACAACGGCAATGAGAATGGTTACCAGGAACACCCGATTCACAGCACTCATCCGCCGAGGCTGCCAATGTAGCGCTCCGCCTCAAGAGCTGCCATACATCCGGATCCAGCCGCCGTAATCGCCTGACGGTAATGAGCATCCTGCACATCCCCGGCGGCAAAAACACCGGGGACATTGGTCACGGTATGCCGCGTGACCAGATACCCCTTCTCATTCATGTCCAAAAGCCCTTTAAAAGGCTTTGTGTTGGGTTCATGGCCAATGGCCGCAAACATGGCCATAACAGGAATCTCCGACAGGGCGCCGGTCTTGATATTCTTTAAACGCAGCCCCGTCACTTCATTCCGCGATACATCCAGGACTTCATCTACCACAGAATTCCAATGGATTTCGATTTTAGGATGATTGATCACACGGTCCGACATGATCTTGGAGGCGCGAAATTCATGCCGCCGATGGATCAGCGCCACCTTTGAGGCAAACCTCGTCAGGAATAAGGCCTCTTCCATGGCCGTATCACCCCCGCCCACCACAGCCACCGGAACATCGCGGTACAAGGCCCCATCACAGGTCGCGCAAGCCGAGACCCCGCGCCCCATCAGCTTGGTTTCGGAATCAATATTCAGATACATTGCCCGGGCGCCGGACGCAATGACCACCGTTACGGCTTCCAGGGTCTGGCCATCCTCAAGCATAAGCTTCCGTGAATTTCCCGAAAAATCAGCCTTTACGACCTCGCCGGATATAAACCGGGCACCGAACCGTTCGGCCTGTTCCCGCATCTTCATGACGAGGGTGCTACCGTCAATCCCCTCGGGGAATCCCGGGAAATTCTCAACCTCGGTTGTGGTCGTCAACTGCCCCCCGGGCTGCATCCCTTCAATCACCACCGGCTTGAGATTGGCGCGCGCCATATAAATGGCGGCCGTCAAGCCAGCCGGTCCGGTTCCGACAATAATTACATTTTCCATCTTAGGTATACCGTAATATTTCTTCAACGGTTGTATAACCGTCGAGAATGTTTCTAATTCCATCCTGACGCAACGTGCGCATTCCCAACTGGATCGCCTTGTCACGGATGACAAGCGTAGGCTGACGCTGATTTATCAACTCCCGGATCGGGTCCGTAATGCTCAGGTACTCATAAATGCCCTTACGACCTTTATAACCGGTATTGTTGCATTGCCCGCAACCGGTCCCATAATAAAAGTTCTGCTCCCCCACATCCTGCCGCGTCAACCCCAAACGATCCAGCATCTTGTCCTCCGGCTTAAATGCCGTCTTGCAACTGTCGCAGATTTTGCGGACCAGGCGCTGACCGACAACGGCCTCCATGGTTGAGGAAATCAAATACGGCTCGACTTCCATGTCAATCAAACGGGTGACCGCGCCGGCGGCATCATTGGTATGCAATGTGCTGAACACCAGATGTCCGGTGAGGGAGGCGTGAATGGCGATATGCGCGGTCGTCAAATCACGAATTTCACCAATCATCAGCACATCCGGGTCCTGACGCAAGAAGGCGCGCAACACACGTTCAAAGGAATTGCCGATGGCATCATTGACCGGCACTTGAATGATGCCATCAATCTCGTATTCAACCGGATCTTCAGCCGTCAGCAGCTTCGATTCCGTCGTATTCAACCTCCGCAAGGCGGAATACAAGGTGGTGGTCTTGCCTGATCCCGTGGGGCCCGTCACCACAATGATGCCATTGGGCTTATCGAGATCTATCAGCAACTTCTTCAAAATGTCATCCGGCATACCCAGATTATCAAGGTCCAGCGAGACGACTCCGCGATCCAATACGCGAAGCACCACGCTCTCGCCAAATTGCGTGGGAAGGCAGGAAACACGAAAATCAATCTGGCGCCCCCCGATGTTCAACTGTATGCGGCCATCCTGAGGCAGGCGTCGTTCGGCAATATTCAAGCCGGACATCACCTTGAGCCGGGAAATCACGGGCAGCGCCAGCCGTTTCGGCGGGGGTGACATTTCATACAACGCGCCGTCCACACGATACCGGATCTTGAACTCGCTCTCAAACGGTTCAAAGTGAATGTCCGAAGCCCGGTCCTGCACGGCCTGATACAGCATGAGGTTCACAAACCGGATGACCGGAGCCGAACCGGCGGCTTCCTCGATTCCGCGGGTATCCTCCTGGGTCGCATTCAGCTCAAGATACTTATCGGCCTGGTCAATTTCTGATTCAAGCGCGTTAAGCATGTCGCTCACGGACGTACTCTCATCACCATAGAGCTGATTGACATGAACCCGGATGTCCTCTTCGCGCGCCATCACCAGGGCGATATCCTTGGTCAGTACAAACGACAGTTCATCCATCGTCGCCGGGCTCATCAGGTCACAGGTCGCCAGCGTAACCGAGTTCACGCCGCGTTCCACAGGCACTACCATATACATGCGCGCCACACTGGCGGAAATGGAATGGATCACCTCGGGCGGAATATCCGTGGCCGCCAGATTCACAACACGGGTTCCCAGGCTCTCGGCGATCATCTTCAAAAGGGTATCTTCCGGACAGATATCCATATTGATGATGATTTCCCGCACGGGTTTTCCGCTGCGCACATGCTCTTCGTTGATTTCCTGGAGCTGTTCAAGGGTCACCAGACCATGGGACTCAAGAAGCTGGAGAATCAGTTCGTTGTGATGAACATCCGGCATAGGTTAATTACCTTTTTTTATTCTTGTGAGCCTCTTCCAGCTTTAACACGACCGACTCTGGATCCTGTGATTTTGTAATCAGATCCTCATATGTGATCCGGCCAGCCTGGTAAAGTGCCATCAGATGGGCGTCCAATGTAATCATGCCCCACTTGGCGCCCGTTTGAATTTCAGAGGTTATGCGGTAGGTCTTTCCTTCACGGATCAATGATTGAATGGCTGGAGTGGAGATCATGATTTCAAAGGCCGCAACCCGGCCCGGGGCATCCGCGCGGACAAGCAGCAATTGCGAAATAACCGCAACAAGACCGGAGGCCAACTGGGTGCGCACCTGGGCCTGCTGCCCCATTGGAAAGGCATCAACAATACGATCAACGGTACGTGAGGCTCCCGTCGTGTGCAGAGTGGCGAAGACCAGATGTCCGGTTTCCGCCGCCGTGATCGCCGCCATCATGGTCTCCAGATCACGCATTTCACCCACCAGAATCACATCCGGATCCTGACGCAGGGCGCGACGCAAGGCCTCGCCGAAAGATTGCACATCCACACCGATCTCACGCTGGGTCACCACTGACTTTTTATGGGGATGATAATATTCAATAGGATCCTCAATGGTGATGATATGCAGATCGCGCTCTTCATTAATGAGGTTCAACATCGAGGCCAGTGTCGTGGTTTTTCCGGAACCTGTCGGCCCTGTAACCAGGATCAATCCCCGCGGCCGGAAAATCAGCTCCTTAACCTGTACAGGCAAGCCGATGCCATCCAGCGTCATGAGTTTGGTGGGAATCTGGCGTAAAACCATGCCGACATTTCCCTTGGCTTTCAATACACTGACCCTGAAACGGGCGACCGTACCGAAGCCAAACCCGAAATCCGTCCCGCCGCCTTCCCTGACACGCTGCTGATGATCTTCTGAGGTGATGCTCTTCATGAAGCGCTCCGTATCCTCAGGTTTCAGCAAAGTGGCGTCAATCGCCTGCATGCGGCCATGAATACGCAACACCGGTGGCACACCCACCGTGAGATGCAAATCCGAGGCGCCTTCATCTACTACGAGCTGAAGAAGCTCGCTCATATCAATCTGGCTGCTGTCGATCATTAGAGTGCATCTCCCATTGTGGCTCGCAAAACTTCTTCCAGGGTCGTTGTCCCAATCACGACTTTTCTCAACCCATCCTCCCGCAAGGTCCGCATTCCCAGTTCACGCGCCTTTTGACGAATTTCAATCGAGGATATTTTGCCGAAAATCATGCGCTGGATTTCATCATTGATGATGAGAATTTCAAAAATACCGGCCCGGCCGGAATAGCCTGTCAGCGCACACTTGTTGCATCCGCGCCCACGGAAAAGCTGCACCCCGGCGAACTGCCCGGCGGCGGCTCCAAGAAGATTCAATTCGGAAGCCGTGGGTTTATGTTCCTCACGACAATGTTCGCATACGGTTCGAACCAGTCGTTGCGCGATGATGGCGCGGACTGAGGAGGCCACCAGAAAAGGCTTCACCCCAATATCCTGAAGACGAGTTATCGCGCTCGGCGCATCATTGGTGTGCAGGGTGCTGAACACCAGATGACCGGTCAGCGCCGCTTCGGTTGCAATGCGCGCGGTTTCGTTATCCCGGATTTCACCAATCATAACAATATTGGGCGCCTGACGCAGAATGGAGCGCAGGGCAGAGGCAAAGGTCAGTCCTATATCTTCACGCACATGGACCTGATTGATACCAGACATCTGGTATTCAACCGGATCTTCCACCGTGATGATTTTGCGATCGGGTTTATTGACGAAATTCAAGCAGGCATAAAGGGTGGTCGTTTTCCCTGAACCCGTCGGCCCCGTGACAAGGATGATGCCGTCCGGCAGACCGATCAACCGGGTAAAGGTCTCCTGATCATCAGCCAGGAATCCCAACTTGGGAAGCCCCAACGCCAGATTCTGTTTATCAAGAATACGCATGACGATACTCTCGCCATGCCCGGTGGGAACCGTCGAAACACGCAAATCCAGTTCGCGCCCCTTGACGTTTACCTGGATACGGCCGTCCTGGGGAACCCGCTTCTCGGCAATCTTCATGTTCGCCATGATTTTAACACGACTGATGATCGCCGCCTGCAGACGCTTTGGCGGACTATCCACTTCCTGCATCACCCCATCAATGCGATACCGGACACGAAAGCGTTTTTCCAGAGGTTCCAAATGGATATCAGATGCCCGGTTGCGATGAGCCTCATAGATGATCAAGCTCACCAATTTAATGATTGGCACATCGGACTCGGAAACATCAACATCCTCACGCAAATCCGCGCGCCCGGAACTCACCATGGCCACCGTACCTTCGGTGAGTTGATCAATCATGGTCTCCATCGAGGCTTCGGTCGCATAATAACGATCCAATGCGACCGTGATCTCGGCAGGCAGGGCAACCACCCCTTCAATATCACACTTCAGCAGATAGCGCAGACTGTCGAGGGTATCCACCTCCAAGGGGTCACCAATGGCGATCGTCAGGACATTGTCATGCTTCGAAACAGGCATGACCTTATATTTGCGTGCAATATCGACTGAAACCGCCGAGATCGCCTCCGGGGGAATATGCAGGTTTACCAGACTGATCATTTCCATGCCGAAACGGCTGGAAAGAACAGAAAGAATATCTTCAAAGGTGAGGACCTTGGACGAAATGAAGGCGTCCACCACGGTGCTATGAATGGGCATATGCTGCCGGGCCAAGTCAATCTGATCCTCTGTGATCAAGCCCTCTTCCTTGAGAACCTCCAAAACATATTCATCATTTGAGGTCAAAGCACAATCCTCTCAAATCTATTGGGTGACGTCATGTGATACCCAAATTGAATGTATAAAATACCACCATCCAGCGCCACGGTCAATTGGACAACTTCTTTTCAAGCAGCGCTCCCGCCATCTGCGGGTTGGCCTTGCCTTTACTGAGCCGCATGACCTGCCCAACGAGAAATTTCATTGCCGCAACCTTGCCGTTCTTGAAATCCTCCACTGATTTCGGGTTTTCAGCAATGATTTGATCGACCACGGCTTCAATCGCCCCGGCATCACTCACCTGGGCCAAGCCACGGGCGGCGACAATCTCCTTCGCCTGCCCGCCCTCTTTCAACATGATGGCGAACACATCCCGTGCGGTGTTGGAATTGATCACCTTGGCATCCGTCATATCCACCAATTCAGCAAGGGCTTCAGGCTTGATGGCGAAAGCGCTGATCGGGATTTCTTTTTCAGTGAGCGTCCTGAGCACATCGGTCATCACCCAGTTAGATACGGCCTTGGGATTACGCGACAGGCGGGCCGCGGTTTCAAAAAAATCACCCACGGCCTTCTCTGCCGCCAGAACCTGGGCGTCATATTCCGGCAACCCGAATTCCCTGACAAACTTTTCGCGTCGTTGCGCTGGCAATAAGGGCAATGTGGCGGCCCATTCGGCGACCAGCGTCTCAGGCAAAGCAATTGGCATCAAATCAGGCTCAGGAAAATAACGATAATCATGCGCATCCTCTTTGGTACGCATGGAGAAGGTTTGCCCCTTATCCACATCCCAGCGCCGGGTTTCCTGTGTAATTTTACCGCCCCCCGCCAAAACTTCCCGTTGACGTTCAATTTCATACTGGAGGGCATTATAAATGCCCTTGAAGGAGTTCATGTTCTTGATTTCAACCTTGGTGCCAAGCGTAGTCTGCCCTTCGGGCCGGAGACTGATGTTCACATCACACCGCATATTGCCTTCTTCCATATTGCATTCGCTGACTCCGGCATACACCAGGATATGGCGTAAAGTCTGGAGATACGCCACAGCCTCATCCGCGCTTTCCATATCCGGCTCTGACACGATTTCCATGAGGGGCACACCGGCGCGGTTGTAGTCAATGCCGCTCCAGGTCGCGTAATGCATATTTTTAGCAACGTCCTCTTCCTGATGAATGCGCGTGATACCCAGCCGCTTTGTCTGGCCGCCCACCTCAATATCCACCCCACCACCCAGACACAGGGGCTTGTCACACTGGGTGATCTGGTAATTCTTGGGCATATCGGGGTAGAAATAGTTCTTCCGGTCAAATTTGCTGTGGGGATTGATGCGGCATCCCAGCATCAGCCCGGAAATAACCGTCAGGCGGATCGCTTCACGATTCATTACCGGTAAACTGCCGGGATAACCCATACAAACGGGACAGATATGCGTATTAGGCTCGGATCCGAAGTCCGTACTACAGGCGCAAAACATTTTGGATTTAGTCTTTAGCTGGACATGGACCTCCAGCCCGATGGTTATCCGGTATGTCGTCATAGTCGCACCTGTGATCCTGCGTTCTCTTTTGCAATACCCGAACGATACGAGCGCCATTGGGTCGCCTGCTCAAAGGCATACCCTGTTCGAAGAATTGCTTCCTCTCCCAGCGCCGGCCCCATCACCTGAAGCCCGACCGGCAGTTTTCCTGACGCCATGCCGCAAGGCACGGACAGTCCGCAGATTCCCGCCAAATTAACAGGAACAGTAAAGATATCCCCAAGATACATCTGAAGCGGATCCGCGCTGTTCTGGCCAATCCGATAAGCCGGAGTGGAAGCCACCGGCGACAGGATGACCGTACACTGCTTGAAGGCCGCCTCGAAATCGCGCCGGATCAATGTACGGACCTTCTGGGCGCGCAGGTAGAAGGCATCGTAGTAGCCGCTGCTTAAGACATAGGTCCCCAGAATAATTCGACGCTTCACTTCCGGGCCAAATCCTTCCGCACGGGACTTCTTGTAAAGATCCAGAGGATCCGCTGCACCCGCCGCCCGATACCCATAACGTACGCCATCAAAACGGGACAGATTGGCCGACGCTTCGGCCGGAGCAATGATGTAATAGGTGTCAACGGCCACACGTGTGTTCGGCAGGGAAACTTCAACCACTTTGGCTCCCAATTGGCGACACACTTCGATCGCCTCCTGCACACAGCGTTCAACCTCAGGATCAAGTCCTCCCACAAAGTATTCCTTGGGCAGTCCGACCGTGACTCCTTTTAAATCTTTGGTCAGCGCGGACTGATAGTCAGGGACCGTAGAGGGCAGAGTCGTGGAGTCGGCGGCATCGACACCCGCCATAATCTGCAGCAACAAGGCGGCATCGCGAACATCCTTGGTGATCGGCCCGATTTGATCCAGGGACGAGGCATACGCGGTGAGCCCATAACGGGAAATCCGCCCATAGGTCGGCTTAAGCCCGACGCAACCGCAAAACGAAGCCGGCTGACGCACCGACCCGCCTGTATCGGAACCCAGTGCCGCCACGCATTCGTCAGCCGCAACCACGGCTGCGGATCCTCCGCTTGAACCGCCAGGCACACAGTCCAGATTCCAGGGGTTACGGGTAATGCCATATGCGGAGTTTTCCGTGGTTGAACCCATCGCAAACTCATCCATATTGGTACGCCCGACAAAAACCGCGCCTTCGTCCCGCAGCCTGGCAATGGCTGTTGCATCATATGGAGAAATATAGCCCTTCAGGATTTTTGAGCCACAGGTACAGGGCTGTCCTTTGACGTTCAGTACATCCTTGACGGCAATCGGCACTCCCAGAAGACGGCCTTTCGCCCCATTGCTGCGGGCGGTGTCCGCCGCCCGGGCCTGCTCAAGGGCGTCGGCCTCATTGATGGCAAGATATCCATGGATCCTGCCATCCGTCCGCTGAATGGCATCCAGCACAGAACGTACGACATCTTCAGAACGGCATTCGCCGCGATTAAGTCGATCAAGAACTTCATGAATGGTAAAGGTGTTCAGCATGGGGTCACTCCACAATCGTTGGCACCATGATCAAGCCGGAAGCTTGTTGGGGCGCATTGTTCAAAATCACGTCCCGCTCTAGACCAGGCCGCACGACATCATCGCGGAAGACATTCTGGATGGGCGTCGCATGAGCCATGGGTTCTACGTCATCCACGTTCATGGAGCGCAACTGATTGAAGTGTTCAACGATATGATCCAGTTGGGCCTGGAATTCAGCCACCTCGCCATCTGTCAAGTTCAGTCGCGCCAAATTGGCAACATAGCGCACATCCATTTTTTTGGCCGATTGTGTTTTATCATCAGTCATATGCAATCTTACTTTCCATCGACTTTGGCGTTACCAAATGAATTCTCTAAAACATCACCAAACCTGTCAACTGCCGTCGCAGAGTCACGAGACAGGTCGCTGTGGCTCGGATGGCTATTTATCATCTTTCCGCCCATCAATCCGATAATATTTATTTAGACCGAGCGGAAAATCATGTGGTTTGTAGTTTTTGAGCCATGAATGTTTGAGCGTCACGGACAGTGAATGATGAAGAAACAGCCAGGGGCAATCCGCTTTTACGATCTCCTCCATTTGCGCATATACTTTCCGTTTTTCGATTCCTTCCGGTAACGTCCCGGCTTTTTCATACAGTCGGTCAAAATCCGGATTCACATAATTACAGCGGTTGGCGCCGGGCGTGACATTCGGACCATAGAAAAGCTGTAGAAAATTCTCCGGATCCGGATAATCCGCCATCCAGCTCAAGTAAAAGAGCTGCGCCCGCTTCTGCTCGAGCTTTTTCAAAAAGGAGGGCCAGTTGTTAAAACTGGGGACCAGGACAATGCCAATGCGCTCCATAAACGATGCCAACACCTCCGCCATCTCGCGCGTCTCCGACTCGCCTGAACCCAATTCAAGCGTCATCTCAAGCCGACGTCCGGTCACAGGATCTTTACCCTCAGGATAGCCGGCCTCAATCATAAGTTTTCGAGCACGCTCCAAATCAAATGGAAACAGACTTACACTGGAGTCAGAGACCCGCATCGCCGGTGGAATCGGGCCAACAGCAGGGGTAACACGGCCATTCTGAAACCGGATCCAGCGCTCACGGTCAAAAGCTGCCATCATGGCTTGCCGGAGAAAGTGATTTTTGCCTACCACCGGATCCTCCATATTAAAGCCAAGATAGGCGGTATCCAGCGCAGGTGCAGCAGACATCTCGATTCCGCGCGCAGTCATCTCGCGGGTCAACTTCCGGTCCGGCGTCACCACCGCATCCCAGTTGTCGCGTGACAAGGCCGTCGCTTCCAATTCGCCGGACAGAAACAATAGCCATTGTGTCGAAGGATCGGTAATAACGAACTGCACAAGCCGATCGATAAATGGGAGTGATTTGCCGGCATCAGTTAACAAGCCATTGGTTACATCATTCCCCTCGCCTGTAGACGGATACCGCTCCTCGCGTCCGGTCTCCCGCCATTTCGGGTTACGTTCAAATTCAAGACGGTAGTTGTGAACATGAGACTTCAGGATGTAAGGCCCTGTACCCACCGGGTGCGAAACAAAGTCAGCCCCATAATACTCCACGGCTTCACGGGGAACAGCGTAGGCGAAGTTCATGGTTAAAATCCATAGCAGGGCCGGGAAGGGACGCACCAGGTGAATTCGCAGAGTATAACGATCCGGGGTCTCCAACCCTGACACCGGGGCATCATAATCCGTCGGCCCGTTGCCTGAGCGATTACGGAAGTCATCAAGACCGACAATACGGTCGCGGAAAGCCCAGTAGCCTGGCGAGCCTACCTTGAGATCTGCCACGCGTTTGATGCCATACACGAAGTCGGTGGCGCAGAGCTCCCGCCCCTTGCCCTTCCCTGCAGGATTCTGCGCAAAGCAGGGATCATCCTGGAAATAGATGCCTTTCCTGATCTTGAAGGTGTAGAGAGTGCCGTCCGGAGAAATCGTTGGCAGCGCTTCCGCCAAACACGGCTCCACCCGATAGGGGCGGTCAAGATACGCGTACTGAACCAATCCTTCATACATTTTGCTCTGGGCCTGAATGGACGGAAGGTCCATTGCCTTGGCGGGATCAAACCCGGCAATACGCCTGGTCTCGGCATAGAACACCGACTCACCTCCAAACGATAGGGTGACCAAGGTGATGAAAAGCAAAAGGATCCACCCCGGCAAAAACCAGAGAGGACCCTTTGAAGTCATCAACACGGCACGCCCTCCAACGCCACCATCAAGGAGTGGTTGTCGCAGGTGCCTGAACAGGAGCTGCAGCTCCACCACCAGCGGGAATTTCCTGCGGGGCGGGAGCAGCCGGCATCTGAACCGGAACCGCATCTCCACTTCCCGCTGGAACAACTCCCATCGGCGCGGCTTGCGCAGGAACGGATTGCTGAACCGGAAGCCGATCCACCACGGACCCGGTACCCACGCGCCCAGCGGCAATATAGCCGATAGCCAGGGTATTAAGCAGAAAGATGCCCGCCAGAGTCACCGTAATTTTGGTCAGGACATTTCCCGCCCGCGACCCGAACAGTGTTTCCCCTACGCCGGCGCCAAAGGCCAGACCCAACCCTTCATCCTTGGTCTTTTGAAGCAGGATGATCCCGATCAACAGAAGCGCCGAAACAATCTCAATAAAAACTAAAAAACCGTATAAAAAACCGCCCATATTTCACCTTCCGTTTTCGAACTCACCCGCTCTATTTTCAAACTGCCGCTTCAATAATGGCAATAAAGGAGGCCGCATCCA
>JBAXDB010000010.1:0-32251 GCA_037141135.1 bacterium | reverse complement strand
GTTGCTGGCTTGACGCGGGCATGAAGGTAGCGATAATAGCGTTTTTTGTTCATCTCTTTGCCGGTGGTTGGGTTGATATGATAAATGTTGAAAATGTGACGCAAAAGTTTGGATCTGTGACAGCGCTGGAGGGGCTTTCTTTCCAGATTGAGCGGGGTGAGTCCATTGCGCTTGTAGGTTCCAGCGGGGCCGGCAAGACGACATTGCTTCGCATTTTATCCACCTACATGGCCCCGACTTCAGGCAAAACACTGATTGCCGGCCATGATGGGGTCACCGATTCCTTGTGTGTCCGGCGTTTGGTTGGATATCTCCCTGAGAAGGACGCCATTTACCCGGAGATGCGTGTCATGGAGTATCTCATGTTCCGGGCTAGATTGCGTGGACTTTACGGGCGCACGCGTGTCAAACGCCTAAGGGAAATGGTCGGGCGTTGCGGGTTGGCTGGCTTGGAGAGGGCGCTGATCGGCAATCTTTCAAAAGGGGAGACCCGCCGGGTTTTGCTTGCTGACAGTCTGGCCGGTGAACCGGAGGTCGTTTTGCTTGATGAGCCAACGCTTGGACTGGATCCGATGAATGTCGACCGGATTCACGCACTGCTGGCCCCATTAACAGGGGAGCGGACGATGATTTTTTCCACCCATGACATGGCGGAGGCCGAACAACTCGGTTCCCGTATAATGATTTTGAACAAGGGGAAATTGGCCGCCTTTGCATCTCCGGCTGAACTGTATTCACGGTACGGGGTCCGCACGCTGGCCGAGGTGGTCAAGGCAGCCTCACTGGGAGGTTGCCACTGATGAATGCGATCAGGATTCTTTGTCGTCGTGACCTGCGAGCCGGGTTGTCGCTTCCCGCGTTTTTTATCATGGGGGCTGGGTACCTTCTGGTGACAGGAATTGTGTTTTGGGTATTTGCCGTGACGATGGGCGGTCGCGGATTGCTGACAACAGAAATCACCTTCAACGGGATGTTGTTCTGGATGGCATTTTTAGTCCTGGCCGCGGCGGTGTCGGTAAAACTACTCGGGGATGAACAGGAACGGGGCACACTCGAACTCCTGTTAACGGCTCCTGTGAGTGAGGTCGAGGTGGTGGTCGCCAAAGCCGGGGCGGGATTTGTGTTGATACTGCTTCTCGCCCTGCCGTCGGTCATTTATCCCTGGATTCTGAAAGCGCTTTATCCCGGGTGGCGCGGGGTGGATGGCGGGATGTGGCTGTCGGGCATTTTGATTCTCGTGCTGCTGACGGGGTTGATGACCTTGACCGGTATGTTCTGGTCCCTGTTTTTCCGCAGGCAGACTTCCGCCATTGTCGCGACTTTTCTGACCGGCGCGATGCTTGTATTCCGGGGCTCATTCCGAAGTTGGATCGGGGGCGGAGACGATTCCACGGCGGCGGGCTTGATCGCCGTCGCCTCGCATATTTCCAGTTTTTCAACGGGAATGCTGGATAGTCGTTCTCTTGTTTTTTACCTGAGCAGCATGGCGATGCTTCTGTTTGTGAACGTCCGGTTATTGCAGTGGATGCGCTATCGGCGCACCTCAGGCGGACTTAATGTGGCCGTTTCCTTTCTGTTGGTGATGCTGCTGGGTGGCCTGATGAATTATCTGGCCGCGCTGCATCCGGTCCGGATGGATGTCAGTGCCGCGGGTAATAGTGCGTTGCCAGCCGAGGTGGTGAAAACCTTGAATTATGTCAAAACGCCGGTGCAAATTATTCTTCTAGCCCCGGTGGGCGATCCGCAGTCCATCATGGCACGGCGGGTTGTTGAGAAGTATCAGTTCGTGCACTCCTTGGTTCATGTTGAAATGGTGGATCAGTCCACCGAGCTGAGCCGGACGCGCGAGCTGGCGGAAAAATACAAAATCCGGCAGCCCAATGTTCTGATTGTGAGCTGTGGGGCCCGCAGCAAGGTTCTGACGATTAAGGGGCTGGAACGGACTTCATCTGGCGATGCGAGGCCCGATCCGCGTGGCGCCACCCCGGGGGCGGCACTGGAGGCCGAACTGATATTAGCCTTGCGGTCGGTTGTTCAGGAAAAGATGCCTGTTGCCTATTTTCTAACCGGTCACGATGAGCGCAGTGTGACTGATTTTTCGAACTATAACGGCTATTCCGAAATTGCGGGTATCGTTCGCGATCGACATGCGGAAGTGCATCCGTTGCTGCTGGGGGCGGCAGGGGCGGTGCCGAATGATTGTGCGGCGCTTGTGATTGCCGGTCCGGCCCGACGTTTGGCGGATTGGGAGGTGGGGAAAATAAGGGACTATCTGGCGAGAAGCGGACGTTTGATGGTGTTGCTTGATTTTGGAACCCGAAGCGGACTGGAATCACTGCTTGAGGAATGGGGTATCCGGCTTGGGGAGGACCGTATTCTGGATTCAAAAAGTGCCTCCTTTTTGAGTCCCAGTCATGGCCGCTCGCCAACTTTGGGGCTGGGTGAAGTTCCAGTTATCCAGTATGGCCGGCATCCAATCACCGACGGGCTTGACGGCCTGGTGACATCCTTTTTCATGCCCCGTTCAGTGGAGCCGCGATTCACGGACACCCAGCGCGGCAGTCTTAATGACAAGGCGGATCGTCCCCGTGTGATTGAGTTGGCGTTTAGTTCCACGAAAAGCTGGGCCGAAGTGGATCGCGAACAGAGTCCGCCTCAATTCAATGAGGGGTATGATCGGTCGGGTCCCTTGCCACTGGCTGTGTGCGTGGAGAAAGGTTTGTCATCCGGACTAGCCATGGATATCAAGCCGGTCAGACTGGTGGTGTTTGGGGATTCCCAGTTTGCGGCCAACGGATGTCTTGCAGGAGGGAACGAGGCCTTTTTTATCAATGCCCTGGAATGGCTTCAAGAGCGGGGAGGGGTTGCGGCCGGGATCACGGAGTCGGTAGGTATTTATGATTTAAGGATTGAAGCGAATGACCGGCTGATCGCGTTTTTTCTGATTGTGGTGTCCATGCCGCTGCTCTTGTCGGGAGCGGGCTTGTTTGTCGCCTTGACGCGGCGGGATCGTCGCTCTCCACTTTCCTCCTTCCGGAAGGAGACTGCCCGGAAATGAGTTGGAAACCCACAATATGGCTTTTTATTCTGGTTGTTGTAACCGGTTTTTTCGTTTTGGTTTCCGTGCGAAAATCCGATTCACCTTCGCGGGCTTTGCCTTCGGATGTTCCGCTATTGCATTTCAATCCCGAGGCCATAACCCGGCTTGCCCTCACGGTCGGGGAAATCTCAATTGAATGTGTCCGGCGTGAAGGACAGTGGTTTTTAAGCCGGCCTATGGAAGCCCGGGCAGATGAAGCCCGGATCAGGCGTATTATTGAAGCCTTGGCCAATAGCCGTATCCGGGAAAGCCTTAGCCCTGAGCGCCTTGTCCAGCGCCGCTTGACAGCGGCCAGTTTCGGGCTCGAGGTTCCGCGCGTTCGGCTATCGGTCGGAAATGAAATGCGGGTTGATGAAATTCTATTCGGAGATGAGTCGCCACTGGGGGATCTGGTCTATCTCCGGTTTAAAGAAGGTTCGGATGTTTTGGGAGCGACTTGCAAGTTTTCTGACATTCTACCTATTGACTTCGACAGCATCAGGGATCGCTCAGTATTTCCAGCCAGCCTCAAGCGTGTGATTCGTCTGGAATTGAAATATCCTGGTGTATTCCTGCAGTTGGCGCTTCGGGATGGGCAGTGGCGTATCCAGCAGCCCATGGATGCCAGAGCCGATAACCTGCAAGTTGAACAATTGCTCCAGTCGCTTATGGCTTTAAAAATCGTTTCTTTTGGCGCCGCTGAGGCCCCCTCTGACCCGGCCGTCTATGGCTTATCCACTGATGAGGCCGTGATGCAGATTAGTCTAACGTCTGAAGGGGGGCGGGCACCCTTGGTGTTGACTGTGGGGAAGGTCCGGCAGGATTTACCGGCTCTCATATATGCCAAGGTCAGCGATGTGGCCTCCATCTGCTCCATTAACCGGGAGGTTCTGGCGTTGCAGTCAGTCAAAGCCGAGTCGTTGCGGGATCGCCGATTGTGTAATGCCGATCCTGCGGCGATCGTTTCCATCATGCTGCGGGAGGGGGATTCGAAACTGGTATTGGAAAAGAATACAGAGACCGGGTGGGTGATTCTAGAACCTTTCCGGTTTAAGGCGGATGCTCAGGCGGTGGGTGGACTTATAAGGGCCATTTGCAGTCTGAAAAGCACTGAAACTTCGGGCGCAGGCGCTACCAATACGCCGGGAGGCGCCTTTTCCGCGCTGCCATGTCGACTTGCCGTGTCGACAGTTTTGCCGTCAATGATGGCCACCAATCAACCCCAGCTGTCGGCGCTTGATGGAACGAGTTGGAGTTATCGGTTTTCCGTGCCGGTCCTGAGCGAATCCAATAGTCTGGTCTATTGTGAGGAAGGCAAGAGCATCACGGAAATTCAACCTCAGGAGTTAAGGAGGGTCTGGCCCAAGTCCCCGCAAGGACTTTCGCTTGGTGATCCACGCCCTTACATGGATTGCCGGATGTTGGAAATGGCCTCCGACCAGGTGCGGCGAATCACATTGACCCGGAATGGTCGCGAAGAAACCGTGACGGTTGGGAATGACGGCGTCTGGCTTGCGGACTCTCCCCCGGATGGCCAGATTGTCAAAGGGGCCATTCCGGCCTTGTTGAACCTGGCTTCCTCCCTCAGGGGGGAACGAATTGAAAGCATGAATGCAACAAATCTCCTGGTGTATGGAATTGACGAGTCATCAACACGTGTCACCTTCGGCCTGACCGGGACGAGTGGCATCCAAAAGACGGTACTCATTGGCGGAGCCTGTGGAACGAACGGGGTATATACGATGATTCAGGGGCAGGATGTGGTCTTTGTGATAAAGAAGGAGATGGCGCAGGCCCTGTCGCGTCCCCTGGTTGAATCGCGTTGAGATGGAGACCCCCGGCTTTACGTATGAATACTTTTTCTCTCAGATTAAAACGGCTTGCATGGCTTAGCCATGTGCTGGCGTATAGTCTGGGCGGCGGGTTGGCGATGGTTCTCGGGTTGGCCGCAATCGGTTTTCCTGATTTTTTAACCCGTTGGATACTGGCTGGCGCAAATAGCGGTGACTATTTTATCCAGGCACACAAGGTTTATCTGGATCTGGCGGGCGGGTTGATTGCCCGGGATGTCAGCGTGTTTCGCAAAGGGCTTCCCGGTCCCCCTTTTCTTGAAGCCCGTGAATGTCGCGTACTCTACCACTTATTTGAGCGCCCAAAGGCGGGTCACGAACGCATTAAAGAGGTGCGGGTGTATGATGGAGTGCTTCGTCCATTATGGAGTAAAACCAGTTTTGGGCCCGGAAAGATGGCGGGGTTGCGTGCTGGTTTCGCATCTGAAAAACACGCCTATGGTGCGGCAAAACATGTTGATTTGGATGTTGCACTATACAATTTTGACGTATTGGGCACCTGGGTGGAGCAGGTTAAGACGACGGTGCAGGTTAATGATGTTGGGGTCTATCTGTCACGACTATCAGGAAAAATCGGACGGGAGTTGCATTCCGGCGCCATCGACGGGACGCTGGCGTGGCGGTATGACGGAAAATTGACCGGCCGGTTGTCATCCTCATTTGATCCGCGTGCGTTGATACCGACCTGCAAGTTTTATTTTCCGGACGCAGTAGGTGTGCTGGATCAGTTCTCTTTTCCAGCCACTCCGCCCAGGTTGGATCTCACTTTTGAAGCCGTGACTCAGCCCGCGCTTTCGGTCCTCGCCAAGGGCCGGATTCAAGCCGCTAATTATGCCTATCGTGGAGCCGTCATAGGCTTTGCCAGTATGAATGTTGAGGTGATCGTTGGTAACGGCACCAACCGGATGAGACTGGATCCTTTCACTATGACCATGGGGGGGCGCCATGTGAGAGGCCAGGTTGATTTTGATTTGATCTCCGGAATTGCAGAGTTTCAGGCCAGTTCCGAAGTTAATTTGGCGGCGATTCTCCGCCTCGCCGGTCTTAAGGAAGCTTTGATGGAGCCTTGGGTTTTTGAAGAGGGTTCACGACTTGTGGCGAAGGGGCGGGTCGGTTATACGCATCCTGAAATTTCGGAAGTTGAGGCACGGGTTGAGGGAACTAAGATCGGCTACAAGGGCATTTCATTCAGCAATTATTCTTTCGCCTATCAAAATCGCGGACTCACTCATACGTTTTCTGATATTCGGGGGAATATGGGGGGCGGCTTTGCCGGCGGTTCAGCGGTGTTGACGACCGATAAGACTGGGGCACATTGGGTGGCGGATGTCAAAGCTGAGATTATCAATGCCGATGCGGACGAATTCCTGAAATTGGTCAGTACCAACCTCGGTTGGCGCATGGGAGGTAAAATTTTCGGAAACCTCGAGGTGGATGGAATAGGGGCAAACCTCGCGGGACAGGGGCAGTTCACCATCCGGGATGCCCGTATTTTCAGAAGTCCCCTGGGCACCGGTTTGTTGGAGAAATTGGGCATCCCGGCACGGGATCTGGATTTGCCGGATATTCCTGCCGAAGCCCGCTTCTCTTTTAACCTTCACCAGAATAAAATCGTAAGTCAGGATTTGATTTTTGAGGCTGGTAATTTCGGCCTTGCGGCGAAAGGAAGTTACGGGCTGGATGGTTCCCTGGACTGGATTATCAAGCCAGGGTTGACAAAGAAAAATAATGCCATCGGACGGACGGTGTTCTCATGGATCCCGCCCTCGCGGCAGGGAGGCTATGCCTTGACCGGAACGATCGGGAAGCCGGAGTGGCGCCCCATTTCAAATCAATAATTTTGAAACAGAAATAATCGTTTCACGCGAATGCATGAAAAATACAAAGATGAAAAAAACTCGAACGATTTATATAAAAACCTATGGCTGTCAGATGAATGAGCGTGACAGCGAGGCGATTGGGGCCTTGCTGGTCCGGCATGGTTATGAGTTAGCCCAGGACGAGCTGGCGGCGGACGTGATCCTGGTGAATACCTGCAGCATTCGCGGAAAAGCGGAGGACAAAGCCCTGGGTAAACTGCGCTTGATTGTCGCGGCAAAGCGGGAGCGTCCCGGTCTGCTTGTCGGCGCCGTGGGCTGTATGGTGCAACGTCTGGGGCCGGAAATACTCAAGAAAGTCAAGGGGTTGGATCTGGCGGTGGGAACACACCGGTTGGGCGTTTTGCCGGCCCTGATCGAGGCCGTGGCAGAAGGGCGGAGGCCGTTGGTGGATACCGGGGAGGCTGATCGGGAGGCCGAGGCGTTGGTCGGACATTTAAACGGCTCGCTCTCAGCGTATGTTAATATTCTTCTGGGGTGTGACCGGCATTGCGCCTATTGCATTGTTCCCACGGTAAGGGGCTCGGAGTGGAGTCGTCCGGCGGATAGTGTGCTTCGCGAAGTCCGGGCATTGGCGGAGCAGGGATGTCGTGAGATTATCCTGCTTGGCCAGAGTGTGATGTCCTACGGGAAGAAAAATCAGGTATGGGCTGAGACGTATCAGTCGGCAAGGGGCTTCATGGAGCCTTTGCCGCGTTTACTGGAAGCGGTGAGCCAGGTGCCCGGAATCCGGCGGATTCGTTTCACATCCGGGCATCCCACCGGTTGTAGCGCTGAAATTGCCCGGGCGATGGGGGAAATCCCCGGGGTGTGCGACCATCTCCATCTTCCTGTCCAATCCGGTTCTGACCGCATCTTGAAAAAAATGCGGCGCGGCTACACCGCGGAAGACTATCTCGCCGCCGTGCGCCGGCTGCGTGAATCTGTGCCCACGCTGGCGTTGACGTCTGATGTGATTGTCGGGTTTCCCGGCGAGACAGAAGAGGATTTTGAGGCCACGCGCCGGCTAATGGCCGCCGCCCAGTTTGATAATGCTTTTATTTTTAAATATTCACCCCGGGAGGGAACTCCGGCGGCAGAGTTGGAGGATGATATTTCGGCAGAAGAGAAACTGCGACGGAATCATGTTATTTTAGCGGATCAGGATGCTCTTGGTGAGGCGCTCAACCGGGCGGCTATTGGTAAGACCGTCGAGGTGCTTGTGGAAGGTCCAAGTCTGCGGAATAAAGCGCGCTGGGCCGGACGCTCAAGCACGAATAAAATTACCATTTTTGACCCTCGCGAAGGGGTGCAGGTTGGTGATATAGTCCATGTCTTTGTCGAGAGGGTTGGGGCTCAAACGTTGTACGGGACACTGAAAGAGGATAAATCGGTATGATGTCATTGGCAGAATTGTCGCTTTGGATCGGAGGCATCTATGTGGCTTTACATTTGCCGCTCGTGCTGGTGCCGCAAACGGTCCGTAAAATCTTGAAGGTGTTTCCACGTAATTTCCTGGTGGGTTCCGTTCTGGCGGCCATGGCTTTGGCATGGTCGGCAGTGGAGGTCAATGCCATGCCGCTTGGCAACTTTATCGGTGACTATAAGTGGCTGCTCTGGATCCTCGCTCCGGTTGTACTGGGCCTGATCATGGTGTTTATGAATGAGCTTCTCGCCCCGAGAGCCTTGGGGGGGCTGCTTCTACTGGTGGCCAATCCTGTGTTGAGCATTCAATGCCTTTCCGCCTCCCGGGCGACCTGGCTTATCGCAGGTTTGGCGTATATATGGGTGGTGGCCGGAACTCTGTTGGTGCTGTCACCCTATCGTTTCCGGCATGCGGTCGAAAAATATTGCTCAACCGATGTACGTTGCCGTGTGGCGGGCGCTTTGGGAGTGACGGTGGGCGGTATTTTGATTTTGTTGGGTTTAACGGTCTTTGCTCGCGTGACATGATGAATCACAATCCGGGTATTCCCGGAGAGGGGGATTTATGGAAAAGATCAGTGAGTTGGCAACACCAATGGAGATTCTTGTAGAGGCACTGAAGCGGGAGAAAGCGGCTTATGATTTTTATGCGTCGGTGCGGGATCATATCAAAACGCCGCTGGTTCGTGATCTCGCAGAGTTGTTGTGTGAAGAAGAGCGGCGACATGTCAAATTGATCGAAAAGCAGATCACTAAATTACATCTAGGGTAGAAGAACCCACCCCCCAGCCCCTTCAAAATATTTCAGCGTGAATTCGAAAAAATTAATCATTTTTGATCTGGATGGAACCCTTGTGGATTCCTGCAGGGATCTGGCAACGGCCGTCAACCTGATGCGAGCCCATTATAATCTTCCCGCGCTGGCTTTGGAGGATATAAGAGGCTATGTGGGCAACGGCGTGCGAATGTTGGTGACCCGGGCGTTGCAGGGAACCACGGTTGATGTGAATGAAGCCTTGCAGGTTCAAATCCCGCTTTACCGGGCGCATGCGGTTGATCAAACCACCCTGTATCCCGGGGTTTTGGAATGCCTCAAACAGTTGCGTGAGCGGGGTGATATTCTGGCGGTTGCCACAAATAAGCCGGCCGAATCCTGCGATATTATTTTGAAACATCTGGGGATTTATGACTGGTTTATTTCTGTGTTGGCGGCGGACCGTTTTCCGGTCTTAAAGCCGGCGCCCGATATGATTACCCACATCATGACACTTGCCGGTGTGACGCCGGAAAATACCTGGGTGGTGGGTGATAATTTCACCGATCTGGAGGCCGCCCGGCGTGCCGGAGTGTCAAGTATTTTTGTCACCTACGGTTATGGAACCCCCGGTAGTGAAACCCCTACGCGGCAATGTGATGCGTTTGAAGCGATACTGGGGGTTTTGTGAGCCTTATAGAAATCCTGCTCTTGTCCATCGGATTGGCCATGGATGCCTTTGCCGTCTCAGTCACCAGCGGCATCGCCATCAAGAATCTCCGCCTCAAGCATGCGCTTCTGATTGCGGTTACCTTCGGTGGCTTTCAAGCCATCATGCCCATCATTGGCTGGCTCGCCGGGCTTGGGCTTCAGCAACTGCTATGTAATGTGGATCATTGGATTGCCTTCGTATTGTTGAGCATCATAGGCGGAAAAATGATCTACGAGGCGTTTCAACTGGATGATGCCGAGAAGGCCGACAACCCGCTCAAGGCGGGCGTGCTTTTGGTTTTGGGCATTGCCACCAGCATTGATGCCCTGGCCGTGGGTGTGACCTTTGCGATGATCAAGGTGGCGATTTTCACGCCCATCGCCCTCATTGGCTCCGTGACGTTTGTTCTGTGTTTGGCTGGCGTGTACATCGGAAATGCGTTTGGACATTTCTTTGAAAAGAAAATCGAGATATTTGGCGGTCTTGTTCTGATTGGAATCGGGCTGAAGATTCTTATTCAGCATATGATGATGTAGCCTATGAAAAGGATGTCGTGATGAATCCCAATCTTATTCAAGCCTTTAGCGATAGTCATATTGACTTTCTGCATGATGAATCCCGATTGCGCGGGAGTGCTGAAACCATCGCGTTTCCTGAGAATGAGGACGAGGTGCGGTCTGTGGTTGCGACCGTCTGCGCCGCAGGTGGGACCATAACCGTCCAGGGCGCTCGCACCGGGATAGCGGGCGGGGCTGTTCCGAAAGGGGGCTGCGTAGTCAATCTAAGCCGCCTGAAAGAAGTTGGGCCGTGTCGGCCTGACGCTGGACTCCTGATGGTGCAGCCGGGCGCTCTTCTGACGGACGTGCGCGCTGTGGCGGAAGAATATAATTTATTTTTTCCTCCCGATCCTACGGAAACTTCAGCCTCGATAGGCGGGATGATTGCGGCCAATGCTTCAGGGGCTATGTCATTTTTCTATGGTCCCACCCGGAAGTGGATTGAGGCGTTGCGCGTGGTATTGGCGGATGGCTCCGTTCTGGCGCTCCGCCGGGGCGGCCATAAAGCATCCGGCCGGAGATTTTCTGTCACCACGGAAGACGGGCGGGTGATCAGCGGGGTCTTGCCGGACTACCCCCTGCCGCAGGTCAAGAGTGCCACCGGATATTATGCCGCCACCGATATGGATCTAATCGACCTTTTCATGGGAATGGAGGGGACGCTCGGGATCATCACCGGAGCGCAACTCCGCCTGATTCCGAAACCACCCATCATTTGCGGGCTTACAGTTTTTTTACCTTCCCTTGCGGCGGCGCTGTCGTTTGTGCGTCTGGCGCGCGGTGAAAATGCGGCTGGCCGTGAGGGCTTGACGACACGGCCGGTGGCCATCGAATTCTTCAATTATGACACCTTGAACTTGTTGCGACGGATGAAGGCGGAGGGGAAAGTAGCAGGCTCCATACCCGCGTTGCTGCCGCACTATCATACGGCGGTCTATCTTGAGTTTCATGGAGAAGATGAAACGCTGGTGGAAGGCTCCGCCTTGGCTGCGATTGAACACGCCACAGCTTTGGGAGGTAACGATGAGGATTCCTGGTATGCCGCCAATTCTCGCGATTTAGCTCCCCAGAAGGCATTCCGCCATGCGGTCCCCGAAGCAGTAAATCTGCTTATCGGTGAGCGACAGCGAACCGACCCTTCGATCATCAAGTTGGGCACCGACATGTCCGTCCCAGATGCTGAACTGGAGGAGGTCATGGCGATGTACTGCGGGGACCTGGCGTCCGCCGGGCTTGAATCTGTTATTTTCGGCCATATCGGGAACAACCATGTTCACGTGAATATTCTGCCGCGTGATAAGTTTGAATATGACCGCGGTAAAGCCCTATATCAGTCCTGGGCAAAGCGCATCGTGGCAATGGGCGGGTCTGTTTCCGCTGAACACGGGATTGGAAAATTGAAAACACAGTTACTGGCACTGATGCTGGGGGAGGAAGGCATTGCGCAGATGCGTGCCCTGAAACGCCTTTTTGATCCCGGCGCCAGTATGAATCCCGGCGTGCTTCTTGAATGAATGAAACGCCTAGTACTCCCGGTGCTTCAGGCTGCGGACGCCTAACCAAAGGGGAATGGTAATGGTCGTAACGGATAGAATCACAACCCAGATGGTGGCGGCCAGGTTGGCTTGACGGAATGGCAAGCCGCAAAAACCACTCGTGACATGCCAATGCCAGATGAATCCGAACGGGATAATGACGCTGAGCATGAATCCCAGGGTGAAGACCAGGTTCATGGTGCCGCCGAATCCCGAGATGATGGCCACCGGGTTGGGCTGCTTGAGATCTATAAAGATGGCACCTAATCCCGTTGCCAACGCGGCGGCGGATAGCGACACGGCTATCGCCAGCCCCACCGAAAGCGTGGTTAAGGCCCAACCCGCCTGCAGCATCCAGGCTGCCAACCCCATTAGTCCGGCACTTACCGTGACCATGGCCAATGCCGACAGGAAAAATTTGGTGAGCAGGATGCGGCGCATTCCGGTTGGCGCCAGACCCAGGATCCAGAAACTATGCCCCTCCAGACTCAATTGCGGGAAGACAAATCTGGCGGCGAGCGAGCAAATGACGGACGACACACTGAAGATGTTCAGAAACACGATCAGGTTGCGCCATAGGTCTGGCATCAGGTTGTAATGAAAAGACCGGAAACTGGAAAAATAGATCGCCAGCAAGCCGAAAAATATCAGCGCCTGCGACCATTGCATTGGGTCGCGCAGGAAAGAGCGGATATCTTTCATGACCATGCCACGGATATCGTGTGGAAGAAACACAAGGCTCTTATCCAGCCAACTTAAGAGTTCAGCGGGGCGCCGCCGCAGATCTGTGGCCCCGGCCTCCTTCTGGAAGGCACTGTAGAAGGTCCGTTCACCCAGCCATTGAACAAGAAGCAACAGCACGGCCGTGTTGGTAAGTAACACCAACCATAAGAGAAGTCCGCGGGTCCATTGGCCATTGGTAAGGGCCATGATCCCTTCTGCAACCCAGTTATTTGGCATGAGCGGATGTGAGGCAAGCTGTAGTCCGGGCAGGAGTCGATTAAGAATGAAGGAGGCATCTTCGTCTAATACAGGTCTGATTTGGACGATCCCATAAATCGTGGAAACCAGCACGATGCCCGCGATAACAGCCCATAAAATCCGGCTGCGAGGGAACCAGCGGACCGCAGTAAGGGCAATGAGAGTGCCGATGGCACCACACAGGAGGACGAACGGGATGGCCAGAAGGAGCGTCCAGACAGGGAAGAGCAGCCCGAGACGGGCATGCCAGGCATAGGCCGCCGTGTAGGGAAGCATCAGAAAGAAAAACGCCCAGGAACTGAGCAGGCTGGATTCAATGAATTTGTAGGTAATCAGCGTGCGGGTATCGAGCGGGGTGGTCAACAGGAAAAGGGTTTCCCTGGATTTGAAGATGGTGGAATAAGAGGTGATGACGTTGGACATTAAAAGCATGGCGCCGAGTCCGAGGAAGAAGAGGGCGAACAGGCGATGGGTAATCATAAATCCGCCGCCCCCCATATCCGAAAGGAACCTGAAGCCGGACAAAAACATGGCGAAGAATCCGCCCATCATGCCAACGGCGAAAAGGCTGATGAATGTCACCTTGAAAACCGACTCCCTCTGCAACATGCGTCGCAAATTGCGCAGCACATAAAAATCCTTCATCCAGATGGCGGTTAATGGAGTCATATTACGCAGCACTGGTGAGTTTCAGGAAGATGTCTTCCAGGGTGCCATTGGAGCCGGATTGGGTTTGCAGTTCGCTCATTTTTCCCAGGGCGATGAGTTTTCCTCTGGAGATAATTCCGATCCGGTCGGCGATATCCTGGGCAAGCGCCAGAATGTGGGTGGTCAGGAGAATGGTCATTCCCTCACGGACCTTGGCGCGCAGGAGATCCTTGATCATGCGGATGGAGTGGGGGTCCAACCCGATCAGGGGTTCATCAATCAGAATGACCTTTGGGTTATGAATGAAGGTGCCGATGTAGAGCAGGCGCTGGCGCATACCGTGCGACAATTCACCGATCAGGGCATTGCGTGCTTCCTGCAGACCAAATTGGTGGAGTGTCGCCTCGATATTGGCATTTAAATCAGACCGGCTGATATTGTATAGACCGGCTACAAACTTGAGAAACTCGACCGGGGTCAATTTTTCATAAAGAAAGGGCATGTCGGGGATGTACCCCAAAATGCGCTTGGCCTCAACCGACTGGGTCTGGATATCGAAGCCGCCGATTTTGATGGTTCCGGAATCCGGACGTAACAACCCGGTAAGCATTTTGATGGTGGTGGTCTTGCCTGCGCCATTGGGGCCCAGAAAACAAAAGAGTTCACCCGCAGGAATGCTGAGGGACAGATCCTTAACCGCCTGAACTGCCCCGAAGTGTTTATTAAGATTTTTAATCGTGATCATGAATTACTTCCACTTTCAATTTCCCGATAATACTCATCAATTTCATCTGTTCGGCGAGTTCGCCTTCAATCAGGGAAAGGTAGCCGGTGTTGACTGCGGGGAGCCCGCGGGTGGGGTCCATGTCGAGCCACTGGCCGACGTAAACCGACGGCCAGGCGTGATAAAAGAACTGGCCTTCGTGCAGTGTGAGCCCCACCCTGATTTTGCAGGGAAGTCCGGCAGCCCGGGCAAGGCCTGTAAAAAGATAGGTATGCTCGTTGCAGTCTCCCTGGGGATTGGCCAGGACATCCAATGCCGAAGGCAGACTGACCGTGGGCTTTTTCTCTACCTGGGTAAAGACCCACTGATAGATCGCCCGGGCGGCTTCCAGGCTATTTGTCCAGGTCCCGGTGATCTCCTGAGCCTTGTTGATCAACCGCTGATCCTGAGCCTGAATGAACGGGGTGGAGACCAGCCAGGGGATCATTTCCGGAGGAATGGCGGCCCGGGTGCAACCGACGACGGGCATGACTTCTGAGCGCACGATCACTTCTACGGTATTGCTGTCGATGGAGAGCACGGTTTGACGCTGGGTTTCAAGAGCTTCGCGGGAAAAGGCTGGCCCCGTGAGACGGAGTGTGACCGCCGGCTCTGAGGCCAGACGGTCGACTTTTCCTTGAATGGGAACGGCGAGGGAGGCCAGCATATCGTCTGTCCCCTGCCGGGATCCCGCCAACAAGGCTTCCCTGGCATCACAACTTTCGATCGTCCAACCAAAAGGGGTTTCCTGCTTGAGCATCAGCCCATCGCTGTCAATCCAGGAGAGGGTCTCCATGCCGTCAATTTTTGCCGCAAGAACCGTTGCTTTGATCGTTTTGTTCCGTTGGAGCAGGAACTCATGGCGGAGGGCCCGGACGGTGACATTCTGGGCGGTCAGGGTTACCGGGTTGAAGATCTGTAGAACTGCATAATTCCCAGGGCTCAGCGATTTCAGGGTCATTTCAGTCATGGGTGAATAAATGACAGCTCCTTCCGGTATCGTGACGCTGAAGTGTTGGGTTGAGCCCATACCCTTGAGGGAAATATCAAAATTATTTCCGTGTTTCCTGAGGCCTTCCACTGTGATGGCATAACCCGTAGAGGTCAGTGCGAACGAAAATGATTTGAGTTTATAAAGTGCATCCACAACCGCGTCGGCATTAACTGAGACACGCTGACGGCTACCCATAAGCGAGAGCGTGAGAATAGTGCGGTTATTGATCTGGTATTGGCTGGTGCCGTTATTTTCATCTACGTTGACGGAGGTGTGGGTGTAACCGATGGGTTTGCCCTGAAATGAAATTTTCATCCAGCGATCCATGACCATGACGCCGTGCGACAGAAAGGTGCGATATCCGGCTGAGGAATGATTCCGGAGTTCAGGATAGGCTTCATAAAAGATGAGCCACCCCATGGCGCCCAGCCAGAGCCCCATGATCAGGGTAACAAGCAGTGGCCTTAGCGATCTTTGCGTGTTTCTGTTCAAGAGCCTCTTTATCCTGGTTACTGCAGTGCCGGGTTAGTGGATAAGACATAATCGAGCACTCCAGCCAGATCGGGGACCATGGGGCAATCGAGGGTGGCCAGCTTTCGGTCGGATTGGTGGCCCCCCGCCATCATGAGGCAGGGAATGCCCATGGCCTTTGCGACCTCGTAATCATGGGTGGTGTCGCCGATCAGCAATGTCCCCCTTTTATTCAGGCCCGTCTTGCTGAACAAGGCGTGGCCGAGATCGACCTTTGAGCTCGCATAGAGATCGTCGAGCCCATAGATGTGCTCAAAATACGACAGGATGTTTCTCTCGCGGATCATGCGCTTCAAGATCTTGAGTTCACAGGCAGAGAGGATTGACATGCCCACCCCTTCTGCCAGGAGAGTAGTGAGCGCCGCCCGGGTGCCCTTGCGCAAGCGGGTTGGGGCAGAAGTGATGGCGTAGGCTCTGTGGTATTCCAACGCCAACTCATTCCAGTCAACCTTTGAGAAATCAAAGCCCAGCTTGATATAGTAATTCCGGACGGGAAAATCGAAGACCTCCAGATATTGCACGCGTGTGATGGGGGATAATTGATGATCTTTCAGCAGGATATTGATGGCATCCACGCAAGCCTGAGCATCGTCCAGCAGCGTCCCGTTCCAATCCCAGATGATATGTTTGATCTCAGCCATGCCACTTTTTGACCTGTTCGAGGAGTTGATCCAGAATATCAGCTTCTTGAACCGTGGCCAGAAAGGCACCTTTTACATAAAGAGCGGCTTTGCCTTGTCCGCCGGCGATGGCGATATCGGCCTCCCGCGCCTCGCCTGGGCCATTGACAAGGCACCCCATGACGGCCACGGTGGGATGGGGCGCCCCGGGATGGGTGCTGTAGTACTTATCCAGTTCAGTCTCCACCCGTTGCGCCAGCGCGACCACGTTAATCTGGACTCTGCCGCAGGTGGGGCAGGAAATGACGCCGGCACCGGGTGGCCTCAAACCAAAACAGCGCAACAGTTCAAGCCCAACCTTGACTTCCTGAATCGGGGAATCCGTCAGCGATACCCGCAGGGTATCACCAATGCCTTCGGCAATCAGCATCCCCATCGCCACACTTGAGCGGATCGTCCCGTTCAGCAGGGTGCCGGCTTCCGTGACACCGAGATGGAGGGGATGGTCGGTTGTTTTTGACAATAGTCGGTACGCCTGGAGTGTGCGCGGCACATCAGATGCTTTGACCGAGATCTTGATCCAGGGATGGCCGGCATCCTCAAGAATGCGGACATGCCGCATGGCGCTTTCAACAAGGGCTTCCGCGGTGGCACTTCCATGCTTTTCCAGAAGATCTTTTTCCAGAGAGCCGCCATTGACGCCAATGCGGATAGGAACCTTCCGGTTGGCCGCCGCCTTGACCACTTCGCGCACACGCTCCAGACTGCCGATGTTGCCCGGGTTGATCCGCAAGCCGTCAATCCCGCACTCAATGGCGATCAGTGCCAGTTTATGGTTGAAGTGAATGTCGGCAATCAGCGGGATCGAGACCTGCTTGCGAATGGCCGCGAGCGCATGGGCGGCCTCTTCGTCGACAACCGCGAGACGGACGATATCACAGCCAGCGGCTTGAATTTCCTGGATTTGCATGACGGTGGCCGCAACATTACGGGTATCCGTCTTGGTCATGGTCTGTATGCTGATCGGGGCGTTACCCCCGACGGTTACCGGGCCAATCTGAATCTGGCGGGTAGGACGACGCTGGATGTCGATGGCGGAGTACATATCACCTGGCGGCCTCGGGGGCCTGGCTGGTTGCTGCCGCCGGCATATTCGTCGTAATGGCGGTTTTCCCGTTCATCCATTTGTCGATTTTACCGCCTATGGCAGTGTAACGATAGGTATCACGGCCAGTGAGAAAAACAAAGAGGACGATCAGCAATACGGCGAACAGATTAGTCAATCCAATGATGATTTTTGAATGGAGGGGCCGCCGGAAAATCATCTCCCACAGGGAAAAGACAATATGACCGCCGTCCAACACAGGAATGGGAAGGAGGTTGATGATGGCCAGATTGACGTTCAGGAAACTGGTGAAAAAAACGGCAATCATCAAACTCAATTTTACCACGTAATAAAAGGCTATCATGATAGCCAGCGGTCCGCCAATCTGCTTGGCCGTATTGCCGGCCTGTCCGCGGACGGTCAGGGCATGCAGGGTCTGGAAGATCGCGGTGGAGTGGAAATGAATTTGAGTCCAGGGCGAGGGGTGCACGATCTTGTTGAAATCCACATCAACCTGTTTTGGGTTGAACTCGATGCCGATACGAATCCGTTCGGTGGCCGGGTCATAGTCGGGCGTCACCATGGTTGTCTGGTGTTTGCCGTCCCTGATATAGTCCATGGCAACCGTCTTTCCCTTGTAGTTCTGCATGATGCTGATGAGATGGGCCGGGCTGAATATCTTCTGGCCGTCAAACTCATTGAGCAGATCACCCCTTTGAAAACCAGCCTTTGAGGCGCTCATGCCGGGCGCCACATTGAAAACCATGCAGAGCCCTTTGCTATCCAACTGCCCGATGGATTCCGCCCCGGGCAGGGTGAGGGAGAGTTGTGTGGCGGCCCGCTGAACCGTGACGGTGGCGATGGTATGCCGGGATGACGTCATGAGAAATTCCACCCAGTTTTTCACCGGCAGGCCATTGACGGCAAGGATTTCATCGCCGCACCGCAGACCATTGGTATAGGCCACGCTGGTGGGGGCCACATACCCGACGATCGAGGTTTCTTCCGCGACAGATGCCGGCTTCCCGAAGAGATACACCAGCCAGGCGAGAAAAATGGCAAAGATCATGTTGCCCGCTGCGCCGGCGATCGAGACGATGATCCGTTTCCAAGGGGCAATGGCGGGAAGCACCCGGGCCGGCTCCTTTTTCGTTTCCGGATTGTCAGAGGACTTCTTGTCCGCGTCGGCCCCGGTCTCGCCTTGAATCAGGCTCATGCCGGTCGGATCCAGTTGGGGCAGGGCGACATACCCCCCCAATGGGATAATGCAGATTTTGTAGACGACGTCATTGTATTTGCGCTGCCAGATGGCAGGGCCGAAGCCGATGGAAAATACATCCACGGTAAAGCCGAAGTAACGGGCGGCGAGGAAATGGCCCAGTTCATGGACAAAAATCGTCATCCCGAATAAAATGGCGACAATGGCAATCGTGATAATGGCAGTTAACATGGGCTCAGGCTTTCTTCCGTTTGGCGGCGATCAGACACAATCGTTTTGCGTCCTGTCGACTCCAGTGATCAGTTGTATGGATTTGTTCCAGTGTAGGTCTGGCAATGACGGTGTGATGTGACATGACGGCTTCAACGGCATGCCATATTCCCGAAAAAGGTATCTGGTTGTCCAGAAACGCCTGTACGGCGATTTCATTGGCGGCATTTAAAACGCAAGGCATGGTCCCGCCGGTAATGGCGGCCCGGCGGGCAAGACTGAGGCAGGGGAACCGCGTCAAATCAGGTGTTTCGAAATGCAGCGCACCCAGGGTGGCGAAATCAAGGCGGGGCAGTCCGCCATCCTCACGATCCGGCCAGGTAAGCGCATGCTGAATGGCAAAACGCATATCCGGGGGACTGAGTTGGGCGAGAATGCTGCCATCCACAAACTCAACCATGGAATGGATGATACTTTCCGGATGGATGACAACATCAATGCGGTCGTAGGGGATCCCGAAAAGCCAATGGGCCTCCATGATCTCCAGCCCCTTGTTCATAAGAGTGGCCGAATCAATGCTCACTTTGGGACCCATTTTCCAGCGGGGATGTTTGAGCGCTTGAGCCGCGGTGACCTTATCGAAATCGATGGCGCGATTCGAGCCGAACGGACCGCCGGAAGCCGTCAGGATCAGGCGGCGAATCGAGGAGGCGGGTTTGCCTTCCAGACATTGAAAAATGGCGCTGTGTTCACTATCCACCGGGAGCAGTCGGGCCTTGTTCCGCCGGGCACAGTCCATGACCATTTCCCCGGCCGCCACCAGCACCTCCTTGGTCGCAATGGCCACATCGGTTCCCTGATTAAGAGCGGCGAGAACCGGCTTTAAACCGGCCATTCCCACCATGGCGCAAAGAACGAGATCGGCCCCGGGCAAAGCCGCCAATTTCTCGACCCCGCTCTCCCCGCTATAGAGGCGGATATTGCGGAGACTGCTTTGCCGGCTGGCGGCGGCGATCTCCGGATCGGCGATGGCAACATGTTTGACCTGAAATTCAGAGGCCTGCTCCAAAAGCCGGCTGCAGCTGGTGTTCGACGCAATACCAATGATTTTGAGGCGGGCCGGCAGAGCCGCCGCGACGCGTATGGCGTTTTCGCCAATGGAACCCGTACTGCCAAGGATAATGATTTTCTTTTTCATGTAATTTTAGATGACGTGGGCAAACCATCGCAGATAGAAATAAAGGGCTGGGGCGGCAAACAACAGACTGTCGAGCACATCTAGAATCCCACCCATTCCGGGGAAAATACAGCCTGAATCCTTGAGTCCGGCCGAGCGTTTTAACAGCGATTCGACGAGATCACCGATGACGCCAATAGCGGCCAGGAAGGCGCCCAGGAACAAGGCGTGGCCGAAAGTGAGGGTGAGGAGCCCAAATTCCGCCGTGTGACTTTCCAGGGCCGGATTGTGCCATAACCAGAAGAGCGTCAGGCTGGCCAAAATGCCGGCGCCAAAACCGCCGGCGAGTCCTTCCCAGGTCTTTCCGGGCGAAATGCGAGGGAACATTTTATGGCGACCACAGGTGCTGCCCACCAGGTAGGCTCCAATATCAGAGGCTTTGACCACAACAACCAGATAAAGAATCAAGGCCCGCGCGGTTGGACTGAAAGGCTCATTCCATGCCGTGGTGGTCCATCGGAAGCAAAGGTGAAACATAAACATCAGCATGAGTGGAATATAGACGAGCCCAAGCATGGTGCAGGCAATGGTGGGAAGCGGTTGCGGGTTCTCTTTTTGTGGAAATTGCCTGACGAAAATGATGAACACAATCAATGTGACCACGAGGGCGGGCAATTCACGCCAGGCGTCCTGGGCAGAGGGCCCGATCAGCACGCTGACATTCAGACTGACGTAGGCGGAGGTCAGAATCGCCAGGCCGGAAACAAGGCCGATATTCCTGAACGCGGGGATGCCGTTGTTTTTCTGGATGATATAAAACTCAAGCAGGGCCAGAACCGCGATTGCCATTACAATCACGACTCCCACAATGGAGGGTAATTTGAGAAGGAGCAGGCCGGCAGAGCCCAGCAGAATGATGGCGCTGAAAATGCGGCGAAGCAACGTCATACCAACCCTCCAAACCGTCGGTGCCGCCTGGAATATTCCTCAACTGCCTTCACCAGATGTTCTTCCCTGAAATCCGGCCACAGGGTATCGGTGACATAAAGTTCAGAATACGACAGTTGCCACAGCAGGAAATTGCTGATCCGCATTTCGCCGCTGGTCCGGATCATCAAGTCAGGATCCGGGATGTCAGGGGCATAGAGATGGGCTGCAATGGCGGCTTCGTCAATCGCTTCCGGATCAAGCTCGCCTGCTTTAACTTTTCGGGCCAGTTCCTGGGCGGCATGCGCAATCTCAGTACGGCCCCCATAGCTCAAGGCAAGCACCAGGGTAGCGTCAGTATAATGCTCGGTCGCCTCCATGGCCTTTTCCAATTCGCGACGGACGGAGTCGGGGAGATCACTGAGTCGCCCGATCGCCCGGAGCCTGACTTTATTCTCATGAAGTTCCTTCACTTCTTTACGAAGGAACGTTTTGAGCAGGCTCATCAAGGCTTCGATTTCCGGTTTGGGCCGATTCCAGTTTTCCACGCTGAAAGCATACAACGTGAGATAACGGATGCCCAGTTTCCGGCAGGCCCGGATGGCAGCTCGAACCGATTCAGTCCCTTTTTCATGCCCTTTCGACCGGATCAGGCCCCGCTGCTGGGCCCAACGTCCATTGCCATCCATGATAATGGCAACGTGTGTTGGAATTTTAGCCGGCTCAGCAGGTAAGGGTGATGAAGAGGTAGACATAAAGGTCAGATTGCCACGCGGAAAGTGCTGTGCCGTTTCGGACTCACCGACAGGACGCCCATGGGTACGCCGCTGATATCGCACAACGCCTGGACGTATTCTTTCGCCTTGATGGGAAGTTCGTCATACGACGTGATGCCGCTGGTAGTGGCTAGCCAACCGGGATATTCCTTGTAGATGGGCTTGCAGCGCTCGAGTGTGGAAATGCAGGCGGGAACGGTCTCATAGCGCTTGCCATCACATTCATAGGCCACGCAAATCTTAACCGTTTCCATATCATCCATCACATCAAGTTTGGTGATAGCCCAGAAATCCACGCCATTCACCATGGCGGAATAACGGGCCACCACAGCATCAAACCAGCCGCACCGGCGGGGCCGTCCGGTGGTGGCTCCAAATTCACGACCACGTTTCCGGAGTCCTTCGCCGGTCGCGTCAAGCAATTCGGTGGGGAATGGGCCTCCGCCGACACGGGTTGTGTAGGCCTTGATCACGCCCAAAACCCGTTCCACGGCTCGGGGCGGCAGGCCGGTTCCTACACAGGCTCCGCCGCCGGTGGGGTTGGAGGAAGTGACAAACGGGTAGGTACCGAAATCGATATCCAGCATCGTGCCCTGCGCGCCTTCGAACAGGATTTCCTTTTTGGCCTTATAGGCGTCATTCAGAAGTTTGACCGTGTCAGAGATATAGGGCGCCAGAAATGCGGCTGCCTCGCGGACCTCGGACAGGACCTTCTGGATGTCGAGCGTGGCGGCCCCCAGGGCGACCAGTTGTTCATTTTTCTCGACCAACCGTTCGGTGAGCCGGGTTTCAAGATTTTTATCCAGCAGGTCGCCCATCCGGATGCCGGATCGCGTCGCCTTGTCGGCATAGGCCGGACCAATCCCGCGCTGGGTGGTGCCGATTTTGGAGTCGGCCGCCAGCCGGTTCTCACGGGCGGCATCGAGGGCCTTGTGATAGGGAATTACAGCATGGGCCCGGTCGCTGACGTGCAGGCGTCCAGCGGTTTTGATGCCACGCTTTTCAAGCTCCTTGATCTCGTGGACAAGTGCGGTGGGATCAATGACAAGGCCATTTCCGATCACGCAGGTTTTGTCTGGATAAAGAATCCCGGAAGGAACCAGATGCAGAACATAACGTTCCGCTCCGATCTCAATTGTATGCCCGGCGTTACTGCCGCCTTGATAACGGACGACGACATCGGCATCCTGACTTAAAAAGTCGACAATTTTACCTTTACCTTCATCACCCCACTGGGCCCCTATCAATAATGTATTCGGCATTCAGGCATCCTTTCGATTTACTGCGAATGAATGTGGGTGTATATCAAAAAGACATTGTGTCAGCAAGCTTTGTGGGACTAATTCTTATCTGAAGATTGCAGAGATGAAGTCCTTTTATTTCCGGGTCTGCTGGATTAATGCATCCAATTCATTAATGAAGGCCTGAATGCTGAAGGTTTCGGCATGAGACCGTATGAGGCGTGGATCCCAGTTTTTACTCGCACTGGCATCTATGGCAGCGATGAGAGCTTTCGGAGTTTGTTGGCTGAAAAAGATTCCCGATATTCCCGCCTTGACCGTCTCCAGCGCACCGCCACGGCCAAAGGCTACCACGGGGCGTCCGCAGGCCTGCGCTTCGAGGGGCGCAATGCCGAAATCCTCTTCGCCTGGGAAAATAAACATGCGACACCGGCGATAGAGTGACAGTAATTCTGCGTCGGTCTGACGGCCAAGAAACTCAATATTCGGGCCCGCCATGGCCTTCAGCGATTCATATTCGGTGCCGGTTCCCACAATCTTCAGGCGCCGCCCGTTGCGGTTGTAGGCGGTTACGGCCAGATCAATTTTTTTGTACGGGACCAGGGCGGAGGCGATCAGATCAAAATCCCCGGCCGGCAGGTAATCCGGTGTCCAGCGGTCGAGATTCACAGGCGGATACAGGACGTCGGCCTTACGGCCATAGAAGCGATTGATGCGCGCTTCAATGTGCTGGCTGATCGCCACGAACCGGGTGACCCGCTGTGAGGACTGGCGATCCCAGCGGCGCAGCCAAGCCAGCAAGGGGCGTGCCAGCAGCTTCTTCAGCATGTTTCCTTTAAGATATTCATCATGAAACAGCCAGGCGTAACGCATGGGCGTAAAGCAGTAACAGAGATGCGGCGCTTTTGAGCGCAGGCCCTTGGCGACACAGTGACTGGTGCTGATGATCAGGTCGGCCGGTGAAACCTTGAATTGTTCAATGGCTGAAGGGAAAAAAGGCAGGAAATAGCGATACCGTTTTTCGATGGAAGGGATATTTTGAAGCCAGGAGGTATGGATGGGGTGGCGGTTGATGGTGTCCGAGACGGCGCGGGGATTATGGATAAGCGTGTAGATGGCAGCCCGGGGGAAGCCTTCGCAGAGAATCTCAAGCACCCGTTCCCCGCCGCGCATGCCGGTGATCCAGTCATGACAAAGCACAACGTTCATGTTTTTCCAGGAAGCCGGGAATGTGTAGCTCATAGAAGGTCTCTCTTCGCGGTCTTTGCGAGCTTCTGATCAAACTGTATTTCCGTTCCGGATGGTGCCACAGTCAACTCCTGATAAAGGGCGATGGTTTTCCGGGCGGCCTCGGCCCAGGTGAACAGGCGAGCCTGTGCAAAGCCCCGCTGGATCATATCGCGACGGAGAATGCTGTCGGTCAGTACGCGCAGCATGCCATCGGCCAATTCGTGAATATTGCCGAGCGGTGTATAGAAGGCGGCGTTCCCGCCAATTTCCTTGAGAACAGGGATATCGCTACAGAGCATCGGAGTGCCGCAGGCCATGGCCTCGACGACCGGAAGGCCAAACCCCTCATAGCGGGATGGAAGCACCACGAGATCGGCAGTCTGGTAGGCCTTTACCAGGGCCGAATTGGTTTGATATCCGGCCCAGGAGACAGCGGCTTCCAAGTCCAGGTCTTTGACGCGCTGTCCCGCTTCAGGGTAACGTGGGTCGGGGGGGCCGAGGATTTTGAGTTGAAGAGGAAAAGGTGCTTTCTTCCGGGCTTGCGCCAAGGCATCAATCAGTAGCGTCAGATTTTTATAGGGCTCACTCCGGCCGACATATAGCACTGTACGCGGCCGTACGGGATCGTCGATGAGTGAAGTTGAGCTGGGCGCGGGGACGAAAAGGGGGGCGACACCATTATAAATGACCCTGACGGCATCGTGCCGTTCCGGCGGGATCTTGAGATGTTCCACGATATCAGCACGGGAGGCCCCGCTTACCGCAATGATCCGGTCAGCGCGGGCACCGACTTCAAGCATCAGGCGCCGATAGATCGGGAACAAGCGGGTCTTGAGTGCGCGCGGCGTTGCCGAGGGGAAGAGCAGCGGGATCAGATCGTGAATGGTGGCCACGCAACGGATTTTTCCTGCTCTTCCGCGCGGGAAGCAGGAGAGCGGAATCATGTAATTGGTGGAATGATATACTTCGATACCATGACGGGCGAGGCGCGAAGGGAGCAAGAGTTGGCTGCGGGGGGAGAAAACGCTCCATGGAACAATGTCGGGCCGGAAGTTGGACTTGTCCGAAAGTTCCGCCTCCGCCCAGGTCCGCTCGGCCAGAGCCCGGTCGGAGAAAATCAGCAAATATGAGTTTGAGTGGTCCTGAATGGCGATGTGGCGGATTAATTCACGGGTATGTGCCCCGATACCGGAGATCTCATTGAATATCCAACGGGCATCGATGGCGATCTTCATGACAAAACCTTCCGGTAGACGTCCAATGTTTTCCGGGCGGTATCACGCCAGGAGAAGCGGGCGGCATGCGCCGGGGCGTTTCGAGCCAGTTCATCGCGCCGGCTGCGGTCATTCAGTAGGGCGGTGATGGTATGAGCCCAGTATGAGGCGTCGAAGCCGTGGATTAAGACCGAGGCGGCACCTGTCAGCATTTCCGGGAGTGAACCGCCTGTCGAGGAGACGACCGGGGTTCCGCAGGCCATTGCTTCCAGCGGGGGGAGGCCGAAGCCTTCATAAAACGAAGTTGTCACAAACAGTTCCGCACCGGCATAGAGCGAGAAAAGATCACAGTCGGGGACAAACTCCAGGTAGCGGATGCGCTCCCTGCGCGAGGAGGAGTTCATGCGTTCAAGGATGGGGCCCACCTTCCAGCCTTTCATGCCGGCAATGACCAGATCCCCGTCAAATTCCGGTAATTGCTCAAATATCTCGATCAGGAAGGGAATGTTTTTACGGGGCTCCAAAGTACCGACGCTCAGAAGGTATGGCCGTTCGAGTTTAAGCTGGCGCCGGGTGTTGGCGATTTGCGAAGCAGTGGGACGGACACAGCCCGGTGTGATTCCCAGTGGGGTGGCGAATATTTGTGCGGGATCCAGTCCAAGTAATTCAGAGGTCTCCTTCCGGCTGAATTCTGACACCGTGAGAATGGCATCCGCGCGCCGGACGGTGTCGTGGATAAAGGCTGATAGATATTCAAGGTTTTTCTGTTCGGAGAATTCCGGGTAACGCAGGAAACTCATATCGTGAATGGTGACGATTTTTTTGCCCTTTGTAAGCGGGGGGATCGTGAAGTTGGGAAAGTGATAGAGATCCGCTTTTCCTGAAAACCAATCAAATGGGGGCCACTGCAGCCGTTTCCAGGCCTGCTGTGCATATTTTCCTGGAATCCAGCGAATGGGTTTCGGATTGGCCCCGGGGCAGGGGAAATCAAGACCGCGTCGATGAAAGTCAAAATAAAAGAGATTCAGGTTATCTGTCGGTCCCATGAGCGGGGCAAGGTGTTCCACGAGATTTCTCGTGTAACGACCCACGCCGGCCCGTTGAGATACGGCCGATTGTATATCCACACAGATTCTCATTGCTTTCGTCTCTGAATCCCTTTGAAATGGGGCTCATTGTAATGAGGGCTTTGAAAACGACAAGAACAGAGTGTGTGGAGACAATATGACGCCAGGGCTGTATGTAGTGGGAACACCAATTGGAAATCTGAACGATATATCCGCTCGGGCGATTGAGACGTTGAAGCAGGTGAATGGTATTTTAGCCGAAGATACCCGCCATACACGCATTCTGCTGGACCGGTTTGAGATCAAGACGCCGGCGTTCAGTTGCCATAAATTTAATGAAGCCGCCCGGATTGACGGGATTCTGACCCGGTTGCGCGCCGGAGAATCGTTGGCCCTGGTTTCCGATGCCGGGATGCCGGGGGTATCCGACCCCGGTTCACGCATGGTGGCCGCCTGCCGCAAAGCCGGCATTCCGGTGATTTGCGTCCCCGGGCCATCCTCAGTCACTGCGGCGATTTCGCTCTGCGGGTTTCCCGGCGCGGGGTTTGTATTTGCCGGATTCACCCCAAGAAAATCTGGAGCCCTGAGGAAGTTCCTGCAGGAATTTGCCACCTGTCCGGTGCCGGTGGCCGTATTTGAGTCCCCCTTCCGATTGATGAAGTTACTGGACGAAATCGAGGCGACGCTGGGGGGGGGACGGGAACTGTTTGTGGGCAGGGAGCTCACGAAAAAATTTGAGGAGACCGTCTGGGGTGGCGCGGCGGAGCTAAAACGTGCTTTTCAGGGGCGAACCATCAAGGGTGAAATTGTACTGGTCATCGCTTCCCTGCGTTGACAGCACAGGCTATGGGTGGTAGCCTTGCAACATATTTAACAAGGTTTCCTATGGATATATCGGGTGATAGCGTAGAAGTAGCGATTCAGTCCCTCGACGCATTTGTCAGGGTGCATGGCAGGGCTACATTTAAAATTGGTCCCGCGCTCAAGCAATTTGGGATGACAGCCATCGAAAAGGGCTGTCGTCGTGTCATTGTCGAGATGCATGACTGCGTGGGCATGGACAGCACGTTTATGGGTGTTTTAGCCGGTTTGGCTACCCAGTTCAAAAAATTTGAAGGAGAAATCATTCTCCGGAACATCAGCGAAAAAAATGCCTTTTTGATTAAGATGCTGGGGATTAATCATCTGGTGAGAATTGATTTAAATGAGGCTGAAGCCAGCGTCATGCCGGAAACAAACGTGTCTTTACAGATGGGTGCGGATAAAAAGCAGATGACCCAGACGATGATTACCGCTCATGAGGCTCTGATCGAGGCATCTCCCGGCAACATGGTTAAATTTATGGATGTGCTTGTGTACTTGAAGGAGGATCTCGCGCGAACGCTGGCTCAACCGGCCACGGAGGCGAATTCCGCTCCTTGATTCTGCAAGAACGGTTGTTCTGTGTTCTTCGCTTTTCATTAATCCCGGAAAGAAAATCATGCGCTATTTTCAAAATTCATATGATATGAGGTCTGATTTGTGACTGCTAAGCGTGATTATTACGAGGTGCTCGGTGTTGCGAAGTCCGCTTCAACCGATGAGATCAAAAAAGCCTACCGACGGATGGCGATGCAGTATCATCCTGACCGTAATCAGGGCGACAAGTCTTCCGAAGCCAAGTTCAAGGAAGTCAGTGAGGCGTATGAGATTTTGAGCGATGCCGGCAAGCGACGGCAGTACGACCAGTATGGCCATGAGGGCATGAAGTCAGCCTTTGGTCCGGATGGCTTTAACTTCTCGCGGGATTTCACCCATGTTTCTGATTTGCAGGATCTTTTTGGAAGCCTGTTCGGGGAAGGTGGCGGTGTTTTTGAGGATTTGATGGGGGGCGGACGCCGGACCTCGCGGACTGGCCCGCAACAGGGGGCGGACCTTCGCTTCGATCTGGAGATTGGCTTTGAAGAAGCCATGTTTGGCGCCCAGCAGGAAATTACACTGCCGGTAACCGAGCAATGCGGCTCCTGTAACGGGATGGGAAGCGAACCAGGGAGTTCCGAGGAAACCTGTCGGCATTGTGGTGGCCGGGGTGCCGTGATTTCGGCAAGCGGTTTTTTCCAAGTCCGCCAGACCTGTCCGGTTTGTTCGGGAAGTGGAAAGTTGATTACCAAGCCCTGTCGTGACTGCAAAGGTGCCGGACGTGTTAAGATTAAAAAGCGGCTGACCCTGCGGATTCCGCCAGGCGTTGAGACTGGTTCCCGTTTGCGTTTGGCCGGACGCGGGGAGGGTGGTGTACGGGGCGGAGTCGCGGGAGATCTATATGTGATTCTTCATGTGCGGGATCATGAGTTGTTTCACCGGGAGGGTTCCGAGTTGCTTTGTGAAGTGCCCGTCCCCATGCAAATTGCGGCCCTTGGCGGCGATGTGGATGTGCCCACCCTGGACGGGTTTGTTCCGCTTCACGTCGAGGCTGGAACGGAATCGGGGCACATGTTCCGGTTGCGCGGGCATGGTGCCCCCAGTCTGGATGGGAACGGGAGGGGAGATCTCCATGTCCGTGCGATTGTAGAGGTGCCGGTCAAACTCAGTTCCAAGCAGAAAAAGGCACTAAAGGATTACAGCGATTTATGTGAGACTGATAATTATCCCCTGACCCGCAAGCTGCGCGAACGGGGCGAACAGTTTCTCAAGGCCAAACCCAATCTGGATAAGTGAGCGGTGCAGGATGATCCCACGTTGTTTTGTAACTCCGGATTCATGGCAGAATGATACGATCACGCTTTCTCGTGATGATTCACATCATTTAACCGATGTGCTGCGTCAGGAGATCGGGGCGTCCGTGGTGGTTTGCGATGGTCAGGGTGGCGAGGCTTCGGCCGTTATTACGGCCCGAAATGCAGGGATCGTGACAGTCTGGATCGTGGAGCGGAAGCGGCAGGCGGGGGCCGGGGTCGCCATTACCTTGATTCAAGCTGTACCAAAATCCCAGAAGATGGATTTAATTATCCAGAAGGCCACCGAGCTTGGGGTTTGCGCCATTCGTCCTGTGATGACGGACCGGGGAGTTGTCCGCCTTGAGGATGAGCGGGCTGATCATCGTACGATCCGTTGGCAACGGATTGCGTTTGAGGCTGCCAAGCAGTGTCGAACTTCCTGGATTCCGAAGGTTTATCCCGTGGCGCCGCTGGCCTCGCTGCTGGAGCGGGATCTGGCATTGGATGCCCTGCTGATTGGCTCATTGGAACCGGAGAGCCGTCCTTTGAAATCCTGCCTGAAGGAGTTAAGGGAGCGGCATATCGGCTCGGTTGGCTTGTTAATCGGACCTGAAGGCGATTTTTCACCCCGTGAATATGAGCTGGCCCGGAAGGCTGGAGCCATACCGGTCAGTTATGGCGCCCGAGTGCTGAGGGTGGAAACCGCGGCCTTGTTCGGGGTAAGTGTGTTGGCTTATGAGTTAATGGATGACCATGTATAATTTCGAGCAATCCAGGGCATTTCATCGCCAAATCAAATTGACCCAGCGTTATGTGACCCCCCCGTCGCGGGCCTCATTGCGTCTTGGCCCTTTCGAGTGGGTTCGGGCGGTCTGTTTCCACACTCGCATTATCTGGAGTTATTATGTAGCCCGAAAAATAATCAAACGCGGAATGTTTGATGCCGATGGGTATGCGAACCGATCATGGAAATCCATGTATGTGACCGAATCGCTTGGCGGGCGATTTGTAGTGGAAGGGCTGGAGCATCTGGCGCAAACCACGGGGCCGGTGGTGATCATCAGCAATCACATGGCCTCGTTGGAAACAATCGTTTTGCCTTGTTTTGTCCTGCCCTTTAAAGACATCGCTTTTGTCGTGAAGAAAAGTCTGCGGACGCATTTTGCCTTTGGCCCGATCATGTGCGCCGTGAAGCATATCGCGGTGGGGCGCGACAACCCGCGTGAGGATTTGAAGAAGGTGTTAAACGAAGGAACTGAACTGATTCGTCAAGGCGTCACGGTCGTAATTTTCCCGCAGGCAACCCGGTCGGCTGAATTTGATGTCGAGGGCTTTAACACCCTGGGGGTCAAACTGGCGGTTCGCGCCGGTGTGCCGGTGATTCCGCTGGCTCTGAAGACGGACTTTATGGCCAATGGAAAGTGGATCAAGGATGCGGGTTATGTTTATCCAGATCGCCCCATCCGTTTTACTTTTGGGGCCCCGATAAAGGTTGAGGGAAATGGTCGTGACGCCCATGCGGCGGTTGTGAGTTTTATTATCTCCCACCTGAAAGAGTGGGGCGGACAAATCAGAGGGGCTTTATCATGATGATTCCCGATCTCCAGATGAGCGTTTTGTGTGATGATGTCCGGCAGGAGCGATCGGGGAAATTTATTCTGATCGGTCTGTTTGATGTGATCGGTATGCCACAATTCCCGGCACTCTTCCAGCGTGTGTGTATTGTGAACCGCTGGTGCAGCGGGCAGGGGGCATTCACGGAAAAGACACGGATTATAGGTCCTGATCATGGCGTGGTGGTTGCCGAGGGTCAGGAAATCAAGGTGCAACTGGCGGATTCGGAAGCGACTGTAACCAATGTTGAATTTTTCATGAATCTCAAGTTCGATAAAGAAGGGGTGTATTGGATCGAGATTCTGCTGGATGGGGATCTCAAGTTGCGCTATCCCCTGCGCGTGAACCGGGTGTCTGTTCCGCCAATGGCGCAAGGTGGCCATCAACTAGCATGACGATGAACTCAAAGTTGAGCCGGCGTAGACATGCCTGGGTGGAGCTGGATCTGGATCAGTTGTGCCGGAATCTGGCGTTGATGCGGGATGCGTTGCCGCTTTCGTCGCAAGTGATATTGGTCATCAAGGCCAATGCCTACGGGCATGGCATTACGGCGGTGGCCCGCAAGGCCTTTGAGTGCGGCGTGCGCTGGTTTTTTGTGGCGACGCTTAATGAGGCACTTAATGTGCGCCTGATCCTGCCTGAGGCGAATATTCTGCTGCTGGGCGGAGTGTGGCCTTCAGATATTCCTGAAATTGTCCGGCACCGCATTCTGCCAGTACTGGTCAGCGAGGAACAGGCTGGCACGCTGGCTGAGACAGCCCGGAATGAAGGCCTGACGGTGCCCTGTCATGTCAAGGTGGATACCGGGATGGGACGACTGGGGTGGCCCTGGGAGAAGGCCGCTGAGCAGATGGCCTTGATTCACAGGCTTGGCGGGTTGGATATTCGCGGAATTTGCATGCATTTCGCATCAGCAGGACGCTCGGCTGACGTGTTCGCAAAGGAGCAGACACTCCGGTTTCAGGCGGTTCTGGCCAGGTGTTCCGCGCTGGGACTGCCTCAACTCTTTACGCATTTGGCTAACAGTGCGGCATTTTCATCCCATCCCGAATTGGATATGGATGGGGTCCGGTTGGGGATTCTGGCTTATGGATATGGGGGACGAAAGAGCGGGGCCCGTGTGCACACGCGCCCGTTACTGCAGTGGAAAACCCGTGTGCTTCAAGTCAAGCAGGTGCCCGCGGGGTTCCCGGTCGGTTATCTCAGTACACATGTCACCGAAGAATCCACCTGCCTGGCAACCCTCGATATCGGCTACGCCGACGGGGTATCGCGCCTCATGAGTAACAAGGGCTATGTTCTGGTCGGGGGACGGCGCGCCAAGGTGGTCGGGCGTGTGACGATGAATTTCACGATTGTCGATGTGGGAACCGGGAGCCATGTGAAACCCGGCGATGAAGCGGTTTTGATTGGAGTGCAGGGTGAAGAATCACTCTGGGCGGAAGAAGTGGCCCGCTGGTGTGCGACGATCCC
>JBAXDB010000009.1:0-33211 GCA_037141135.1 bacterium | reverse complement strand
GAATCGCGAACCCATGCTGAACGTGATCCGCATGCATGCCGAGGCTCTCGTGAACATGGACAGCTCCTTGTGCCCTGCGGATCTCTATAAGGCCGCAGGGGCCGTCTGGGCCAGAGTTCAAACGGAGGGCGCCAGAAACGGGTTCCGTAATGCCCAGGTAACCGTCCTTGCCCCCACCGGCACAATCGGGTTCATGATGGATTGCGACACCACCGGCATCGAGCCTGACCTCGCCCTCATAAAATACAAACAGTTGGCCGGCGGCGGACTGATGAAGCTCATCAACCGCACGGTCGAATCCGGCCTCCGCAAACTCGGCTATAATGGCAGCATCGAGCGCATCCTGAAACACATCGATGACCATGAAACCATCGAGGGTTCTCCCGATCTGAAGGAAGAGCACCTGGCCGTATTTGACTGCGCTTTCAAGGCCAAGAAGGGCGTCCGCTGCATCTCTTACAAGGCTCATCTCAAGATGATGGCGGCCGTCCAGCCTTTCCTTTCAGGGGCCATCAGCAAAACCATCAATATGCCCAAGGAAGCCAAAGTGGATGACATCATCCAGGCCTATATGGATGGCTGGAAAATGGGCCTGAAGGCGATCGCGATCTACCGGGATGGCTCCAAGCGGACTCAACCGCTCAATACCAGTCGCTCCGATTTTGACGGCAGCGAGAAGGGGAACGAGGTCAAACCCAACGGAAGCCCTCAGCCGACGTTACGTGCCCGTATGCCGGCAACACGCAGTTCGATCACCCACAAGTTCGCAATCGCGGGGCATGAGGGATACATGACGGTGGGCCTCTATGAGGATGGCCGCCCTGGCGAACTTTTCATCACCATGGCCAAGGAAGGTAGCACTGTGGGAGGCATCATGAACGCCTTCGGCACCGCCATCTCGCTATGCCTGCAGTACGGGGTTCCGCTTCGCGCCCTGGTTGGGAAGTTCTCGCATAGCCGGTTTGAACCCAGCGGCTACACCGATAACCCGGACATCCCCATCGCCAAGTCTCTCGTGGATTATATCTTCCGCTGGCTGGAATTCACGTTCAACGGCTCTGCCCCGGAACTGGCACTGACCACAAAGAAAGAGGCCACAGCCCTGCCGGTACAACACGCCCCCGTAGAAATATCAGATTCCGAAAAAATGCTCAGCCAGATTCAGAATCAGGAAGACTCCCCCGTCTGTGACCAGTGCGGACACATTACCACCCGTAATGGCGCCTGCTACCGTTGCCACAACTGCGGAAACTCAATGGGCTGCTCATAATTTGGAAATAAGGCATCAAGCGCGCTCACCGTGGGTGACGCGCTTGACTTTCTCTCTATTTCCAGTCGCTATAGAAATCAGGATTTTCTTCGAAAGACGGAATCGCTTGATGAGCTTTTATCAGTGCCTCAAAATGTATTGGCTCACGGCGGTCCACATAGGCCATGAACGGCTCACCGGACTGCCGGTTCGCCTCATAGTCATGCAACAAGGCGACGAGTGCCTGTGGGGCTGCTCGAGCAGGTAACATTCCTGCTGATTTTGAAAATACCGCCCCGGTTTCTTTATCCCGACCACCCAGCATCACTTTATATGTTGGCAGGGAATGTCCTTCATGCCGCATCTGGGCTCCACACAAACCCAACACGGCCAGGGGATGCTGGCCACAGGCATTGGGGCAGCCACTCACGTGAATCATCAGATCGTGCAAAATTTCCGAAAGCCCGGCCTCTTGGATGGCTGCCGCAGCCGCCTTGCCCACGCCCCGCGACCAGCACAAACCCAGCCGGCAGGTGGTCGCCCCGGTACAGGCGACAAAATGCTCTACCTCGCAGGGGGTTACCATGTTCGTCGTCAGCCCCTGCAATGCCGCTACCAGGGCTGGCAACTTCTCCACTGGCACCGAGCGCATGATCAGGTTCTGATCCCTTGTAGCGCGAAGGCCGGCCTCACCACTGATGGTTGCGGCAATCCCCGCCAGCGCCTCAAGGTCGGCGGCAGGTAACACCCCCAGCGGAACATGCAAGGGGACACTAACCAACCCGGGTTGTTGCTGGCTTACCACACGTAACCCAGCCCTTGCCGGTGTTGCCGGTTCCACAACAGGCATCTTGGCTTCCGTGGATGAGCGAAGTGTAACAGCCTCCACGCAAAAGGGAACGGCATCGGACTGAACCACCGCCAACTCGGCTTCAAATTGTTCGCGAAACGCTGGTAACCCGATCCGTTCAACCGCATAGCGTAAGCGGGCACGCGCCCGATTCGTCCGGTCTCCCAACCGGTCAAAAAGGCGCCGCACGGTCTCGGCCACACGAACAATTTCCATTGCCGGGATCCATTCCTGCAACAGATCGGCTGGCCTCGACAAGGCCCCCATCCCGCCTCCGGCATACAGCCGGAAGCCCGGAACCCCACCACGCACTTCGGCAATACAACCCAGATCCGTGGCGCGGGCAAACGCGCAATCCGCCCGACAACCACTACAGGCAATCTTGTATTTACGGGGCAGGGTATAACTGCCTGAAAGCAATAACAGGTAATCCGTAATGGCCTGTGCATAGGGGGTCACATCAAACACCTCGGAAGGGCAGACTCCCGCGTAAGGGCATGTCACCACCGTCCGCACCGTGTTCCCGCCACCCCCGATGCTCAGTAATCCCTCCCGCATGAGGCGGCGCATCACTTCAGGCGTGTCCCCGATGCGGAGTCCATGAAACTGGATATTCTGCCGAGTGGTAACGTGCAGCCCGCCATCAGCATATTGCCGGCTGAGAGTAGCGAAAAGCCGGGCTTGCGCCGCAGTAAGCACCCCGCCGGTGAGCCGCACCCGGAGCATAAAGGTGCCGCTTTCACGCTGCTCATAGACCCCGCGCCGCGAAGCCAGTCCCTTGAAAGCGTCAGGCGTTATAGTCCCTGCGTTGAACTGTGCAACATCTTTTGCATACGCCTCAATATCCTGCGCAAAATCCATCGCATTACTGTTTGATAAATTTGTCATGAATAACTAAATTCCATCCCCTTCGCTAACATTTCCCGTATAAGGAATACGTCCCCATTTAACCCGATGCCAGCACCGTTCATGCCCGTAAAAGATACCGATTTTAATCGCTGAATCCAGCAACCCCATGCTTAGCCCCAACTTAAAGGAACCCGTTAACACCCATCCGACCACGGCCGTAATAATGGCCGCCACGACACGCCAGGAGAGGGACTTAACAATGCTTCGTTTATGCGTCTCCATAGAGAATAGTTCCCCGCATTAAATATAGTAATCGAGAATCACCTGTTTTCGCTTTAGCGCCTCGCAAACCGCATCCACCCCAGTACCGACGGCGTCAGAATCCGGTATCGTGACACTCACACGTGGCCCGCCATCGCCCGCTTTCCCTGCCTGCACAAACAGAATTTCATTCGGCTGATTCAGTTGCTCCAAAGTGCGCAAATCGCTCTCGTCCGCGCCGGTGACGGCCGTCACCACAATTTGCCCGGAATCGGTCATAATGCGGGCCAGCTCACCCAGTCGGCGGATAAGTTCATCGCGGGCATCATTCTCGCGGGTTAAATCGGCGTCCAAGCCCCGGATCATGTTCGCCCAACGCAAGCAATAGGTCTTGCAGCCGTTGTGAAACAAACGCTTTTCCAGCGCCGCCGCCATAAGGTCCAACCGGGCGCCATCAAGACCGGTGAACACCACCAGCTTGGATCCGTGCCCATAGGCCTCGCTTCGCTCTGTCGTACTGATCGCACTAGGGGTCCAGGCAAACTCACGCTCCCGCACATGCTCACCTAGGACCGAGGCCTGCTCATGCAGGGGTTCAAGGACAATACCTGCGGCGGCGATTTCAAAATTATCCACCACAACAAACCGCCCCGTATCACGGACGGAATCAATGCGATCAAAGGCGATAGGCCGCACCGTTTCCAGTACACACTCCGCCACATCATGGCGATCCACCTGTTGCTTATTCGCCTCAGTGGTCAACTCGGAGGCATCCAGCACATGGATCACCTTCACCAGATTCACCGATACCCGGGCGGCCCCCAGCTTGAGCTTATAGGTCTTCTGTTTAATCATCGGGGCCTTCCCCATCCAGAAGAGATTCGCCCGGAAACGGGCGCCCACTTCCGGCGCCAGATCCGACAGCCTGGTCATCAGTTCACCAGGCTTGAGGTAGAGTTCGCAATCCAGCGTGAACCCGGTGGCCTCTCCCGCTATAGCCTGATCTTGAGAAGGCCTATTGAAGACCTCGATGGAGGCGATTCGCGCCCGCTTGCCGGACGGCTGGAAAATCACTTCATCCCCACGCTGAACCACCCCCGTGCGAAGCGTCCCGGCAATAATCCGGCGCTCGTCCCCGCTGGCGGTAAACTTGTAAATATCCTGCACCGGGAACCGGAGCGGCCCATGAGTGCCCGGCTGCTCTTTCTCAAACGCATCCAACTGCTGCAACACCGAGGGGCCGTCATACCATCTCATTTCCGGAGCCCGCACCGTCATATTGGCACCGGACATGGCGCTGATGGGAACAAAACTGACAGGCCGGATATTGAGCCGCCGTAAGAATTCGCTATATTCCTTCTTCACCGACTCAAACCGTTCCTGACTATAGCCGACCAGATCCATTTTATTCACAAGGACGGAAATCTGGCGCAGTCCCAGCATGGAGGCAATGTAGCCATGGCGCTTGGAGTTCTCCTTGATTCCCTCATGGGCGTCAATGACCAGAAATGCGGCCTCGGCCTTTGCCGCCCCGGTAATCATGTTGCGCAAAAACTCGACATGGCCGGGCGCATCAAACACCAGATAGCGCCGTTTATCGGTTTTAAAGAAACACCGCGCGGCATCAATAGTAATTCCCTGATCACGCTCGTCCTTGAGGGCATCCAGTAAAAAGGCATACTCAAACGGCTTGGAAGTGCGTTTGCACAATTCCTTCACCTGATCCAGTTTGCCCTCCGGCAAAGCGCCGGTATCGGCCAGCAACCGGCCAATGACCGTGCTTTTGCCGTGATCCACATGCCCTAGAATCACAAGACTCAGGGACTCTAAATCATCTTTTGTTGACATTGTATTCCTCCGCCTTACATGTATCCGTCGCGGCGCAGCGTCTCGAGTCCGCCGCCATCTTCCTTATCCTGCGCCCGCCCGGACCGCTCGGCAATATTGGCAAATTTTCCAGTCTTAAGTTCCATAATGATCTCCGGCACATTGATCGCCTTGGATTCCACCGGCGTCGTGCAGGGATAGCAGCCCAGCGACCGGTAGCGTTTGCCTGTACCCCGGTCGAAATACAGCGAGGTAATGGGAATACTCTCGGCCCCGATATACTCCCAGATATCCAGTTCCGTCCAATCCAGCAGCGGATGAATGCGGACATGCGTGCCGGGAGCAAAATCTGTTTTATACTGATTCCACAACTCCGGCGGCTGATCAGCCACATCCCAGTCGTTCGCCTTGTCACGCGGCGAAAAATACCGCTCCTTGGATCGGCTTCCCTCCTCATCCGCCCTGACACCGACGATCACGCCGGTGAAAGCTTCAGCACTGGTATCAGGGGCATATTTGCCCTGCTGATGATCAAACCGCAAGCGGGGCCATTCGCCAGAAAGCGTATGTTTGAGCGCCTCGCTTTTCAACTTTTTGCAGCATTCAATGCGGTTGAGCACTCCATCCGGATAGGTAGTCCTGGCGGCCAGGGCTTCCTTGTTCTGCCCCACCAGCATATTGAGGCCCCACTCCTGAACCAATCGATCCCGATAGACAATCATTTCGGGGATCTTATAACTGGTATCGATATGCATGAGTGGAATGGGCACATGGCCGAAAAAAGCCTTGCGGGCCAGCCACAACAGCACCGTACTGTCCTTCCCAATCGACCACAACATGACGAGACCCTTGAATTCCCGGTAGGCCTCACGCAAAATATGCACACTCTGTGCTTCCAGTTTTTCCAGATGATTCATTTTATCCTTACCTCCCGTGCAAACCACATTCCTTGTGTTCCGGATTCTCCCACCACCATCGGCCTGATCGGATTGGCTGCCCGGGCTCCACGGCCCGTGTGCAAGGCGCACAGCCGATGGAGGGATAGCCCTGCTCCGTCAGGCGATTGACCGGTAATCCGTGCTTCTTTACATAGGCATCAATATCCACTGTGGTCCAATGCGCCAGGGGATTGATTTTTAAAATCCCGCCATGGGCCGTATCCACCTCCACCACTTGAAGTTCCGTACGGGTCTCGCCATCCTCACGCCGCAATCCCGTAATCCAGGCCTTCAGTCCGGTCAAAGCGCGGCCCAGAGGCTCCACTTTCCGGATTCCACAGCATTCCTTGCGTGCCTCAAGACTTTCACGAAACGAGTAGAGACCACTCTCCCGTTCCAGTTTTTCAATGGCTGAGTGCTGTGGAAAATACCAGTCTATACGGATATTCAACCGGGTTCGTAAGGCTTCAGCAAAGGCATAGGTCTCCTCCGGTAAACGGCCTGTATCCAGTGAAAAAACCCGGACGTCCGGCAGGATGACACTCGCCATATGCAGCAGAACGGCATCCTGAAAACTGGCAGCGATCGCCGCATGAGGATGAAAGCGGTCGAGGGTCCAGCGTATTATCGCCTCCGGCGAGAATCCGGAATTCAGGAGACAGAATTCAGAATCCAGAATCTCCGAAGCCTCTGATCCCGGAATTCTGTTTTTGCCATTTGTTGCGCTTCCCATTTCTGATTCCTGAATCCTGACTACTGAATCCTTTGCTTTCTCCCTCACCCCCCCACGCCCTCAAACAATACGGTGGATAGATACCTTTCCCCGGCATCTGGCAGCACCACCACAATTGTTTTTCCGGCAAATTCATCCAGCTGTGCGAGACGCACGGCAACCGCCGCCGCCGCGCCACACGAGATCCCCACCAGCAAACCTTCCTCTTTCGCCAGGCGTCTGGCAAAGGCCACGGCCTCTGCGCTATCCACCTGCTCCACGCGGTCCACCATGGATAGATCCAGCGTGTCAGGTATGAATCCAGCGCCAATGCCCTGAATTTTATGAGGGCCGGGCTTGATCTCCTGTCCCCCAAATTTCTGGGTAATGACCGGACTTTCCTTGGGTTCCACCGCCACGGACACAATTTTTTTACCCCTGGTGTTTTTGATGTAACGCGAAACCCCGGTAATGGTTCCCCCGGTGCCCACACCGGCCACCAATACATCAACAGCGCCATCGGTATCGTCCCAGATTTCCGGTCCGGTCGTCTTCTCATGAATTGCCGGATTGGCTGGATTCTTGAACTGTTGCGGCAGGAAATATTTGGCGGGATCCGAAGCGGCAATCTCTTCCGCGCGCTTAATGGCGCCCTTCATTCCTTCCGCACCAGGAGTGAGAATCAGATTGGCCCCAAAAGCGGCCAACACACGACGTCGCTCAATGCTCATTGTTTCGGGCATGGTCAGCGTCAACTTGTAGCCACGGGCGGCCGCAACATAGGCCAACGCAATCCCGGTGTTGCCGCTGGTGGGCTCAATAATCTCCACACCGGGCTTCAATACACCGCGTTTCTCCGCATCCCAGATCATCGCGGCACCGATACGGCATTTGACTGAGTAGGCCGGATTGCGCCCTTCGATCTTGGCAAGAACCGTCGCCTTGGCCCCCTTCGTCACATGGTTTAATTTGATCAGCGGTGTCCCGCCAATCGACTTCGAGTTATCATCATATATCTTGCTCATTCTTTTTCTCCTTTGTCTCTATTTTATTGTCAAAGATTCAGAATTGCCCACTGCCTACTGCTCACTGCCCACTGCCTACTGCCCACTACCTACTGCCCACTGCCTACTGCTCACTGCCCACTACCTACTGCTCACTGCCTACTGCTCACTGCCTACTGCCTACTGCTCACTGCCTACTGCCTACTGCTCACTGCCCACTGCCCAGTGCCCTCTCCATATCCGCGATCAAATCTTCCGGTGCTTCCAGGCCGGGTGATAACCTGACGAGACTGTCTGATATACCCCGCGCCAGACGTTCCGCTTTCGGCATGGCCGCATGCGACATGGTGGCGGGATAGGACAAAATGCTCTCCACTCCACCCAGACTCACAGCCATCAGCGGCAATTTCACATGTTTCAAAAGCTTCAGAGCCATCGCCATCTCATGGAGTTCAAAGGAAAGCACCGCGCCTGCGCCCGAGGCCTGCGCCTTGTGCACGTCATGTCCTGGATGCTGAGCCAGACCCGGATAATAAACCCGCTTCACTTCAGGACGCGTTAGCAACCAATTCGCCAAAATCCCGGCCGTGCGTTGCTGGGCCTCCATCCTGACACCCAATGTCTTGATACCGCGCATCACAAGCCACGAATCCTGCGGCCCCAAAATGGCGCCAAAAGTATTCTGAATCACTTTCAGCCGGTGCCCGAGCTCTGCATCACGGGTCACCGCCAGCCCGGCAATCAGGTCGCTGTGTCCGCCCAGAAATTTCGTTGCGCTGTGCACCACAATATCAAAGTCCAACTCAATCGGACGCTGGTAATAAGGGGTCATAAACGTATTGTCGGTGATGGCCAGCAACTTGAACTCACGGGCAATCGCCACCATGGCACGCAGATCGGTAATGGACAACAGGGGATTGGCGGGCGATTCGACAAATAGCGCACGAGTGGCGGGGATGATCGCCTTCCTGACGCTGGCCGGGTCGGTACTGTCGACAAAGGTCACTTCAAGCTTCCACTGCCGGAACAGGGTGGTCAAGGCACGATAGGTCCCGCCATAGATATCCTGCCCTACCACCAGATGGTCGCCGGGCGAGAAAAGCATTAATACCGACGAGGTCGCGGCCATACCGGAGGCAAACGCCAGCCCGCGCGCGCCCCCCTCCAATGATGCAATCGCCTGCTCAAGCGCTTCACGCGTCGGATTCCCGCTGCGGGCATAATCATAATGGCCCAAATGCTCCGGGTCGGCCTGATGAAACGTGGAGGCTTGATAAATTGGAATACTGGAGGCGCCGGTATAAGGATCACGGTCTTTGCCAGAGTGAATCAAACGGGTAGCGTAGTTCATAATACTCCCTTCAAGTCATCAATCAACTCACCCATATCCTCAATACCAACCGACAACCTTAGGAGTCGGCTATTAATCCCCAATCGCTCTCGCGACTCAGCATCGATGTCCGCATGCGTCTGCACCGCAGGGTAGGTGATCAGCGATTCCACGCCACCCAGACTCTCCGCAAAGGTAAAGACTTTAACACCGGCCAGAAGTTGTGGGATACGGGCAGGATCACTCACCTCAAAGGAGATCATTCCTCCATACCCACTATGTTCACGATCCAGTATTTCACGCCCGGGATGATTTGGCAGACCCGGGTAATATACACGCCGTACGCGGGGATGAATGGCCAACCAGTCGGCTATGACAACGGCATTTTTCTGCTGCTGACGCAAACGAAGTGGCAACGTCTTCAACCCACGTAAGGTTAGCCATGAATCCTGAGGACCAAGGACACCCCCAATGGCGTTTTGATAAAACCCAATGCGCTCCGAAAGTTCAGGTTTGTTCGTAACCACAATTCCCGCCACCACATCATTATGTCCGGCCAGATACTTGGTAGCACTGTACACGACAATATTAGCCCCCTGCTCCAGCGGCCGCTGGAAAACAGGCGTGAGAAATGTGTTGTCCACAATGGTCAAAACATCTGACTCCCTTGCGGCCTTGGCAATGGCCCGGATATCGGCAATTTTTAGTAGCGGATTGGTTGGACTCTCAACAAATACGGCTTTGACGCCTTCCAGTTTGAGCGCTTTGCGCACGGCAACAAAGTCGGAAGTATCCACATATATCGCCTCGATCCCCAGGGGACGGAAAACTTTTTCAAAAAGACGAAATGTTCCGCCATAGAGATCTTCGGTCACAACAATCCGATCCCCCTGCTTAAAAAGATGTAACACGACATCTATAGCCGCCATCCCTGAAGCAAAGGCAAATCCTTTATGCCCGCCTTCAACTCGTGCCAGCGTCTCCTCTAAAACAAGACGTGTTGGATTTGAGCTCCGGGAATAATCAAACCCGGTCGACTGCCCCAAAGCAGGATGCCCAAAGGAAGCAGTCTGATAAATGGGCACTGATATGGCACCCGTGTTGGTGTCATACCTGTTTCCAGCCTGCGCTAATATTGTCGCTATCGCTTGAGTCATTCCCGTTCTCCAAAATCGTTATGTCGATTAAACTGATAGACATACTACTATATTTCCCGTAATTGTCAATAGGGTAAAAAAATCAACGTCCTGTTAACTCGCCTCATGCGGCGCCGGCTGCAAAAAAAGAGCTAGAAACACCAGACTTTTACTCCACCAGTTTGCTTTAGTATCGATGGATAATCATGATCTTAAGCGCACGGTAACAATGTGGCTGAAGAGTGGAGCGATGATAGCCGGCAAACAGCATAAAAAAAACGGGGCACCCGTTGAGGCACCCCGTTCTACATACGAATCAGTTTTCTAACTTAGACCAAGCCCTGGTCAATCATCGCATCGGCCACCTTGACGAAGCCGGCGATATTGGCGCCCATGACGTAGTTGCCCGCATCACCATATTCCTCTGACGCCGCATAGGCGTTGGCATGAATGGACTTCATGATGCCATTCAATTTCTGGTCAACTTCCTCGCGCGACCAGGACAGTCGCATGGAGTTCTGCGACATTTCCAGTCCCGAGGTCGCCACGCCACCGGCATTGGCCGCCTTGCCCGGCCCAAACATAACCTTGGCCTTCAGGAAAACTTCCACACCCTCCGGGTCGGTCGGCATGTTGGCACCTTCTGCCACCAGCTTGCAACCGTTCTTGACGAGAACCTTCGCATCGTCACCAGAGATTTCGTTCTGCGTAGCGGACGGGAATGCGCAGTCACACTTGATGCTCCAGGGGCGCTCACCATCCTTATACTGGCAACCAAACTTATCCGCATAATCCTTGATGCGGCCACGTTTGACATTCTTCAGTTCCATGACGTACTCCAATTTCTCCGCGGTAATCCCGGTGGGATCATAGATGGTGCCGTTCGAGTCGGATACCGATACGCACCGGCCACCCAGCTGATTGATTTTCTCGATGGTATATTGCGCCACATTACCGGATCCGGACACGGTGCACACTTTCCCCTTCATCGAGTCGCCCCGCTTGGCCAGCATTTCCTGGGCGAAATACACCGCGCCGTAACCCGTCGCTTCAGGTCGGACCAATGACCCGCCCCACTTCAGCCCCTTGCCCGTCAATACACCAGTGAACAAACCTGTGATGCGCTTGTACTGGCCGAACATGAAGCCGATTTCTCGCCCCCCCACCCCGATGTCTCCTGCGGGAACATCAATATCGCCACCGACATGGCGATACAGTTCAGTGATGAATGACTGACAGAAGCGCATGACTTCGTTATCGGTTTTACCCTTGGGGTCAAAATCCGTACCGCCCTTGCCGCCACCCATGGGAAGCGTAGTCAGCGAGTTCTTGAAAATCTGCTCAAACCCAAGAAACTTGATGATGCCCAGATTTACCGAGGGATGGAATCGCAGGCCGCCCTTGTAAGGACCAATCGCGCTGTTGAACTGCACCCGGAAACCACGGTTGACCTGAAAGCGCCCCTTATCATCCTGCCAGGGAACGCGGAACATGATCACCCGTTCCGGCTCCACAATCCGCTCCAGAATCGCATGATCCTGATACTTCTTATGACGCTCCACAACCTGGGAAATGGAATCCATCACCTCCGTTACGGCCTGGATAAATTCCACCTGCTCCAAATTCTTTCGTTTCGTCTGCTCCAATACTGTTTCCACATACTTGTTCATTAAAGGTCTCCTTTGGTTAAATACGGCATATACTTGCCGTAATATAGAGGTTGATAAATTTGTAAGCAAAAGCAATTATGCCAACATCCCTGAATTTTAAACGGCATATTTGCCGTATAGATATGTCAGGTATAAAAAACACGGAGGGAGTGATGACGAGAAAAGACAAGACCCGCCTGGCAATCCTCAAGATTTTGAATGACAGCTCGACCCCGATCGGGGCGGCAAAAATCCAAGGAGCTCTTTTGTCATCCGGCATGGATGCGCAACCACGAACCATTCGCCTGCATCTGCTTGCCCTGGACCTGGCGGGGCTCACCACGCTGGTTAGCCGCCGGACAGGGCGACTGATCACCGACAAGGGGCGGGAGGAATTGGCGCATGCCAACATTGTGGACAAGGTGGGGGTGGTCGCATCCCGGGTCGACAATCTCTCCTACCGGATGTCGTTTCGCCCCTCATTGAAAACAGGAACGGTGGTCATCAACATTTCGCTGATTCAGCCCGAGCATCTGTCCCGCGCCCTGAATGAAATGAAGCTGGTTTTCCGCCACAATCTAGCCATCAGCTCACGGATCATCATGGCCCGGCCCGGGGAAGCGATAGCCGGGACGATCGCCCCGCCTAACTATATTTCCATTGGCACCGTTTGCAGTGTGACAGTGAGTGGAGCCCTTTTGCACGAAGGTATTCCGGTTAAGGCCCGGTTCAGCGGCCTGCTTGAGGTCAAAAACAGGATCCCGATACGGTTTGTGGAACTGATCGAATACGGGGGTTCCACCCTTGATCCGCTGGAGATTTTCATCCAGGCCAACATGACTCGGGTCCGTGATGTGATCCTCACCGGCAACGGGATTCTTTGCGCCGGGTTCAGGGAAATCCCCTCCGCCGCACTCGAGGATGTGAAGGAAATCGCACGTAAAATGCGCAACATGGGGTTGGGCGGGATCGTGGGAATAGGTCAGCCTAATCAGCCGGTTCTCGGAGTCCCGGTATCGGAGGGGCACGTTGGACTGATCGTATACGGGGGATTAAATCCCATCGCCCTCCTGCGCGAGTCGGGGATCCCTGTCATCATCAAATCCATGGCAGGCCTTGAGACCTATGGGACGCTCAAGACGATCGAGGAGTATCAGCGCAAAAGGTAGCATATCACCTTCTGCTTGACGGCATCGGCATGCAGATTCAACCGGAGTCCTCCGGGAATATCCGCGGCATCCACGACCCTCACGGCTGCCTCCATGGCGGCAGCCTCGGGAAGAAGAGTCGTAAGCCGGTTCGGAAGCGACAGCAAAAGCTCCTGGTTGAGCTGGTGCCCTTTTTTATCAGGCGAGACAGCAAAATAGAGCATGTTCAATTCCACCAGATCGTTAAAAAAGTGAGTGCCAAGGGAAACATCTGGAACCAAGCCTTCATGCATGGCGGCAATTTCGCAAATAACGGAGGCCGAATTAATCTCGGCAAAGGAAACGGGAATTCCCAGGGATGGCGTGGAGGTGGCCCAGCGCCCCGGCCCGGCCAGCATGACCACCGGAGCGGTACCGGCGGGCTTCAGGCGATTCAACTTCCCAATGGTCCGCGCCACCGTATAACGCGCACTTTCAGTCATTTTACCATAGACCGCGGGGACAACATAAATCAGCCGATCCACTAGAATGGCAGCACTTTGCCCGATGACGGGACCGTTGCTTTCCATAAGCAAGTCCTGCTTGCGCACGGTGGAGGGTGCCCTCATTCTGGCCGACTGACCTGTAATGCGAACCTGGAACGGTCGGCACTGTACCAGATTGATCCGGAAGTCTCCATTGGGCATGAAGTTTGTGGTGAACTCAACATCCACCGGATACTCATAGGCGGCCTGAAGCGTGTGGAGGATGTCCCGCATCGTGGCAACGAAAGTTGTATCCTCTACCAGCTTATGAAAAGTCAGATGCCTGAAATCGGTCGAGTCGTCCGGGACTTTATCAGCATACAATTCCAGCGACAAAACCTCGGGAGGAATCCCCGAAATGACCGAATTGAATTCCTTGGCCGTCAGTTTGTTATGGGTCAGATCCAGCAGATCGACCTCGCGCTGACTGTACCTGATCCCATCCGCCCCCCCACCCTCCGGCTGTTTAGATGGGGCATTGAGGGCAATCAGGCGGGTGTAATCACTGCTGATCCTATCCACAGCCCGGGTGCCGAGTCCAAAAACAAGCCGTAGCATACCTGCCTCGGGATCAATGTCCTCGTTCCAGACATAAGGATTGAAAGAGAACCCGACCCCGGCAATCTGGGGAAAGAAATTATCGCCATACAAGGCGCCGGACACACGCTGGATCAGGAGCGACATCTGCTCGTCCTGCTCAAGAAGCCCGCGTTGAGTGCGGTAGGCCAGGGCCTCCTGACTGAGGGTACTGACATAGACATGACGGACCGCCGCCATAAAGGCTTCCAGCCTCTTTTCGGGGGGCCCCTGGTTGGCGCAGAAGACCGTTTCGTATTTTCCCGAAAAGGCGTTGCCATATCCGTCCTCCAGCAACGAACTGGATCGGACGATAATCGGGGACTGTCCAAAATAATCTAGCATTTCTACAAACTGTCTCCGGATGTGGTCTGGAAATGTCCCGGAAAGGAGGCGCTTCTGCCGCTCCTCGTGACGCTCGTCGGAAACCAGCGCATCCCCGACTTTCCGTTTCAATTCCCAGCAGCCGTTCTGAACGAGATACGTGTAATAGACATCCGCACCAATGAAAAAGGAGTCATGCGGCTCAAGCTTCTCGTACAAATGCGGGGCCTTCTTGCGAAGGATCGCCCTGGCAAGCAGCATCCCGAGGGATTTTCCCCCGATCAACCCGGTTCCGATCATCCGCTGGATGATGGCCATGAGATCCGGAAGCTCGAAATAGCGGCAGATGAGCGGCATAAACTTTTCATCACGCGTGATGGCGCTTCTCAGGAGACGCTGGAACGATTCATGGATGTCCTGAACCGGCGCAACCCCCGCCCTCATCGCTTCAAGGGTCTTCTGGGCGCGTGCCAGATTTTTTGTCCAGATTCCAGGCCGGGTGGCGGAGAAGTCCAGCCAGGGCTGGGAGATGCCTGTCAGAATTTCTGCAATGGTGGTACTCGAAGTGACTGGAATACAGTCATCGGCCTCGGTCCACTCGTGTAACATATACAGGGTGGGCGAGTAACGCTGATCCACCTTGAGCGGCTGAATAAAAAAACGATCCCGGTTGCGGTAGACATCCAGAACGAGTTGCGCGGTCTGGTGAATGCTTTCGGAGGCATGGAAGGAATGATGATACCGGAACAGCGCGAAATAGGCGATAGTGTCGAGTTTAAAGAGAAACGGGCAGGTGATCATGAAGAAATTTCCCAGCATCCGATCGCTGTACCAGTCAGCCGCCAGTTCTGAAAGGCCGTCAAAAACATACAACGCTCCCCGCCCCTTGCTTTCGATAACGTTGAGTATCTTGCCAACAAAATGCTCGAACCCAGCTTCCGGTTCAATATTGTGAATCTCAACCCCGGTAGTTTCAGGAATAAGCTGACGATGGCTCGCAAACCGGAAATAGACAAGAGGCGCACCGGTCGTCAACCCATGCGCAACAAATCTCTCAACCAAAGGACGATAATCCTCAATGTCGTCCACCTGCCAAACGACATTGTCCCCTGCAACCAACTTTTTCAGTGTGACGTCAAGAGCAGGGATGCCCGTACTGAAAGGCGGCAAGACAATATCACTATTTCCGGCTGTGTTTGGCATGATCTTTCTGAAACAGTACACAGGATGCGCGATAAATATCACGCAAAATCCTTCCCATGCGTCTGGCAAAGTGCTAAATTACATACTCTACAGAATAACTATTGAATAAATCAGGTTCATTCGCAGGGTCAACCAATTATGAAAATTTCGACTAAAGGAAGATACGGACTCAGAATATTACTCGACCTTGTCATACATCAGAATAAAGGGCCAGTGAACTTGGGCGACATTTCTCAGCGACAGGGAATTTCAGAGAAATATCTTTGGCAGGTGATCAATCTCGCCAAGGCATCTGGCCTGATCATTTCTACACGTGGCCCAAAGGGAGGCTATATGGTGGCGAAACCAGCCGATCAAATCACCATCCTTGAAATCATTACCGCACTGGAAGGCCCCATCATCCTGGTGGACTGCCTGGATAAGGCCGAGTCTTGCGAACGTAATGCCTCCTGCGTAACCAGGGACGTCTGGGCACAGATCGAAGGAGCGATGAAAAAGGCCATGTCCAACATCACGCTCCAGGACCTGGTTGAAAAGCAGGAGACTAAGAATTCAGGCCAATCCTTCAACTTCGTGATATGAAAATAAGTCTCTCCCTCTATTTTCTTTTAGCCTGTCTCACGTTGCTGGCCGCAGAGCCCCTATCCACCGTTCGTGTGCGTGAATTCGACAAAACCAACGTATTAAAGGAGGCCTCTTCCATGAACAAGGTGATTAAAACAGATGCCGAATGGAAAAAACAACTGACGCCAGAACAATATCGTGTCACCCGCAGCAAGGGGACCGAAGCCCCCTTCTGCAGCCGGTTAACCGATCAGGCGGAGTCTGGCACCTATTCCTGCGTATGCTGCAACCTGCCCCTTTTCAGTTCCGAGGCCAAATTCCATTCTGGTACCGGTTGGCCCAGTTTCTTCAAACCGGTCGCCCCTGAAAATATTATTGAACATAAGGATGTCAGCTTCGGCATGTCCCGCACGGAAATCCTCTGCGCCCGTTGCGATGCCCACCTCGGCCACGTCTTCCCCGATGGCCCCAAACCCACGGGACTCCGCTACTGCCTTAATGCCGCCTCACTGGTATTTACTGCGAAACAGTAAATACCAGAGTCGCGAGTCGAAAGTCCAAAGTTACCTTAATTTTTCTATCGCTGGAATTCGCGGGGATCCAGTGGCTGAATCGTGAACTCCGGCTGCCAGTTTTGGGACTGACTGTAAAACGCCATTGCATTTTCATTGGTTAAACGACGCACATCCGCTTCAGGAAAACCATCCAACCGGAGTCGCTCCACCACTTTAACCAGACTCAGCGGATCGGAAACGCCCCAATCGGCCGATCCATTTACAATCATGCGGTCACTGCCAAAATCCCGGATAATCGCCGAGACCCGCTCCGGGTTAAGCTTGGAGATGGGATAGACCGTCATCCCGCAATAGCACCCGCTTTCACGGGACAACGAGATGGTCTCCTCGGTGTTGTGATCAATCACCACCCAGTCCGGATTGATCCCCTCCGCTTTAATAATTTCAATCGTTCGCCGGGCTCCCCTCAACTTATCCAAATGCGGCAAATGCACAATGACAGGCATTTTATGTTCATGGGCAAGGTGAAGCTGGCGGACAAAAGCGAGCTCTTCATTGGGCGTAATGGCGTTAAACCCAATCTCCCCTATGGCCACACAGCGGGGATGACTGAGGTAAGGGACAATCCCATCCATGACCTCTTTGGCTAAAACCGGATCTTCGGCTTCCTTGGGGTTGAGCGAAACGGCGGCGTAATGGTCGATCCCAAAGCGTCGTGCCCGAATCGTTTCAAATTCAAGAATGAGATCAAAGTAATCAAAAAACGTTCCAGCATAACGCCGGTTGCGCCCCATCCAGAAGGATGGTTCCACACAGGCCCTGATGCCTGCCTTGTACATGGCGACGTAATCATCCGTCGTCCTTGAATACATATGGATATGCGGTTCAATAATCGTCATAGCGTCAACCTATTTTGAAAAATTAATGCGCGGATCAATCAGAGTATAACAAAAATCAGACAGGATGTTACCGAGAAGTCCAAGAATGGAGGTGAGCGCCAGAATACCCATAAACACGGGATAATCCCGCCCGACAATCGCCTCCAAACTGAGCCGTCCCATTCCAGGAATCTCAAAGATCTGTTCAATAATTACTGAGCCGGCAAACATCACGCCCAAAATACCGCCAATCCCGGTTGCAATCGGTATCAAGGCATTACGCAGGGCATGCCCCCACACCGCCCGCCGGGCCGACCCGCCTTTGGCCAGCACCGTTCGCAGGTAGTCCTTGCCCACCTGATCCAGTAGTGAATTTTTCATCAACAGGGTCAACACTGCAAACCCGCCAATCACATAACACAGGACCGGAAGAGCCATGTGCCAGGCTGCATCGCCCAACTGGCCCAACCATGAAAGCGACTCATATGACTCGGAATGCACCCCTGAAAGGGGGAAGATATCCCATAGATTTTCAGCTGTTCCGCATAATAGCATCTTCAACAGCATCCCTAATGCCACTACGGGGATTGCATAGCCAGTCAGAACAATCACACTGGAGGCCATGTCAAAGGCGCTTCCATTCTTGAGCGCCTTGGTGATCCCTAGTGGGATACAGATTATATAACTCAAAACAACACCGGTGAGTCCGAAAACCAACGATACCGGCATCCGTTCCCGGATCAATTGCCACGAGGTCTTATTGGGATACTTGAAAGATTCCTGCTGCATCCCCAGGCGGTCAGTGACAAGCCATTTCCAATACCGGGTCAGAAAGGGCTTATCAAAACCAAAATGCTTCTCCAGCGCCTTGCGTTGTTCCAGGGTAATGGTCCCCGAGGCACCCGCCGTCATCTTCCCTTCACCGGCGTTAATACCCTTCATCTGCATGATGATCTGTTCCACCGGCCCGCCGGGCACCACTTGAACCAGGCCGTAACACATGAGGGTGATCCCCAGAAAGGTGGGGATCACCAGCAACAAACGCCTGATAAAATAAGTAGCTCGTTCCACCCTACACCACGTAGGTCGACGATACAGTCGAACCGCCGGATCCTGTCCAATTGGTATGGAAGGCTTCCCCGCGCGGCTTATCCACGCGTTCATAGGTATGCGCACCAAAGTAGTCGCGTTGCGCCTGAAGCAGGTTCGCAGGCAAACGCTCACAGCGATACCCGTCATAATAATTCAATGCCGAACTCATGGACGGCATCGGGATTCCAAGCTTGATGGCCATGGAAAGCACTTTCCGCCATGAGGTCTGGGCCCGCGCCGTCGCCTTCTGGAAGAACGGATCCATCATCAGATTGTCGAGACCCGGGTTTTTGGTAAACGCCTGCTTGATCTTGCCAAGGAAGGCGGAGCGGATGATGCAGCCTCCTCGCCACATCAGGGCAATCCCGCCATAGTTCAAGTTCCAACCAAATTCCTTGGCCGCAGCGCGCATCAACTGATAGCCCTGGGCATAGGAAACAATCTTCGAGGCATACAACGCCTTGCGCAGGTCCTTGATCATGGAGGCCTTATTGCCCTTGAACACCGCCTTGGAACCTACCAGCACTTTCGAGGCCGCCACGCGCTCGGACTTGATGGCCGAAATACACCGGGCAAACACCGCCTCTGAAATCAGGGTCAATGGCATGCCCGTATCCAGGGCCGCAATCACAGTCCACTTTCCCGTCCCCTTCTGCCCGGCCGCATCGAGAATCAGATCCACCACTTCCTGGCCCTGCTCATCCTTGTAGCCCAGAATGTCTCGGGTGATCTCAATGAGATAACTGTCCAACTCACCTTGATTCCACTCGGTAAAAACCTTATGCATTTCGGCATTGGACATTCCCAAACCGACTTTCATCATGTGGTACGTTTCGCAAATCATCTGCATGTCACCGTACTCGATGCCATTGTGAATCATCTTCACAAAATGGCCGGCTCCATCCTGTCCCACCCAGTCGCAACATGGTTCGCCCTTATCCGTCTTGGCGCAGATCTTCTGAAAAATTGGTTTCACATGGGGCCAGGCCGCAGGAGAACCACCGGGCATGATCGACGGACCAAGCAAAGCCCCTTCTTCACCTCCGCTTACGCCGGTTCCGATATAGAGCAAGCCTTTGCTCTCAACATATTTCGTCCGGCGCGTGGTGTCCGGGAAATGACTGTTCCCGCCATCAATAATGATATCGCCCGCCTGCAAATGGGGAATCAATTGCTCGATGAATTCATCCACCGGCTTGCCGGCCTTGACCATCAACATGACTTTCCGGGGCGTCTTGAGCTGGCTGACCAACTCAGGGATACTGTGTGCACCCACAAATTTCTTACCCTTGCCGCGCCCCGCAAGGAACTCATCGACCTTGCTTGTGGTCCGGTTATATACCGCCACCGTGAACCCCTTGCTCTCCATATTGAGCACCAGGTTTTCCCCCATTACCGCCAACCCGATCAATCCGATATCCGCTGCTTGCATCATCATTTCTCCTTAATTCTATTATACGCCACTGAATGCACTGAAACCGCCGTCGACGGGAATCACCGTGCCCGTCACAAAACCCGCGGCTTCCGAACTCGCCAACCACAACAACACACCAACCAGATCTTCAGAGTTGCCGAATTTTCCCATCGGAGTGTGGGCAATGATGGTGTTGCCACGTGGCGTCAAACTACCGTCCACCTTGGTCAACAGCGCCCGATTCTGATCCGTAAGGAAAAATCCCGGCGCAATCGCGTTCACCCGGACCCCGACTTTCGAAAAATGGACCGCCAGCCATTGGGTGAAATTGCTGACCGCCGCCTTCGCCCCGCTATAGGCGGGAATCTTCGTCAGCGGGGTAAAGGCGTTCATCGAGGAAATATTGATGACCACCCCCGCCCCGGCTTTCGCCATGGACTTGGTAAACACCTGGGTAGGCAGCAGCGTGCCCAGGAAGTTCAAATTAAAGACAAATTCAATGCCCTTGGGATCGAGATCATAAAAGGTGGTAATTCCCTCCACCGACTGCGTGAGATCCTCCGGCATCAGGTACTCGCGCGAGGTCGTGCCTTTGGGATGATTCCCACCTGCACCATTGACCAGGATCGACACCGCGCCCAATTCCTTTTCGACAACGACATTCGCCTGCTCAAGGCTGGTCTTGTCGAGAACATTGCACGCTACTCCGATGGCCTCGCCGCCGGAAGCCTTGATCTCCGCTGCCACCCGGTCAGCATTCTCCTGTTTAAGATCGGCAATCGCCACCTTGGCTCCACATTGGGCCAGCGCTTTGGCCATCGTGCTGCACAAAACTCCGCCGCCGCCTGTAACCAGCGCGACTTGTCCCTTCAAATTCACCATCATCGGTACTTTCACAAACACCTCATTTTGTTGTTTCTAAGCCACCCAAATTAGCCGGCGCATTTTTCAACCGGTACAGAATTTCACCCGCCTTGGGCACATAAAGAATGCCTTCAGCCTCTCTCCCTGCATACTCCGCCGGATTGATTTTTCGGTAATCCATCCAACCCATATTGATCTTCCGGCAGATCGCTTCCGGGATACCCGTGGCCAGCACCACGTTGACGCGCCCTTTTTCAACGCCGTTTTCATAAGTGCCGATCCCCCTCACATGGGTCGAATGGGCCAGAACACCCCAGGGGTAATTTTTGAATCGATCCCACTGCTTCAGGAAATAATCACGGGTATGATACCCCAACTCTTCAATCAACTTGCCGTGGGAGACCGATACCTCGGTGATGTGCGGGGCATAAATTATCAAGGTACCGCCATCCGCGACCACCGGCTCAAGCTTGTACATGCACTTCGCACCCACCCACAGATCGTCATACATCTTAGGAGCACAGGACAGCACCGTATGAAAAGGCTTGTCCTTAAACTCAATATGGATCTGACAGGAGAGATCAGAGGCCTTTTCCCAGGCGCCTTCAGGCGTTCCGGCATACAGTCCGGCCAGATCGTGCCCCTTTACCACCATACATAACGCCTTGCGCTCAACCTTCAGCAATGACGCCGCCCGATCCACCACCTTGCGTACCGGGGTCCACTTGCTCCCGATGATCATGGGATTGGTGATGACGGCCCCCAACCAGTGGAAGAAATTAAGAATTTCCTCACCCGCAATGCCGGGGAATAAATATTTATTCCCCCCGGAGAAGCCAACAACTTCATGCGGGAATACAGGCCCAAGAATGACCAGCAGGTCATAATTCTGAACCATGCGATTGATCGAAACTCCCACGTCCATCTCAAACAGCCCCCCCGTCAACTCGCGAACATCGGCCCGGGACAGACGTCCCACCTCGAACAGAGCCTTGGGGTTGTTCCACTCATGGTTGAAAAAACGGGTACGGGCATACTTGGACCGGTGCTCTTCTTCGGTAATTTCAACGCGGGCATAAATCTGTGCCATCGGCATCGGAGGATGCGTCCCCAAGGCCACCATGAAATCCAATTGTAACGCCTCCGCAGACGCCTCCTGGACCAACCGGAACATCATTCCCAGCGGACATGACCGCGTGGCATCTGGAATAACAACCAGTACCTTGCGTCCGCGAACATTCCAGGCGGCAAACGCCTCCTGACAGATCCGCCTGGCCTCCATCTCCGAAACGGCTTTATCCGAAAATCCTAATCCAATGGTTTTCATGGGCGAAATCCTAACCATACAATCGGAAGCGATGCAAGAATTATTGCGATCTCATACGTTTGAGGTCGCTATCAGCCCTTCTTCCAGGCCGAACTTTGGTGCATACCCTAAAGCGTCACGAATCTTGGAAATATCAGCCAGCGAATGCTTGATATCCCCGGCCCGTGCCTCCTTGAATTGGGGGGTCACCTGAACTCCTGTGATTTTTTTCAGGGCGTCAAGCAGTTGCAGCAAAGAAACCGTCTTTCCGGTGGCCACATTGAACACCTCGCCCCGCCCCACCTTCGCCGAGCGCATGGCCAGAAGATTGGCCTGTACCACATCCTTCACATACACAAAATCGCGGGTCTGCTGACCATCCCCGAAAATGGTGGGAGTCCGGCCGCTCCGCAGGTCATCGGTGAAACGCGAGATCACACCGGAGTACATGGACTTCCCATCCTGCCGCGGACCAAACACATTGAAATATCGCAGGGCAACGGTTTCCACACCATAGAGGCTGCTGAACAGCTTCAGATAATACTCACCTGTCAGTTTACCCAGGGCATAGGGAGACTCCGGCTCCGGCAACATATCCTCGCGCTTTGGCAGAACGGGATTATTGCCATACACCGCCGCCGAGGTGGCAAACACCACCCTTTTGACACCGGCGGCGCGAGCCGCCTGCAATACATTCAGGGTACCGCGGATATTGATGGAATCATTGTCGATGGGCTTTTCCACAGAAACGCCCACCGAAACCAGCGCCGCCTCATGAAACACGTGTGAAACACCCTTCATAGCGGAACTTAACGACTCCGGCTCACAGATATCCCCTCTAATGACCTCAATTCCACTGCCAAAGCCCTTGAGATTTTCAAGTTTCCCGCTGGAAAAATTGTCAAAAACCCGAACTTTCACCCCGTCCGCCACCAGCGCTTCCGCAATGTGCGAACCGATGAATCCACAGCCACCTGTTATTAATGTCATGCTCATATAATAATCCTTACGCATTCCCTCTTAAACAATCACCCACAACACGCTCCATGGCGTCTTCCTGCGCCTCCATGCTTTCCACCATTTTAAACTGACCCCGGCACCGGTCAATGTTATGACTGGGCCGCTTGATCTTGAAATAGGTATCACCCTGCAAATAGTCGGTCAGAAACCGCATCCCGATCTCCAGCGTGATCAAACGCGCCGAGAAAACCAATTCCTCAAGCTCGGCCGGATTCAGAAAGGCGGAAGCCTCGGACAAGTATCCCCGAGCCAACGCTTCAAACATTTCCATGCGCATCCGGACTTTACGCATATCCTGTTCATCCTCATTCGCCGATGCGGTGGCGCTTCGCACCATGTCCCCGAAATCGTACAAGGCCAGCCCCGGCATCACCGTATCAAGATCCACGACGCAGACGCCCTCCCAGGTCTTCTCATCCAACATCACATTATTGAATTTCGTGTCGTTATGCGTGATCCTTTCGGGAATTTCGCCCTTAGCAAAGCGGTCCAATAACCGCCCGCACATCGCTGTCCGGCGTTCAACAAAGGCGATCTGCTCTTTCACTTCAGCCGCCCGGTTGCAGGGATCACTCTGAATCACATCCTGAAGCGTCTTGAGCCGCATGGTGGTATTATGGAAATCAGGGATGGTTTCATGCAACCGGGGAGGAGGCAGGTCGGCCAGTCCCAATTGAAAACGCGCATAGGCCCGGGCGGCTTCATAGGCCTGGCGGACGCTCTCTACCTTGTCATACGTGACCGCTCCCTCGACAAAGAGATACATTCTCCACCAGTTGCCCTCGTGATCGTTGTAGCAGGTTTTGGCATTCCGGGTCATCACGACACAGAGCGAATGACGGGTCACATCGGCAATGCCGCCCCGAGACATTTTCATGCGCAAATGGTTCGTCACCCGGAGAATATTATCCATCAACGCTACTGGATCCTTGAAAATCCCATGATTGATACGCTGCAGCAGATAATGCACCGGAGCACCCGCCATGCTGAAGGTGACTTTGAACGTATCGTTGATGTGTCCAGTCCCATGAGGCTTGGCGTCAATCATGTCCCCCCAGGCCCGGAAGTGTGACACAATAGATTTGAAGTCAACCTGAGTTCTTATGTGGTTCCCCATGCTCCAGCTTCCTTGTTTTAGTATGCTCCATACATCAGGGCCACGTTTCTACCAGAAAGACAAATAATGCGTGAGTATAAAATCTTTGCTAACGCCGTCCGCGCAAACCAGTGATGTACACAAGCATTCACTTCCAAGGCGCAAGATATTGATGATAGAGATGTCACGGCACCTTTCATATATTTCACATACCCGGCGGATATTTCAGCACATCTACATCTCACCTCAGTCCAGGTACCACAACTTGCGGAGCAGGTATTCGACGCAGAGCAAGGTCGCGGCCAGAAGCAACAGACCGATCCAGTCCCAGAGCGACCGTTCAAACGTGACCGGTTGCCGCGCTCGCTGTTCCGCGATTGTATCGAGAACATGACGCACGAATTTGTCCATGTAAGCGGCATTGGCGAAGGGATCCTTGCCGGCCCGTTCCATGGCCGCGCGGTCCTTGGACAGCCCCTCGGACCTTTCCCGCGCCTCGACGCCGAACTTGCCCTCGAATGGCCGCCGCGTGGTCGGCATCTCGTCCGGCACAAATACGGCTCCGCCCGTCTTCTCCGCCAGTTCGTTAAGCAGCGCAAGCCTCATGGCCGAATCCACGAATTCCCGGTCGATCTTGAGTGCCGTGACTTCGACCGGCTCCGCCTCGAATCCGGCCGGCAAACGCACCAGCCAGCGACCCTCGCTGTCAGGGTAGAACGTTCCGCGGAAGATGCCGGGCCGGTCGGCGGTCCCCTCGAGTTTGAGGCGTTTCTCCGCGCCCTTCTCCGTCTTCGCCACAACCTCGATCGATTCCGCCTGATAGGGCGAGAAATCCCGATTCCGGATCATGCCCGTCAGCGCCACACGTTCGCCCAAAGGCACTTCCAGCCGGTCCGGAATCAGACGGGCCTGCGCGGATTCGCGGAGCAGATGCGACAAGCCGAGGAACTGCACGACCTTGCCCCAGTAGTCGCGGAAGAAGCGATCACCATAGACCTTGCGCCAGCGCCAGGTGGAATCGAATCCCATGTAAAGCACGGTGCCGCGCCCATAGGTCTGATAGGCAATGGCGGGATAGCGGGGACCTTTTTCGTCGGCCCAGGCCTGCACCAGCGGAATCGCCGAAGGCTTGATCTCCACCTGCGTGGCCAGATCGTAGAGGGGCACGAACTTGGCCCAGGTCTTGCGATTCTCGACCGGGTTCGGGTCAAAGGTCACCAGCGGGTGGCCCTGCCCTTCCTCGCCGAGTTCCAGCCGGTACGGGGTATCCAGCGACTTGAACATCTCCTGCGCAAACGTGCTTTCCCCCATCGGAGCGAGGAGCCGGACCGGCAGCAAAGGTTCCAGCACGGTACCGCTGAAGCTGTAGGGCAGGTCAGCCCCGTCGCCATGGATCACCAGACTGCCGCCGTCCTCGGCCACGAAGTCCCGCAGCAACTGGATGAACCCCTTTGGCAGAGTCCTGATGTCCACCCGTCCCAAGTGCACGATGTCGAATTTCCGGAACAGTTCGTCACGCGTCGCGGGAAGATTCGCCAGATAGACGGAAGAACCGCCCTTAATCACTTGCCGGTCGAGAGTCTGCAGATAGATCCTGCGCTGCACGCGCCGATCGCGCTCGAAGGCGCCATTGAGGTAACGATACTCCCAGGACGGCTGCCCAAACACCATCAGCACACGGATCCGATCGCGAATGATCCGCACCCGCCGCTTGATCGTGTTGTTCTTGTCCGTGATCTCGCGACTATCCGGCACCGCCTCCACGACAAGTTCCTTGACCCCTTCCTCCCCGGGCGTCACCTCGACTGGAAAACTCCATTCCCCTTCGTGATCCGTCGTCACATCGGACATTGGTACCGCCACGCTCCCAAGTGTGACCTTGAGTTTCACCGGCTTGCCGGTGAAACCGAACTGGCGGGCATTGACGAAAAATTTAACCTTCTCATTTACGAACGCGATGTCGTCGCCGAGCAATTGATCGAGGGAGATATCCGGCGCATCGGCCCGGCCCAGGGCAACCGCATACACAGGCGTCTGACGGCGCGACAAATCGTCAAGGGTGGCTTCGAGCCCGTCCGGCACGTTGTTCGCGCCATCCGTAAGCAACAGAATGCCCGGGCAGTAGCCCCCGCGGTGATCGCGGAAGGAACCGTCCAGCATGGTGCGAAGTGAAGTCCGGGAACCGGCAACCGTAATGACGTTGGAACTGACCGTCCTTTCGGGCGGAGGCAGAGACACAACCTCATCCCCATACAGATACGGAACCTGCTTGAGCGCCGGAACATCGGAAGCGGCGCCTTGCAGGGCCTGAATGACAACCCTGGCCTTGTCCAGCCGCGAACTCCCGCCGGGCTTATCTGTAATCCCCATGCTTTCCGTACGATCCACCACCACTGGCAGCGGTCCGGAGGGCCGGCCCTCGCCCTCGATCTTCAGCACAGGCGCCGCCAGCATGAACAGAATCGCGACATAGGCGCAGGCGCGGAGCGCGGTCAACACTCCACGTTGTCTGCGGCTAAGCCCCGGAACCCGTTGGTAGAGGATGATCGCCAAGGCGACGGCCGCAGCCATGGCGAAAAACGTAACCCAGCCCGGAAAGCGGCCTTCGAGGCCCAAATGATTGAGCGTTTCCGCGCTCAACATGCGGGCATCGCCCGTCAACCAATACAGAAAACGGTTCATCGGCGCTTCCTCAGAAAATGAGCGTAGACTTCAAGCAGCAGGGCGGCCAACAGCAGGCCGATCATCAGCCATCCGAAATCCCGTCGGCTTACAAGTTTGTCAAGGGAGTTGGCATCCGTGTAGATAAGTCCCTTCTCTTTGGCCGGCTCCAGTGTCTTGGACGTCACGGGCTCCAACACACTGTCGCCCGGGTCCGGATTGTGACCGAACTGCGTGCGTTCGACACCATCCTCGCGAAGGGAATAGAGACCCGGTGGCAGATCGAGCGGAAGCGACAGGCGCCTTTCGGAACCGTTGCCCTGCACGGTCAGCGACCGCGAAACACCTTGTTCGTCAAGCAAGGCGTAGGCCCGGTCGGATTTGACGTCGACCGTGACAACCTGGCCGGACGACATGCCGTGATCATGGACCAGCGTGGTCCAGTTGCGTGTTTCCCACACCATGCGCAGGAGCAGTTGCACAAAGTTCGGATTGAAGGGCAGGCTCGTCTGGGCCGGCACCGGCACAAACCCCACCACCGCAATCCGGCCCTGGCCGTTTGTCCGGACCGCCGCCACAGGCCCCGCCGTGCTCACCAGTCGGACTTCGTCCGGCGCCAGGCCGGCCAGCGTGGCGACTTTCTTGAATCGCATCGACTCGGCCTTGAGGCCCGGCGCGAGGAGGAAGTTGCCCCAGGTGCCTTCCAGTCGGCGCGGATCGAGGGTGCTGGGGCCTGACACCGGGGTCGAACGCAGCCCAACCGCTATCGCTTCGTCCGCTTGCGCGGCAGACAGAAAGGCCAGCACGCCTCCGCCTTGCCGGACGTACGATTCGACCTGTTTGGAGAGGCGACTCCCCGGCGTCAGGGCAAGTCCGAACAGCATCACGACCTGTATCGAGTCAAGGTGGAGGGACTCAAACTCCAAGGGCGAGACGCTACGGTAGTTAAGGGAGGCTTCCGGCAGCACGCTGCCCAGGGCGGTTTTAACATAGAGGTCCGCCGGGTACGCTCCGCGCTGCGAGGCGGGCACGACGGCCACGACGTTCAGCGCAGGCGGTACGTTTACCGCTGCGTAATGCACGTTATCCGCCGGCAGTGTGTCGTTATCCAACTCCAATTTCACCGTGTGCCAGCCCGGGGTCCGGAAGGTCGTCGAAAACGGCAGGCGGCGCGATTCCCCGCCTTCCAACCGGAAAACCGGGCGTTGCTGGATGTGCCCGTCAACCGAGACGGTCAGGACCCGATCCCCCGTGGCCACGGAGAGGCCGTTACGCAGGGCTCCCTCAAAGAAGGTGGGGCGACCAAGAAAGGCGCCCTCCGGGGTGATGGCCACGTCGGTAACGGCGACATTATCCGGCGCGCTGCGGGGATCGACCTGAACCCAAACCATGGGAAAGCGCGCGCCCAGGGTCTCCAATGCCTTGGCAATCCCACCGCCTTCGCCATACCAGCAGGCCTGAAAATCCCCCAGCACCATCACCCGTGAGGCGGTGCGAAAGAGGGGCGAGGCGCGCACCTGCTCGATCAGGCGCGTAGCCCCGTCGTAACCTGCCCCACCCCGGACGCGGGCCAACTCAGCTTTGACCACGCCTTTGTCCGTCGTGAATGATCCGATCACCGGATCGAGTTTCGCGCCGTAGGTGAAGAGTGCGACGGCGCCGTCGTGGCGTTCGACAACATCCGCTGCAATGCGCTTGGCCTGGTCCAGGCGTGTGCCGTTCTCCAGCCTGGCGTTCATGCTCGGCGACACATCCACCACCAGGATCAAGTTACCGCCCTGTCCGCGCGTGGTCAGAAACGGCCGCGCGCTGAACAACGTCAGTGCCAGAAGCAACAGCAACTTGGAGAACAACTTCAGCAAGTCCGTGATCTCGAATTGCCGCCGATGATTGATGACCGACTCGCGCATCCACTCGTAGGCCGCCCACGGCAGAACCAACGTCTTGCGGCTCAGCAGGAAGAGAAGCAGGATGGGCACGGCGAGAAACAACAGCCCCCAAAGCGCTCCGAGGTTGAGGACGTTCACGGACGCCCTCCCCGGGTCAACGCCCGCGTGTTCAAGTACTTGGCGATCGTCACGCCGAAGTTGGCGCTCGTGACGCAGCGAATGCAATCCACGTTAAGTTTCCGGCTGCGGGTCTCGAAATCATCCAGGTACTTCCCAAACGCGGCGTTGTAACTTTCGCGAATGTTACGCCCCTCCAGCCGCAAACGGCCGGGCCCCTCCAGTTCCACCAGTTCCACGCGACCCGGATAGTCGAAATCCAACTCCAGGGGATCGAGCACGTGCAGCAGAATCACCTCGTTCCGTCCGTAAAGCAAACGCTTGATGCCGTCAAACGTCGCGTTGACATCCCCAAAAAAGTCGCTGATCACGAACACAACCTTGCGCCGGCCGATACGCTCGGCAAGTTGCGTCAGGATGCGGCCGACGGCGGTGCTATCTTTGACCGGAGTTTCCGCCAGCGCCCGGGAAAGATTGATGGCGACCTCCTCGGAACCGCCGGGCGGAAACGAGGTTACAATATCGTCGGCGAACAATGCGGACGCAACCTGGTCGCCCTGGGCGGTCACGGCGCTGGCCAGGGCTACCGCCATGAACGCAGCATAGTCCAACTTGCGGCCGTGCCGGTGGGCGAAGGTCATGGAGGAACTCACGTCCACCAGAATGTGGGCCAGAAAGTTCGTCTCCAGTTCGTACTGTTTGGTGTAATAGCGGCCGGATTTGAAGAAGACCTTCCAGTCCAGATGGCGCAAGTCATCCCCGGGCACGTACTGGCGGTGCCCGGCGAACTCGATGGCAAAGCCATGGAAGGGGGAGCGGTGGTTGCCGACAAGACCCCCTTCGACCCGGTCCAATGGCTTGAATCCGACCGCGGCGATGCGCGCAATGGCGTCGGGGTTCAAGTACTTCAATAACTGTCGCGTTTCAGTCATGATTGTTTCAGCGACCGACCTCAATACTTCGGCACCGCGGCGATGATTTTCTCGATCACCGCGTCGGGCGTGAGTCCCTCGGCCCGCGCCACGTAGTTGAGGGCCAGTCGATGCCGCAGGATCGGCTTGGCGACGCGGATGACGTCGTCACACGACGGCGCCGCGCGCCCGTCAATCACGGCGAAACAGCGCGCCGCGAGCACGAGGTTGATCGTGGCGCGCGGCCCCGCTCCCCACGCCAGCCACTGATTGGCGGCCTCGACGGCCTCGGGGGTCTTCAGGCGCGTGGCCCGCACCAGGCGGTTGGCGTATTCCGCCACGGCGTCCGCCACGGGCAGGTCCCTCAACGTCTTTTGAAGGGCGAGCAGTTCGACGCCATTACAGACCGGAGCGATTTCGCCGAAGCCGGTGTTGGCCACGCGCCGCACGATCTGCAGTTCCTCCGCGCTCGTCGGATAGCCGACGAAGACTTTGAAAAAAAAGCGGTCCTGCTGCGCTTCGGGCAGCGGATAGGTCCCTTCCTGTTCGAGCGGGTTCATGGTGGCCAGCACAAGGAACGGAGAGGGCAGACTGTGAATCGTGCCGCCGATCGAGACCTGGCGTTCCTGCATGGCCTCCAGCAACGCCGCCTGCGTTTTGGGCGGCGTGCGGTTGATTTCATCGGCGAGAAGCATGTTGGCGAAGATGGGTCCGGCAAGGAAATTGTACTTACGCTCCGCCGTGACGGGATCCTCGTAGAGCACGTCGGTGCCCGTGATGTCGCTGGGCATCAAATCCGGGGTGAACTGAATGCGTCGGAACGTCAGGTTCAAGGCCTTGGCCAGCGACGAGATCAGCAACGTCTTGGCAAGGCCGGGGACACCCTCCAGCAGACAATGTCCTCCGCATAGAACAGCCGCCAGGAGTTCCTCGATCACCTCATCCTGCCCGACGACCACTTTGGCCAGTTCCTGCCGAATCTGGGCATGCAGGGACCGAAAGCGATCCAACGACACCTGCCTGGCGTCGGCGGCAGCCTTGGCCCCGGTGGCGGCAGGTGCGGACGCCGGCGGCGGAACTGCCGGTTTCGTTGCGGTCGCCGGTTTCTTTGCAGTCGCCGGGGCGGGAACGGCCGCCGGCTCGGGAACGGGTGTCGGAGCCGCGGTCGTCTCCGGACCCTTGTCCTGAACCGGGTGGAACGTCCGGCCACCACACTTCACACAAGTCACAAGCGCCACATCGTTTTCACTCACCCTGTAGTGGGCCCCACACCCCGAACACGCCACCTTGATTTCCTGTTCCATTTGCGTCTTGCCTTTCTGAACTCTTAACGCGAGCCCATCTGCTCGATTGCCGATTGATCCACTTCCACTTGTTTTCCGTTCACATCCACCAAAGCCGTTTCGTTTCTCCAGGTCACGAGACCGCACAGCCGGTCGCCGTTCCGCAGAACGAGGGCGTCTCCCCTATCCGGCGGCGGCCCGACAAGCAGCCAAACCACATCCCCGGTCTCGATCTTTTCCAACCCCTCGGACGTCTTCAGAAGAAGTTGTCGCCGGGTCGCCATGATCAGGCTGCCACCGTGCCTCGTTCCGTCAGTCTTCACGACCTCACACACCCGTGTCCAATCCGGAGCCCTCTTGGCGCGGGATACCTCGGGTTCGAAGCACACCCAGGACACGTTCGACCACGCCACCTCGAACTCCCCCGCCGCCACGCTGCAGAACACAACGCTGTCTTTCGTGGCCCGCCGTATCAGACCGCACAACGCCGTGCCGTTGCGTAACGTCAGCCTCTGGCCCGGCGACTGCAACGCGGGCCGGTCGCGACGCACGTTCGCCACGTTCGTCCACGCCACCGTCTCGCCGCCGGACAAGCACACTCCGGCGGCCGTCAGGCGGACAATGCCGCCGGTGACGCTTGTCCCGTCACGCGTGGCCACGCTGTCCGCGGCCGTCACGGTCATGGCGGTGCATGCCATTACCGCAAGCCACATGAAATACACTATTCGAATAGTCTTCATCTTTGATAGATCGGCAGATAACGGTAGGGCGTTCCGATCGAAAGGATCGCCCAGGACGTGGTCAGTACGTCTCCGTAATGTCCTGCCTTCGCCCAGTCGCGCAGGACGCTCTCGCAAAGCTTCGGGTAATAGCTTTTCCACGCGTCGCCGCCATAGTGGTAGAGAGCCACCGAGGCGTAGTAGTGACCGTACCAGCACTCCCAATTGTCTGAGTTTTTGTAAACCTGTTGGCCGTAACGATTGGCCGCCATCAGGTACTGAACGGCCTTGGGCACATTGGGATCGTCCTCGAGACCGCACGACTGAAGACAGACTGTGCCGGCTGCCGTCATGCGCACGCCTCCGTCGCCGGATGGACCGCCGTACCCATAGGTCATCGATGGGGCAGACCAACAAGCCCTCACGTACCGCACGCCAAAGTCCACCGCTTCGGTTGGAACATAGAGGCCGGTGTCCGCCGCCGCCCGCAGCGCCATGATCTGCATGACGGTCACGGAGAGATCCTGATCACCGGGAACCGGCGTATAGCGCCACCCACCCGACGGGCTCTGGGCTTTGAGAATCAAATGTATCGCCTTGGTCAGACTTTCCCGGATGGCCGGGTTCTGGGTCATCCCATACGCCTCGGCCAGAGCCAGCGTGGCCAGCGCATGTTGATACATGCTGCCGCTCTCTCCCACCACCAGATAGCCGTTCTCGTGCTGGCTGCCGATCAGAAACTCGATCCCTTTCGCCACCTTGTCGCCATACTTGCCATGCCCCGGCGTACTGCCATTCACCATCAGTGCCATGAGCGCCAATCCATTCCTGCCGTTGCAGGTTCCCCATGACCCGTTGGGTTGTTGCCCCTTCGCCAGCCACTCCTGAGCCCGGTCAATCGCCACCTCGACCTTGGGATCGAGCGGGACCTCGGCGTCGAAAATGAACTCGCCGCGCGCGGCCGCCGCGAGTCCGATCAGCGCCATCACCGGAAGAATCTGCAATAAGAAAGAAGAGTTTCTCATTTCGCAAGCCTCTCGAAATACCTTTTGGCATCGTCTTCCATCATCGGCGAACTCTTCTCCTGTTGGCCCGAAAGCAGCGACTGGCGTTCGTTTGGCGGCAGTCCGGACTTCCAAACGCGCGTTCCCCCGGAAATTCCTCCCGCAGGCGCCGTTGTACCAAACGATCCACCCTCCCCTGTTTCAGCGCCACGCTCGCCCGCCGGGCCTGGTTGTCCCGGCTGCCCCGGCTGGCCCGGCTGACCTGGCTGTCCCGGCTGACCTGGCTGGCCCGGTTGTC
>JBAXDB010000008.1:0-35365 GCA_037141135.1 bacterium | reverse complement strand
CTGAGGCCATCAGTTTCCTGAAGGCAAATAAAATTGCCAAATTTGACGAAACCGCTGAACTCGCGATTCGGCTTGGTGTGGATACCAAGAAGACGGATCAGACGGTGCGTGGAACCGTTGCTCTTCCGCATGGAACCGGCAAAGTTGTCCGTGTGGCTGTTTTTGCAGCCGGTGCGGCAGCGGATGCGGCCCGGGCGGCTGGTGCCGATTTCGTCGGTAACGACGATTTGATTGAGAAAGTCAAAGGGGGTTGGGTCGATTTTGATATCGCCATAGCAACACCCGATGCCATGAAAGAAGTTCGCAAGCTGGGTAAGGTGTTGGGTCCGCGCGGTCTCATGCCCAATCCCAAAACCGGAACGGTCTCGGATGATACCGCTGCTGCGGTCCGTGAGAGCAAGGCGGGGCGCGTGGAGTATCGGATGGATCGCAATGGCAACGTGCAGGTCCCTTTTGGCAAGCTGTCCTTCGATGCTCCCAAGCTTCTGGACAATGTCAATGCGGTGATCGCGGCGATTGCGGCGGCACGACCGGCGGCGGCTAAGGGTGTTTTTATTAAACGTTGTACACTGAGTTCCACGATGGGGGTTGGCCTCCGCGTTGAAGTGCGAGAGTAACGAAAAGGTTGGGTTCAATGAGACCAGAAAAACAATCCATTCTAGGGGAAATTACTTCCCGGGTGAACGATTCAACCTTTGTATTTGTTGCGGATTACCGCGGCATGAAGGTTGAACAGTTCTCAGATCTTCGCCGAAAACTTGGTAAAGCGGGCGCACGCATGCAGGTTGTTAAAAACCGCTTTTTGCGCCTTATTACCAAAGAAAAGGGTTGGCAGAATCTGGATACGTCACTGAAGGGGCAGTCTGCCATTGTGACGGGCACGGATGTTGTCCAGGCGGCTAAGACGATGAAGCAGTTCTGTACTGATAACAAGCTGCCGGTGGTAAAAGCGGGGGTGATGGGGGATGTGATTTTGACTTCCTCCCAGATCGATGCCCTTGCAGAACTGCCGCCTCGCGAGGTGTTGTTGAGTCAGTTGGTGGGTACTGTGGCGGCTCCGCTTACGCGCTTGGTTGGCGTGCTGAAGCAAAAGGTGTCATCCATTGTATATGTGTTGAAGGCAATTGAGGACAAAAAGAACGCAACGAAGTGACGTTTGAGTGTAATTGATTAGGAAGGGAGATATACCATGTCTGAAGAAATCAAGTTGGATGCGAAGATGGAAGAAATTGTTAAGGCTGTTGAAAACATGACTGTTCTGGAGCTCTCGCAGCTCGTGAAGGGTCTTGAGCAACGGTTGGGTGTGACGGCATCGGCCCCGATGGGCATGATGGCGGCTGCTCCTGCGGCAGCGGCGGCTGCGGCGGTTGAGAAGACGGAGTTCACTGTCATCCTTGCGGCAGCGGGTGCCAATAAAATCGGCGTGATCAAGGAAATCCGTGGCATCACCGGGCTCGGTTTGAAGGAATCCAAGGATCTTGTCGAAGGCGCACCGAAGTCCGTAAAAGAAGGCATTTCCAAGGACGAAGCGGCCAAGATCAAGGAATTACTGGAGAAGGCTGGCGCGACCGTCGAGATCAAGTAACCCGACTTGTCGGGTGGTGTGTTGCGACGGGCGGTTATTTGACCGCGGTGTTGGTGTCCTGGAAACCAGGTGCGATAGGTGCTGGCTATGGTTGAGAGAACGAACTTCGGAAAACTGGTTGAAGTAATCAAGCCGCCGAATCTGATTGAAATTCAGACGGTGTCTTATAAGGATTTTCTTCAGCTTGATATTGCCCCTGGGGGTCGGAAACCCATGGGGTTGCAGGTAGTATTCAAGGAAGTTTTCCCCATTGAAAGTTACGATGGGCGCTACGCACTCGATTTCGTGAAGTACGATTTCACCTTACCCAAGGCGGATCCCTACGAAACGCTTCGCGAGGGGCAGACTTTTGCGGGTACACTTCACGTTACATTCCGTCTGAAGGATGGGGAAGAAATCCGCGAAGAAACCGTATATATGGGCGAAATCCCGCTGATGACCAAGCAGGGTTCGTTCGTAATCAACGGGGCTGAGCGGGTAATTGTCAGCCAGTTGCATCGTTCTCCAGGTATTTGCTTCGAGCAGTCGGTTCACTCCAGCGGCAACATGCTGTACTCCTTCCGCATTATTCCGGATCGCGGATCATGGGTTGAAGTACAGTTTGATGCGTCCGATCTGTTGTGGATCTATATGGATCGCCGTCATCGCCGGAGAAAGTTCCTTGCGGTTACGTTCCTGCGGGCCCTGGGATATGGCTCCGATGATGATTTGTTGTCATTGTTCTATGCATTCCGCAAACTGAAAATGAGCGAAACCAGCAGCGCTGAGAAGCTGGTTAACCTTGTGTTCCGTGAGGATGTAATTGATGTCGACTCCCAGACGGTTCTGGCTCGCCGCTATGAGCCGTTGTCTGAAAACGTGCTGGCCCAGATGAAGGCGGCCGGCTTCAAGGATGTGGATGTCGTGGATGTGTCATGGGATTCAGGCATAATGCTGAAGAGCATCAAGGAAGATCCGACGCATTCCATGGATGACGCCTTGAAGGATATTTATTTGCGCTTGCGCCCCGGTGATCCCGCTACGGTCTCGAATGCCCGCCAATTGCTGAAGCGCCTGTTTTTTGATGTCAGGCGGTATGATCTCGGTCGCGTGGGCCGATATAAGATCAATCAGAAATTAGATAGTGAAATCAAGGATGCGCTGAATCTCATCGAGACGATCATGGCCCGTAAAGATGCCAAGGCAAAAGATGCCTTCATCACGGTCACCGATGAAGAGCGCCTGCGCACCCTGACGCCAGATGGCAGTGATTTAATCGCTGCCATCCGATATTTGATCAGTATTCGTAACGGCCAAGGAATGGTTGATGACATAGATCACCTTGGTAGTCGCCGTTTGCGTACCATTGGGGAATTAATAGAAAACCAATGCCGCGTTGGACTGGCGCGTGCGGAGCGCCTTGTGCGTGAGCGGATGACGCTGTTTGATCCAAATACGGGGACCTTGACCCCGCAGCGTTTGGTGAATCCAAAGACGCTGTCTGCTGTGGTTAAGGATTTCTTCGGACGGAGCCAGTTGAGCCAATTCATGGATCAGACCAATCCTCTGTCAGAACTTGCGCATAAACGACGATTGAGCGCTTTGGGCCCGGGTGGTTTGAGTCGCGAGCGTGCAGGCTTTGAAGTCCGTGATGTTCATAGCAGTCACTATGGAAGAATTTGTCCGATTGAGACTCCAGAAGGGCCGAATATTGGCTTGATTTCATCTCTTGGCATTTATGCCAGAGTCAATGAATATGGATTTATTGAGACTCCCTACCGTAAAGTTAATAACGGATGTGTTTCGGACGAGGTCGAATATCTCAGCGCGGATCGCGAGGAGAAATTCATCATTGCTCAGGCCAATACCCCCCTCGATGCCCGAAGCCGTATGTCGCGTGAAGCCATTGCTGTTCGGCATCGTGGAGAATTCCTTGAGGTTCCCAAGGAAAAGGTCGATTACATGGATGTCTCGCCTAAACAGGTTGTGTCTGTTGCGGCCGGCCTGATCCCCTTTTTGGAACACGATGATGCGAATCGGGCCTTGATGGGCTCTAACATGATGCGGCAGGCTGTGCCTCTGATGGAGACGGAGCGTCCCTTTGTTGCCACAGGACTTGAGAGCCGCATCGCCCGTGATTCGGGAGTGTTGGCTCTGGCGGAAGAACCCGGCGTGGTGACGTATGTGTCCTCCAATAAAATTGTGGTGTCCAGTGATAAGAGCGGCAAGAAAAAGGATGCCGAGCGGGTCTATGTCCTGAATAAGTTTATGCGCTCCAATGCAGGAACCTGTGTTAATCAGAGACCTGTCGTCAGTGTGGGGCAAAAGGTTCGTATGGGTGATGTACTGGCGGATGGCCCGGCGACTAGGGATGGAGAGTTATCCATTGGCCGGAACGTTCTGGTCGGGTTTATGCCCTGGTGCGGCTACAACTTCGAGGATGCGATTCTGATCAGTGAGCGCGTGGTGCGTGAGGATGTGTTTACCTCCGTCCATATTCAGGAATTTGAAGTTGGCGCCCGAGATACCAAGTTGGGTCCTGAGGAAATTACACGGGATATTCCCAACGTCGGCGAAGATGCGTTGCGCAATCTCGGTCCTGATGGGGTGATTAGAATTGGAGCGGAAGTCAAGCCGGATGACATTCTGGTAGGTAAGATTACTCCTAAGAGTGAGACGGAACTGGCTCCTGAGGAGAGGTTGCTTCGGGCGATCTTCGGTGAAAAGGCGGCGGATGTTCGTGATACTTCCCTGACCGTTCCCAGCGGTACCTATGGTATCGTGATGGATGTAAAGGTCTCTGCACATGTGGACATCGCCCGCGAGAAGATGACTCCGACGGAGCGTAAACGTCAGGCGAAGAACGTGACCCAGGAGCAGGCGAGCAAAAAGCAGGATCTGATTGACCAGTTGACCGAGGCGCTTAGCAACATTCTTCTTGGTGAAAAAATACCTTTGGACGTGGTGAATATTGACTCGGGGGAAATCATTATTCCCGCGAATCGTAAAATCACCAAGACGCTGTTGCGCAAACTGGCTAATGAAAGCGCGCATATCGCGATTGAAAGCAGTCCGATTCAGATCAAAATCCAGGAAATTATCGCCGAGCACCAGCAGAAATTTGTGGAGCTTGAGCATGAGTTTGAGAATGCCATTGACCGTTTGGAAAGTGGGGATGAGGTAGATCAGGGCATCATCAAGCAGGTCCGGGTTTACATCGCCAGCAAGAAGAAATTATCCGTGGGTGATAAGATGGCGGGACGTCATGGAAACAAGGGCGTGGTCGCGCGAATCCTTCCCGAGGCGGATATGCCGTTTTTGCCGGATGGAACGCCGGTCGATATTGTGTTGAACCCTCTGGGTGTGCCTTCCCGTATGAACGTCGGGCAGGTGCTTGAAACGCATTTGGGTTGGGCGTGTAAAATTCTTGGCCTCTATGCGAGCACCCCTGTGTTTGACGGAATTTCCGAGAAACGTATTCATGATTTGATGAGTGAGGCCAAGCTTCCCTCCGATGGTAAAACCCAGCTGTTTGATGGTCGAACGGGAGAGCCGTTTGATCAACGGGTGGTTGTGGGTTATATTTACATGCTGAAATTGCATCATTTGGTTAGTGATAAGATTCATGCCCGTGCCGTGGGTCCTTATTCACTTGTTACCCAGCAACCGCTGGGGGGCAAGGCGCAATACGGTGGCCAGCGGCTCGGTGAAATGGAAGTGTGGGCGCTTGAAGCCTATGGCGCCGCTTATGCTCTTCAGGAATTATTGACTGTTAAGAGTGATGACACCACCGGGCGGACGAGGATTTACGAATCCATCGTAAAAGGCGAGAATGTACTTGAGGCGGACCGCCCTGAGTCATTTAACGTCTTGATCAATGAGCTTAGGGCCATTGGTTTGGATGTGCGGGCTGAAGCGAAGGAAAAACGAGTTTAACGGAGGCGGCGGCAACGCTGAGTCACCTATGTCTGAACGTACCTTTACAAATTCTGCCGCCCGTGAGCGGCTTGGAATGCCCCTGATGGAGGGGTTTGATTCAGTGAATATTTCGCTGGCCTCTCCGGAGACCATCCGGGCGTGGAGCCACGGCGAAGTTAAAAACCCTGAGACCATTAATTACCGCACGTATAAGCCTGAAAAGGGCGGCTTGTTCTGCGAGCGTATTTTCGGTCCTACGCGGGATTGGGAATGCAGCTGCGGGAAGTACAAGCGCATCAAACACAAGGGTGTTATTTGTGACCGTTGCGGTGTAGAAATCACGCAATCCAGGGTGCGTCGGGAACGCATGGGTCACATTGATCTCGCGGTGCCTGTATCTCATATTTGGTTTTTTAAATGTACCCCCAGTAGGTTGGGATTGGTGCTGGATATGACTGCCCGTGCCCTTGAGCGCATTCTTTATTATGAAGATTACGTTGTAATTGATCCGGGTGATACGCCGCTTCAGGAAAAACAACTTCTGAGCGAGATGGAATATCGTGAGGCTCAGGACAAGTACAACGATGCCTTTGTTGCTAAAATCGGTGCCGAGGCGGTGCGTGATTTGATGAAGAAACTTGATCTGGAAAAGGCCATGGTGGAGCTTGATGCGCAAATGGAAACAACGCGCAGCAAACAGATCCGAAAAAAGATTTCCAAGCGTATGAAGGTTCTGGAGGGTTTTTTAACCAGCAATGCCCGTCCGGAGTGGATGATTTTTGAAGTCATGCCGGTGATTCCGCCGGATTTGAGACCTTTGGTGCCTCTGGAGGGCGGGCGGTTTGCCACCTCTGATCTGAATGATTTATATCGGAGAGTGATCAACCGTAACAACCGGTTGAAGAATCTGCTCCAACTTAAGACGCCTGATGTTATTATCCGGAATGAAAAGCGGATGTTGCAGGAGGCCGTCGATGCGGTTATCGACAACGGCCGCCATGGTCGTGCGGTAACGGGTGCAGGCAATCGTCCATTGAAATCCCTGAGTGATATGCTCAAGGGCAAAGGGGGGCGTTTCCGTCAGAATCTGCTTGGAAAACGTGTGGATTATTCCGGCCGTTCCGTGATTGTCGTGGGTCCTGAACTGAAGCTTCATCAATGCGGATTACCCAAGAAGATGGCGCTGGTATTGTTCGAGCCTTTCATTATCCGGCGGCTGAAGGAGATGGGGGTTGCGCATACGGTCCGTTCCGCCAAGAAACTGATTGATAAACAATCGGATGAGGTCTGGGCAATTCTTGAGGAGATTACGCGTGACAAGACGGTCATGCTGAACCGTGCTCCCACATTGCATCGTTTGAGCATTCAGTCTTTCGAGCCTACCCTGGTCGAGGGGGAAGCCATTCAAGTGCATCCTCTCGTTTGTACGGCCTATAACGCGGACTTTGACGGTGATCAGATGGCGGTGCATGTTCCGCTCTCAATCGAGGCACAGATTGAGTCCCGCTTGCTGATGCTGTCGCCGCATAATGTCTTCTCGCCTTCCAGTGGAAGGCCTGTGATGACCCCCACGCAGGATATTGCCCTGGGGATTTATTATCTGACGTCGTCGGCGCAAAAGGACAGGATCAAAGAAGTCCGCAGGAAAAAAGAAGGCAAGGCTCAGGAGCAGGAAAGGCTTCCGATTTTTGCCGAAGCCAGCGAGGTCCGGTTGGCCTATGATGATGGCGCGCTGAAGATTCATCACCGGATCCGTTTTAAAAATCCCGACTTCCAGCGCAAGACGGTATTCGGCGATATCAACTCCAAGATGCTGGTGACGACGGTCGGCCGCGTGTTTTTTAATGAGATTCTTCCGGATACTCTCGGCTTTGTTAATCGCTGCTGCGATAAGTCATTCCTGGGTAAATTGATTTGGCATTGCTACCGGCAGAGCGGAAACACGGAGACTGTGCGAGTTCTGGATAGCCTGAAAAACATCGGATTCGAGCATGCAACTCTGGCCGGGATTTCAATCGGTCTGTCCGACATGATCATTCCGGCGGAGAAGGAAGAGATTATTGCCCGGGCTCATAAATCGGTGGCGGAAGTGGAAAGCCAGTACCGGCGCGGTATTATTACCGATGGGGAACGGTATAATAAAATTGTCGATATCTGGACGCAGGCTACGGACGAAACGTCCACCGCCATGTATCGCGCCATTGAGGAAAACGGGGATAGTGATGAAGCCAATCCTATTTTCATGATGGTGGATTCCAAGGCCCGTGGTAGTCGGCAGCAGATCCGGCAGTTGGCTGGTATGCGTGGTTTGATGGCCAAGCCCTCAGGTGAAATTATCGAGCGGCCGATTGTATCGAACTTCCGTGAAGGGTTGAGCGTTCTGGAATACTTTATCAGTACTCACGGTGCCCGCAAAGGCTTGGCTGATACCGCTCTGAAGACGGCTGACGCAGGTTATTTGACCCGTAAACTGGTTGATGTGGCCCAGGATGTGAGAATCATCGAACAGGATTGCAATACACTTAACGGGATCGAAGTCAAAGCCATTGGCGAAGGCGACGAAAATATGGTGTCGTTGGCGGATCGTTTGAAAGGGCGTACCGCGCTCAACGATATTATTAATCCTGTGACGCGCGAAGTGATTGTCACTGCTGGCGGCATGATTGATGAAGTCGTGGCGGATGTGATCATGAATGCGGATATCGAGAAAGTTAGAATTCGCAGTGTTCTGACCTGTGAATCCAAGCGCGGTATTTGCGCGAAATGTTACGGTCGAGATTTGTCAAACGGCAGCCCGGTGGAGATTGGTACGGCGGTTGGAATTATCGCGGCTCAATCCATTGGTGAACCTGGCACGCAGTTGACGATGCGTACTTTCCATATCGGTGGTACGGCCAGTGCTGTTTTCAAGCAGCCCCACGTGATCGCGAAGCATGATGGCACGGTTCAGTACACTAACATGCGTACGGTTATGAACGGTCAGGGCAGCTACGTGGTGTTGAATAAAAACGGAACGGTATGCGTCTTTGATGACACCGGCCGCGAAGTTGAGCGCCATTCCATTGCGATTGGAGCGCTCATTTCCGTAGCGGACGGCGGACGCGTCAAGAAGGCGCAAAGCTTTATTGAGTGGGATCCCTATAGTGTGCCGATTCTTGCGGAGAAACCCGGGTCCGTGCATTTCCAGGGATTTATTGAAAATGTGACGGTGAAAAAAGATGTGGATCAATCCACCGGGCTGATGGGGACCGTTGTTCTTGAGCATAAGGAAGATCTGCACCCTCAGATCGTTGTGACTCATGGCGGCCATGAGCCCGCGTCCATCTACAATATCCCGGCTGGTGCCCACGTCATGGTTAAGGATGGCAAAAAAGTCGCCGCGGGGGAAGTGCTGGCCAAAACTCCCCGTAAAGAGTCGAAAACGAAGGATATCACCGGTGGTCTTCCCCGCGTGGCGGAGCTGTTTGAAGCGCGGCGCCCCAAAGATGCGGCTGAAATTGCGAAAATTGACGGCATTGTCGACTTTGGCGCGAATCAGCGCGGACGGCGTTGTCTGCTCATTCGTGATTCCGTCACGAATGATGAGGAGCAGCATTTGATTCCGATGGGCAAGCATATTGTTGTCTATAAGGGCGACTATGTGCAGAAGGGGCAGCAGCTGACGGAAGGACCGATTGTCCCTCAGGAAATTTTGGAAATTTGCGGACCTCAGGAACTTCAGGAGTATCTGGTCAACCAGGTTCAGGAGGTTTATCGTTTGCAGGGTGTTGAAATCAATGACAAGCATATTGAGATCATCGTCCGGCAGATGTTGCGCAAGGTCCGGATAACCGATGCCGGCGACACGGATTTCCTCTGGGGTGAGCAGGTTGAGAAGCAGGCTTTCCAGGAAGTCAATGCAAAAGCATCGGCGGAAGGCAAGCGTGCAGCAGAGGCCTCGCCGGCTCTTCTGGGGATCACCAAAGCGGCTCTGGAGACGGAAAGTTTCATTTCAGCGGCCTCCTTCCAGGATACGACGCGAGTACTCACCGAGGCGGCGACGCTGGGGCGTGTGGACACATTGTATGGATTTAAAGAAAATGTGATCATGGGGCATTTGATACCTGGCGGGACAGGGTTCCCTATGTTCAGGAATATCAAATTAGTGCCTTTGGCGGAGCCAATTCCTGAAGAGGATCTGCGCCAGGATAGCGAAGAGTTGAAGAAAGCCAAAGAGCTTCTTGGATAATGCTTGACAAGATTGCGATGCTTCGGGCATCTTTACACGCTTTGCGTTAAAAAGGGATAACGAAACTTATGCCAACGATTAATCAACTTGTGAAATACGGACGTAAACAAGTCCGTTATAAAAGCAAATCTCCTGCGCTGAAGAATTGCCCTCAGCGTCGTGGAGTGTGTCTCTCAGTTAAGACGCAGACGCCCAAGAAACCGAATTCAGCGTTACGTAAGGTGGCGCGTGTTCGCTTGACGAACGGCGAGGAAGTAACAGCTTATATTCCGGGCGAGGGGCACAATTTGCAGGAGCATAGCGTTGTGCTTGTACGTGGCGGGCGTGTAAAGGATTTGCCGGGTGTTCGCTACCACATTGTTCGTGGGACCTTGGACACATTGGGCGTCGAGGGGCGGCACAGGGGCCGCTCCAAATATGGCGTCAAAACACCGAAAAAAGCGTAGGATGGCGCAAGATCATGGGACGAAGACGAAGAGCAGAGCGTCGGACGGTTTCTCCGGATCCGAAATATAACAGCGAGCTGGTTGGTCGGCTCGTCAACCACCTGATGAAGGTGGGGAAAAAGTCGGTTTCGGTCAATATTGTGTATGATGCATTAAAAGTCATTCAGGAGAAGCATCCTGATGGCGATCCTCTGGAGATTATTCTCAGGGCAATTGGCAATGTGAGCCCTAAAGTTGAAGTCAAATCACGCCGCGTGGGTGGGGCGACCTATCAGGTTCCCGTTGAAGTCTCTCCTGATCGTCAGGGAGCTCTGGCCATGCGCTGGATTATGCAGTATGCCAAGACTCGCAAAGGCGTACCGATGCGTCGGGCGCTGGCTCAGGAAATTCTGGATGCGTATGCCGAGCAGGGGAATGCAATCAAGAAGCGTGATGAAACGCATAAAATGGCGCAGGCCAATAAAGCCTTTGCCCATTATCGATGGTAGTGGTTTTAATTTGACAAATCCCGTCGGCCAATCGGGCGGCGGGACTTGTTTTCTATAGCAGATTACAATGGAAACCGTTTTGGAACAGAATAATAAAAGTGGGTCGGCAGGGGAGTACCGTCAGCGTGAAGCTGCGGATCGCCTCCGGCCGCTCTCGGCTGTTCGCAATATCGGGGTCATTGCTCACATTGATGCGGGTAAGACCACGACGAGCGAGCGCATTCTGTTTTATGCGGGCCGTGTGCATCGCATGGGCGAAGTGCATGACGGAACCGCCGTGATGGATTGGATGCCCCAGGAGAAAGAACGGGGCATTACGATCACCAGCGCGGCAACCATGTGTTTTTGGCGGGATCATCAGATTAATCTGATAGACACTCCCGGGCATGTCGACTTTACCGTTGAAGTCGAGCGATCATTGCGGGTGCTGGATGGCGCGGTGGTGGTGTTCTGTGGTGTGGGTGGAGTTCAGCCCCAGTCTGAGACGGTTTGGCATCAGGCGGATCGTTATCGCGTGCCACGCATTGCCTTCGTCAATAAAATGGATCGCGTGGGTGCGGATTTTAATGCCGTCGTTGAGCAGGTCAGAACCCGGCTGGGTGCGATGCCGGTGCCCATTCAGATTCCATGGGGCTCTGAAGAGAATTTCGCAGGGATTGTGGACTTGGTTGCCATGCAGGCGGTTTCATTTGATGAGACCACATTCGGGTCCACTCTTAACTATTTGCCGATTCCCAAGGAAATTGCCGTGGCAGCCGAAATGGCGAGGGCGTCAATGATCGAGGCGTTGGCGGAGCACGATGAGCAGGTCCTTGAAGCGTATCTCGAGTGTCCCGATGTCCCTGCACAAGTCCTCAAGGACGGGTTGCGTCGCGTCACGCTGGCGCAGAAGATCACGCCCGTGTTATGCGGTTCGTCATTGCGCAACAAAGGGGTGCAGCAGTTACTGGATGCGGTTGTTGACTTTCTTCCCTCTCCTCTTGATGTTCCCGCGATCCAGGGTGAGCATCCCAAAACCCACGAGATTTTGATGCGTGAGGCGGATGATTCGGCGCCTCAGAGCGCATTGGTTTTCAAGTTGATGAGTGATCCGTACATGGGGCGTATGGCCTTTGTGCGAGTTTATTCCGGGCAGATCAAGCAGGGCCAGAATGTGTTCAACCCGCGCACCAAAAAGCGCGAGCGGGTCATGAAATTGGTGTTTCTGCACGCGGATGACCGGAAGGATGTGGATGTCATCCACGCCGGTGAAATAGGCGCGATTATCGGGCTGAAGAATGTGACGACGGGGGATACGCTTTGCGCTGAAAATATGCCTGTCGAACTGGAACGGATCCGTTTTCCCGAGCCGGTCATTTCGATGGCGATTGAGCCGAAGTCACAGGCGGACCGCGAAAAGCTGAACGAAGCTTTGAGCGCGCTTGCGTCCGAGGATCCTACTTGTGTGGTCTCCAAAGATGTTGATTCCGGACAGACCCTGTTGAGTGGAATGGGGGAACTGCATCTGGAGATTTTGAAGGATCGCATGTTCCGCGAATATAAAGTGCAGGCGAATGCCGGCCGGCCGATGGTGTCCTATAGGGAAACCGTGACAGCGGCCGGGCATGGGTCATACCTTTTTGATCGCGATATTGGCGGCCAACGGCAATATGCCGAGGTCAGCCTTGATGTTGAACCGGCGAAAAGAGGGTCGGGCATTGAAATTGAATTTGCAGTGTCTCAGAATCGAATCCCTTCGGACTTTCGGGCGAATGTTGAAGAGGGAATTCGGGATGGGCTGACAACAGGTATTCTTGCCAACTATTCGTTGGTGGATGTAAAGGTGCGAGTGGTGGGTGGTGATTTTCGCGATCAGGAATCCACGGAAATGGCATTCCGAACTGCGGGAGTTATGGCATTGCGGGAGGCTGCCAAGGTGGCTAAACCGGCAATTCTTGAGCCTATCATGTCCCTGGAGATTATTCTTCCAGCGGAGCATTTGGGTGATGTGCTGAACGATGTGAGCGCCAGGCGCGGCCATGTTCAGAATATGGTTGGGAAAGAAACTGTGCAGGTAATCCATGCGCGGGTTCCGTTGGCGGAACTTTTCGGTTACTCTACTGCCATCCGGTCATTAACCCGGGGGCGCGCGAGTTATACCATGGAGCCGGCCTGTTTTGATGTGGTGCCGGAGGCGATACAAAAGCAACTTCTGGAACGGTGAGTGAATGATGGAAAAGCAACGAATACGCATACGTTTGAAAGCCTACGACTATCGGGTGCTGGATCAGTCAGTGTCTGATATTGTGGAGACGGCCAAGAGGACGGGAGCCAGGGTCGTTGGACCGATTCCCATGCCCACGCGCATTGAGAGTTATAGCGTCAACCGAAGTGTTCATGTCGACAAAAAATCGATGGAACAATTTGAAGTTCGCACGCATAAACGGTTGTTGGACATTGTGGAGCCGACGGCAAGAACGGTGGATGAGTTGAAAAAACTCAACATGCCGGCCGGCGTAGATATAACGATCAAGATTTAAGCAGGTAGCCATGCAAGGGATACTCGGAAAAAAAATAGGAATGACAAGAGTTTTCGGTGACGAAGGTCAGCAGACTCCTGTTACAGTAATTGAGGTGGGCCCGTGTGTGGTCGTTCAGCGGAAGACGAAAGTCTGCGACGGCTATGATGCGCTCAAACTCGGGTTTGATGAGGTGAAAGCCTCGCGTGCGAATAAACCCCATAACGGTCAGTTCACGGCTGCGAAAGTTACGCCGAAGCGGTTTTTGCGCGAGTTTGACGTTGCGCCTGGCGATGAGTTGAAAGTGGGGGATACGATCACGGCGGCGATTTTAGAAGGCGCCTTGTTTGTTGATGTCATTGGCGTGACCAAGGGGCGCGGCTTCCAGGGTGTTGTGAGACGGCATGGCATGGCCGGCGGTCCGATGACCCATGGTGGTCACTCGAAGCGACGTGTCGGTTCGATTGGTTGTCGTTCCTATCCCGGTCGTGTTCATAAGGGCAAGCGCATGCCGGGGCATATGGGAAATATCCGGGTTACGACGCAAAATTTAAAGGTAGTTCAGCTGCGTGCGGGTGAGAATTTGATCCTTGTCAAGGGAGCGATTCCAGGACCGGTCGGAGCGATGGTTGAAGTGCGTAAAGCATTAAAGAAGACGAAGGCAGGGCAGGTGAAATGAGCAAGCTTTCAGTCTATGACATGAAGGGATCCTCGTTGGCGAAGGTTGAATTTCCCGACGAGCTTTTGACCACCAAGGGCCAGCAGGCGGTGCATGATGTGGTCATTGCCTATCAGGCAGGTATGCGTGCCGGTACGGCGAATACGCTGGGTAAAGGTGATGTGGCGGGTAGCAACAAGAAGCCGTGGAAGCAGAAAGGGACCGGACGTGCCCGTGCGGGTTACCGTCAGTCTCCGGTGTGGCGTGGCGGTGGCGTTGCCCATGGTCCGCACCCCCGCAGCTATGCCAAGAAAGTGCCTCTCAAGGTGGCGCGCCTGGCCTTCCGGCGTGCATTCAGTGATCTGGTACGCGAGGATCGTATTCGGGTGCTCGATCAGCTCACGTTTGCAGAGCCTAAAACCAAGGCGGCTGCGGCACTGCTCAAATCTCTTGGGTTGAGCAAGGGCGCTCTGGTTGTGGTTGACACGCTGGATAAAAATCTGTTATTCGCCCTGCGCAATTTATCAAATGTCGAAGTGACTACCGCAAAAGATGTGAGCACGTTTCAGTTGATTCGTTTCCCTGTAACGGTGTTGACGCGAGCAGGTATGGAGAGTTTGCGTTTGCGGCTTGAGGGTGACGCAGGGAGGAAATCATGAAGAATGCGCTTTCAGCGGTGCGTGGCCTGCATATTACCGAAAAGGGGACGTTGCTGGCTGCCCAGAACAAGTATCTCTTTAAGGTGGATCCGGCGGCCAACAAGCTTGAAATCAAAAAAGCTGTTGAGGATTTTTTCAAGGTTAAGGTAGTCAAGGTCAATACCATGAACTACGATGGCAAAAAGCGCCGCGAGCGCACGCTTCATTATGGCAAAAAAGCGGACTGGAAGCGCGCGGTGGTAACCTTGAAGGATGGCGATAAGATCGATTTGGAATAGGAATCACGACATGGCGCTTAAAAGTTATAAACCGACGACGCCGAGCTTGCGCAATACGAAGCTCTCCACGTTTGATGAAATCACAAAAAGTAAGCCTGAACGTTCGTTGACGCAGGCTCAGAAATCCCAGGCGGGACGCAATTCCGCCGGCAGGATTACTATTCGGCACCGCGGGGGCGGGCATAAACGCAAATTCAGAATCATCGATTTCAAGCGGAACAAGATCGGGATACCCGCCAAGGTTCAGGCGATCGAATACGATCCGAACCGTTCGGCGAATATTGCTTTGTTGGCCTATCGGGATGGCGAAAAACGTTATATTCTGGCTCCCCTCGGCCTGGAAGTTGGCGCCATTGTTTCAGGCGGTCCGGATGTCGAGCCGGTTACGGGCAATATGATGCCGTTAGCTAAAATTCCACTCGGTTTACCCATTCATAACATTGAATTGACTGTTGGTGCAGGGGCGCAGTTGGTGCGGAGTGCGGGTCAGACAGCGCAATTGATGGCGCGCGAGGGTGGATATGCCAGTGTGAAACTGCCTTCAGGCGAAATTCGATTGATTAATGTCAATTGTATGGCGACGATTGGTCAGGTTGGTAATATTGATCATAATGGTGTTAAGCTTGGCAAGGCTGGGCGCAAACGCTGGAAGGGGATTCGTCCGACCGTTCGTGGTGTGGCGATGAACCCGGTGGATCACCCGATGGGTGGTGGTGAAGGTCGTACGTCTGGCGGTGGTCACCCGGTGACGCCGTGGGGTCAGCTCACAAAGGGCAAGAAGACTCGGGCGAGACGGAAGGCGTCGAAAAAATTTATTCTTAGTCGGAGAAAGTAAACCATGGGCCGTTCACTTAAAAAAGGGCCGTTTGTTGATGAAAAGCTGCTGGAGCGCGTGGAGAAAATGAACCGTGCAGGTGAGAAGCGCGTCGTTAAAACGTGGTCTCGTCGCTCCATGATTGCGCCCGAATTCGTCGGGCACACGCTGGCTGTTCATAACGGTAAATTGCATATGCCGGTCTATATTACTGAATATATGGTGGGGCATCGTCTGGGGGAATTTGCCCCCACGCGTATCTTCCGTAAACATGGGACGCATACGGACAAGACTGTGGCGAAGTAATGGAATGAGCGCGCTCGGACTTGAGGGGCGGCTCAAACCTATCATCGTGGGCGCAATCTTATTGATGTCGGGTAATGCAGGGGTTGGCGCTGAAGAGGACGGGGATGCCGATCTGATCGGGACCTTGCGAGGTCAGGTGAGATTTTTAAGTGCAGCGTTGGTTGCTGCGAAAATTGAGATAGACGGTTTAAAGGCGCGGCTGGATACCCGGGCTGGTGAGACGGCGGATGCGACTGGCGTAATGTCAGGCGGATCTGCGATGGTAAGAGAAAAAGAATATCTGATTTTGGATGTAAACAAAGAGTTGGGCATGGTAATCCTCAACGGAGGACATCGGGACGGGGTCAAGCCTGGCTTGGTGTTCAATGTGATAACAGAGGATAAGTCCGTGACGACGGTTCGGGTTGTGGATGCGCGGTCGGCCATCGCCGGTGCGGTCATTCAAAACAGGGGCCGGGAGTTACCCAAAGTTCAGGATCGGGCGGTTTTGGCGGCCGGGTCGAAGAACTAGGAGCGAGTTAATGGAAGTTAAAGCAATAACCAAGTATGTTCGGTTGTCACCGCGGAAAGCGCGTGATATGGCTCGGGCGATTCAGGGCATGCCAGTGGCTGATGCAATTAAGACGGTTGAATTCAGCGAGCGCAAGGCGGCGAGGCAGTTGGAGAAAACCATTCGTTCGGCCGTCGCAAATGCTGAAAATAATGCAAAGCTATTGGCGGACGATCTGAAGGTGAAAGAGGCCACGATTGGCGAAGGGCCGGCGATGAAGCGTTTTTGGGCGCGTTCGCGTGGCATGGTGAGCCGGATTCGGAAACGAACCAGCCATATTACGATCGTGTTGTCGGACGGAAAGTGACCGGTAAATACCGGGTGACGTGAAAGGAGCATCGTTTTGGGACAGAAAATCAATCCGATTGGATTAAGGATTGCGGTCAGCAAGGCCTGGAAGTCGCGCTGGTTTGCGGATAAGCGCACGTTCGGTACCCTGCTGAATGAGGATCTAACGATCCGTGATCTCGTAAAGAAGCGTCTTGATGCCGCGGCGGTTGCCGAGATCATCATTGAACGCTATGCAAATCGCGTACGGGTAACTATTTGTACCGCCAGACCCGGTATTGTCATTGGGCGCAAGGGACAAGATCTTGATCGTATTCGCGAAGAGATCGCGAAGTTGACCGGCAAGGAAATCTATCTCGAGATCCGTGAGATTCGGAGCCCTGATACCAATGCCCAGTTAGTGGCGGAGAGTGTGGCGCTCCAGATGGAACGACGGGTATCTTTCCGGCGTGCCATGAAGCGGGCAATCAAAATGGCGATGGAGCTGGGCGTGAAGGGGATCCGCATCAAGGTGTCTGGTCGCCTGGGTGGGGCGGAGCTTTCGCGCGTTGAGTGGTATAAAGAGGGAACCATTCCGCTGCATACGCTTCGTGCCAATATTGACTACGGATTTGCCGAGGCGCAGACGACGGCCGGTAAAATCGGTGTCAAGACCTGGATTTGTAAGGAAAAAGACGAGCCTGAAAAGGCAGTAAGGGGACGTACCAATGCCGCTTATGCCTAAACGCGTGAAGCACCGGATGGTGCATCGTGGATCCCGTAAGGGAAACGCGCAATCAGGTAATTCCCTGGCTTTTGGCGAGTATGGGTTGAAGGCGCTTGATCGGGCTTGGGTTAAAGCCAACCAGATTGAGGCGTGTCGTGTGGCCATGAATCGCAATATGAAGCGACGGGGTAAAGTTTGGCTGCGCATTTTCCCGGATAAGCCTGTGAGTAAAAAACCTCTTGAGACCCGGCAGGGTAAGGGGAAAGGCGATCCGGAGTTTTGGGTTGCTGTCATTTTGCCCGGCACCATGATGTTTGAAGTGGATGGTGTTTCGGAGCAGTTGGCTAAGGAATCGTTGCGTCTGGCGGCGGCAAAGTTGCCGATTCGGACAATGTTTGTTAAACGGCACCACTAATACGGGCCAAACAGGACAGGGGTGCGGACGATATGAAGGCCGCTAAACTGAGAGAAAATAACAAAGAAGAACTCGTGCAGCAATGCTCTGACATGGAGAAGGAATTGCGCGCGTTGAAAATTCGTAAATCGGCGAGCCAGATTGAGCAGCCGTCGCGTATTACAAGCTTGCGTCGGGATATTGCCCGGGCGCAGACCGTGATGAGCGAACGGCGTCGCCAGCAAGGTGGATGATTATGGCAGACACGGAAACCAATCGAGCGCTTCGCAAAGAACGCACTGGAATTGTTGTTAGTTCGGCGATGCAGAAGACTATAGTGGTGCGCGTGGAGCGGACGACACGTCATCCCCTGTACGGGAAAGAGATGACGCAGGCCAAGAAGTTTCATGCGCATGACGAAGAGAACAAAGCCAAAGTTGGCGATAAGGTGCGGATCGTTGAGACGCGTCCGTTGAGCAAACTTAAACGGTGGCGTCTCCTCGAAATTGTGGAAACGGCTAAACGCCAGTAATTGGGTGAACGACCATGATCCAAGAAGAAACAAACCTTGATGTTGCAGATAATACCGGAGCGCGGCGGGTGCGTTGCTTTCGTATTATCGGGCAGCGCAAGATGTATGCTCACATCGGTGATTTGATCCGGGTTGCGGTGCAGGAAGCCCAGCCGACTGGATTGGTAAAAAAAGGGCAGGTTTGCCGGGCTATTATTGTCCGGACATGCCAGCCGATTCGCCGTCCTGATGGGTCGGCTCTTCGGTTTGACAACAACGCAGTGGTGCTAGTGGACGAAAAGCTCAATCCCATCGGAACCCGTATTTTCGGACCTGTGGCGCGTGAGCTTCGTGAGAAATATATGAAGATCGTCTCACTCGCGCCTGAAGTGTTGTAAAAAGAGGAATCTATGAATATCCGACGAAACGATATCGTTGTGGCCACACGGGGCCGGGACAAGGGAAAACAGGGAAAGGTGCTTCAGGTTGTTGTGGGGAAGCATCGGGCGATTGTGGAGGGGCTTTGCATGGTGTCCAAGCATCTTCGGAAGTCTCAGGATAATCCGAAGGGGGGCATTGTGCAGAAGGAATCTTCCATTGCGATTGCCAACCTGATGGTCTACTGCCCGCAGTGTAAGAAGGCGGTCCGCGTTAAGCGTGTGGCCGAGGGTGACAAGCGGATCCGCAAGTGCAAGAAATGCGGCCAAGCATTTGACTCGTAAGGTGGTCTATGACGGGACTTAAGACGAAATATAAACAAGAAGTTGTGCCGGCGCTGATGAAATCGCTGGGGTGCAAGAATGTAATGGATGTTCCGCGGATGCTGAAGGTGACCATTAATATGGGCTTCAACTCAACGGTTGACAAGGATCAGATCCGCGCCATTTCTGATGATCTGGGAAAAATTTCCGGTCAGAAACCAGTCATTACAAAAGCTCGCAAGAGTATCTCTAATTTCAAGTTGCGCCAGGGCATGCCGGTCGGTGCGAAGGTGACCCTTCGCGGCAACCGTATGTATGAGTTCATGGAGCGGCTTATTCATGCCTCATTACCTCGCATTCGGGACTTCCGAGGGTTGCCGGTAAAAGGGTTTGATGGACGGGGAAGCTACACCTTCGGTCTTCAGGAGCAGTCTATTTTCCCTGAAATTGACCCGGATGATGTTAAGAAGGTGCAGGGAATGAACGTGACGATTGTCACATCGGCGTCAACGGATGCACGGGCTCGTGAACTGCTCACGATGGTCGGGATTCCATTCATGAAGTCGAATAAGTAGAACACGGCAGGGAGGACGTTCTTTTGGCTAAGAAATCACAGGAAGTCAAGGCGAGCCGCACGCCGAAGTTTAGCACACGCCGCTACAACCGCTGTAAACGCTGCGGGCGACGACATGCTTTTATGCGCAAGTTCCAGGTTTGCCGTATTTGCTTCCGGGAACTGGCATCAACGGGGATGATCCCTGGAGTAATTAAGGCGAGCTGGTAAATTGGAGAGCCTATGAGTTTGTCGGATCCTATCAGTGACATGTTGAATCGCATCCGGAATGCTTCGGGTGCGGGTTTGAAAACGACTGACATCAGCCATTCTAAGATGAAGGGCGAGATAGCAGTTATTTTGAAGAAGGAAGGCTATGTCCGCGACGTGACAGTCGAGGGGCAGGGTCGTGAAAAAGTGTTGAGAGTGGTTTTAAAATATGATGCCAACCGGAACCCGACGATCAGAGGATTGCGTCGGGTGAGTAAGCCGGGGCTCAGGCGCTATGTCGGGTTTGATGAAATTCCGTTGGTGCTGGGCGGTATGGGGGTATCTATTTTAAGCACCCCGTCAGGAGTGGTGACGGATAACGAGGCACGTCGGAAGCGTGTGGGCGGAGAGTTGCTTTGCCAGATCTGGTAAGATCAGGCGTTTCCGGAATAACTGTAATTCAATGGGTTACAGGTAACAAAATTTATACAGGGGAAGAGAATGTCTAGAATCGGCAAAAAACCGATAGCCATCCCGAAGAACGTAACGGTTCTCGTGACGGGCGGGACGGTATCGGCAAAAGGTCCCAAAGGTGACTTGGTGACGAAACTTCCTCCGTCCATCAAGGCGGAAGTGAAGGATTCGAACATCATTGTGAGTGCAGCTGAAGATACAGTCCAGGGGCGTAGCTTTCATGGATTGGCCCGCAGCCTGGTCGCGAACATGGTTCTTGGAGTAGAAAAAGGCTATTCGATTGAGCTTGAACTCCAGGGCGTTGGTTTTCGTGCGGCCGTGCAGGGGAGCAAGCTCACGATGAATATCGGTTATTCGAGCCCGGTGGTGCATGAAGCGCCGGCGGGTATTACAGTGGCGGTTAAGGATAGTGTGATAACGGTTGGGGGTGCGGATAAGCAGCTTGTGGGTGATGTTGCAGCGCGTATTCGTTCCTATTATCCGCCTGAGCCCTATAAGGGCAAGGGAATCCGTTATAAGGGCGAACATGTCCGGCGTAAGGCCGGTAAGACGGTGGCCTAACGTATGAAAACAGTGGATCGAAAAGAAAATCGTGCCCGCAGGCATTCGAGAATTCGCAAGCACATCGTGGGGACCTCAGAGCGTGCGCGTTTATGCGTCATGGTCTCTAACAAGCATATCTATGTGCAGCTTGTGGATGACGAAAAGGGAGTGACGCTGGCGGCGGTATCATCATCGGGGAAAGATGGTGTCGGCAAGAAAAATGCCGAAGGCGCCAAGTTGCTTGGAAAGCGGTTGGCAGAAATTGCCCTGGAAATCGGCGTGAAAAACGTCGTATTTGACCGCGGTGGATATAAGTATCATGGCCGGGTTAAGGCAATTGCCGATGCCGTACGTGAGGCAGGGTTTAAATTCTAGCCCTAGAAAGCAAGAGCACACTGTGATGAAAGAACGAACAAGGGCGGATAATAATTCAGACTCCTCCGGCGAAGTCGAGGAGCGTGTGGTGTTTGTCAACCGCTGTGCAAAAGTGGTTAAGGGCGGACGCCGGTTTAGTTTCAGCGCGATTGTCGTGGTTGGCAATCGTAACGGAATGGTCGGGTACGGGTTTGGAAAGGCCAATGAAGTGGCTGATGCCATCCGTAAAGGTGGCGAAATTGCCCGTCGGAGCATGATTCATGTGACGCTCAAGGACCGGACTATTCCTCACGAGGTTACTGGACAGTGTGATGGCGGTTATATTTTATTGAAGCCCGCTTCGCAAGGTACCGGGGTTATTGCCGGTGGCGGCATGCGCGCGGTGCTGGAGTTGTCGGGAATACATGATATTCTCGGGAAATCTCTGGGAAGCGGAAACAAGGTGAACGTGGTTAAGGCGACCATCAACGCGTTGGAGTCTCTGCGGTCTCGCGATGAAATCATGGCGGCCCGGCAGAACTAATCACTAATCATTTGATCCGATAGGTGGAATAATCGATGAACTTACATTCTTTAAAAAACACGACGGGTGCTAAATCGTCAAGAAAGCGACTCGGGCGGGGAATGGCCTCCGGACTTGGTAAAACATCCGGCCGCGGTCACAAGGGGCAGTTTGCGCGTTCAGGCCATAAGCACAAGCTTGGGTTTGAAGGCGGTCAGATGCGCCTGATCCGGCGCATCCCGAAACGCGGGTTTACGAATATCTCCCGCAAGGAATTTCTTCCCGTGAACGTGGCGGCTTTGAACGTCTTCGATATCGGTGCGGAAGTCACTCCTGATTTGATGAAGGCCAAGGGACTTGCGAACGGGCTTGCGGACGGCATCAAGATTTTGGGCAACGGCTCGATCACCAGGAAACTGACGGTCAAGGCTCAGGCCTTTAGCGCTGAAGCTAAGGCGAAAATAGAGGCGGCCGGTGGAACCTGCGAGATCGTTACGTAAGGAAAATGAGACAGCGACATGCTTTCCGCATTTAAAAATAGTTTTAAAATTCCTGAGTTGAGGGCCCGTATTTTATTTACGATGGCCCTAATTTTCATTTGCCGCTTGGTGGCTCATGTGCCAACTCCGGGGGTGGACGCAGTCGCGTTGCAGCGGGTCGTTTCGGACATTAATAAAAGTTCAGGAGGCGGGGTTCTGGGCTTACTTGATATGTTCAGTGGCGGCGCGTTAAGTAATTGTGCGGTGGGTGCGCTCGGAATCATGCCGTATATCAGCGCCTCCATCATACTTCAGCTTCTCAGCGCGGTGGTCCCCGCGCTGGGCCGGTTGAAACTTGAGGGGGATACAGGGCGCCAGAAGCTGACGCAATACACCCGGATGCTGACGGTCTTCCTGTGTGTCATTCAGGGGTGGTTCATGGCCTCAACGCTCGAAAATCCGGCCGTACTTGGTCTTCCGGAGGGAGTGAACCTCGTCTTGAATCCAGGAATTGGATTTAAGCTGATGACAATCGTGACCATGACCACAGGGACCGTGTTCATCATGTGGTTGGGGGAGCAGATCACCCAGCGCGGAATTGGGAATGGTATTTCGCTCATCATTACCGAGGGTATTGTCAGCCGGTTGCCTGCCGCGGTCGCATATGTCATTCAGATGTTCCACGTGGGGGAAGATGGCATCCGTCAATTCAATCCTGTCTTCCTGATCGTGCTGTTGGTCGTGCTGTTTGGCGTGGTGGCGGGCACCATTATGTTGACGCAGGGGCAGCGCAAGATCCCCATCCAATATGCCAAGCGGGTCGTTGGGCGTAAAGTGTATGGTGGGCAAAGCACATTCATGCCGCTGCGGATTAACTATTCCGGGGTCATGCCGATTATCTTTGCCCAGTCGATTCTGATGTTTCCGGCGATTCTTCTGAGGCGGATCCCGGGTGATTTCGCCCAGGGACTGGCCGACAGCCTGACCATGAATTCTGGAATTTACATGTTGCTCTATGGGATCATGATCTTGTTTTTCTCTTATTTCTGGGTGGCCACGCAATTTAATCCTGTGCAGATCGCCGATGATTTAAAAAAGTATGGCGGCTATGTTCCCGGGGTTCGCCCAGGTGGGCCTACGGCGGAGTTTCTGGACTTGACCATGACCAAGATTACGTTGGCGGGCGCGATTTTCTTAACTGTCATTGCGGTCATTCCTTCGGTGATGAACCGGCAATTTAACGTTCCCTGGATTGTTTCGTCGTTTTTCGGGGGAACCAGCCTGTTGATCACTGTCGGAGTCATGCTGGATACGATGCGGCAGGTCGAATCGCATCTGTTAATGCGGCACTATGACGGGTTTCTGCATCACGGCAAACTGCGCGGCCGGCGGTAAACATTGGTTTTGGGAGTGACGACAACGGTGAAGACGATTATCTTATTGGGCGCCCCGGGTGCTGGAAAAGGCACCATTGCTGAAGGGATTAGAAATGAGAGTCCCTTCATACACGTCTCCACGGGGGACATGTTGCGGGAGGCTGTCAGGAATGGCACCGTAGTGGGGCGTCAGGCTGAGGGTTACATGAAACGGGGCGAACTGGTGCCGGATGACGTTATTGTGGGAATTGTCGGGGAACGTCTTGATCGGGGAGCGCGGGATCTGGCATATATGTTCGACGGGTTTCCCCGAACGCTGGATCAAGCCAGATTATTGGATGAAACGTTGGCCCGGTATGGATCAAAAGTGGATATGGTCTTTCTTCTGGATGCGCCAAGGGATCTTTTGATGGCGAGGTTGACCGGGCGGCGGGTCTGCCGGAAATGCGGCCAGAGCTACCATGTGATCAACATCCCTTCAAAAAAAGCAGGCGTTTGTGACCTTTGCGGCGGCGAATTGTATCAGCGTGCGGATGATAGCGAAGCGACCATTTTGAACCGTTTGGATGTGTATGCGAAGCAGACCGAGAGTCTTATTTCTTATTATGAGAAAAAGGACGTTCTGGTGCGGATCGATTCCTCCAGGCAGAGACAGGAAACGGTGGCTGAAATATTGGCCGTCGCAAAGCCGCTGATGGCTTCATGATCATTCTCAAGAGTCGGGATGAGATTCGCAAGATGCGGGAAAGTGGCCGCATCGCGGCAAATGTTCGGGAAGAAATTTCCCGGCTCGTGTCGCCTGGCATGACAACACGTGAGTTGGATGCCAGGGCGGCTCAGCTCATTGCGGGCATGGGTGCGAAAAGTGCGTTTTTAGGGTATCGAGGGTACCCTGGAAATATTTGTATTTCGATCGATTCGGAAGTGGTTCACGGCATTCCCGGCGAACGACGGATCGAATTGGGCCAGATTGTGAGCCTTGACATTGGTGTTGTCTTTGGCGGGTTTGTAGGGGATACGGCCACAACGGTCATGGTTGGCGTGACGGATCCGGAGGTAATCCGGTTGGTGCGCGCCACGGAGCAGGCCCTGGAGGCGGGTATCGCGATGGCGCGGGCCGGCAAGCGGTTGGGGGATGTGTCCCACGCCGTGGAGGTGGTCGTTACGCAGGCAGGGTATTCAGTGGTCCGGGATTTTGTAGGGCATGGAGTGGGGCGGAAGTTGCATGAGGATCCGCAGATTCCGAATTTTGGAACGGCAGGAGCCGGCCCGAAACTTAAGATAGGCATGACATTGGCGATTGAGCCCATGGTGAATATGGGCGGGAGCGCTGTGAATGTGCTGGGCGATGGGTGGACAGTCCGTACGGCAGACGGCAGGCCCTCCGCGCATTTTGAGCATACGGTGGCGATCTGTGAGGATGGCCCCGAGATTTTGACGGCGGTGTGATCTGTTAGGGTTGAAATTTTGGTATGGACAACAGGAATGGCCATTGATAAATTGGCCAGCTATTTTTGGAATGGAGACAGAGGATGAAGGTCAGAAGTTCAGTCAAACGGATTTGTGAGCGCTGCAAAATTGTGCGCCGCCGCGGTGTGGTGCGGGTGATTTGCACCAATTCACGTCATAAGCAGCGTCAAGGTTAAGGAGAATTTGGGATGCCCAGAATATTAGGTGTTGATATACCCGGTAAAAAGCGCATTGAGTATTCTTTGCGCTATCTCTATGGAATTGGACCAACAAACGCTCGTCAAGTGATTGACGAGGCCAAGATTGACCCGGTCAAAAAGGCCGACGATCTGACGGATGAGGAGTTGGCCAGAATCATTAATGTGATTCAAAATACTTACCGGATTGAGGGTGATTTGCGCCGCGAAGTGGCCCAGAACATCCGGCGTCTGATCAGTATTGGTAGTTACCGTGGGATTCGTCATAAGCGCGGACTTCCAGTTCGAGGCCAGCGCACGAGTACAAACGCGCGCACTCGCAAGGGGCCGCGGCGCACAGTGGGTGCGGTTCGTGGAAAAGAAGCGCGGGCGGCCGCGAAGCAGTAACAAACAGCAGTGAAAAAAGAGGTACGGGTTCGCAATGGCAGACGTTAAAGAAAAAGTGGAAGAAAAAAATAACGCCAAGCCGGAGGCCGCAGGGGCTCCGATACTGGACGTTTTGGCGGGAAGCCCCGATGGTGCGGCTCGACCGGTTCGGCAGCAGCGCGTCCGTGCAGGGCGTGTGGTTCCTTTTGGTATCGTCCATATCCGGGCCACATTCAACAACACGATTATTTCGGTTTCGGACAGCAAGGGTGGCGTGGTTGCGTGGAGCACCTCGGGTCGTGCGGGATTCAAGGGGTCCCGCAAGAGCACCGCCTTTGCCGCCAGTGTGGTGGCTCAGGAAGTGGCGCGACAGGCGGTCGCGCGTGGTATGCAGGAAGTTGAAGTTCGTGTTCAGGGGCCGGGTGCGGGTCGCGAATCAGCCATTCGCGCTTTGCAGTCCGCCGGTTTGAACCTCACCATGATCAAAGATGTGACGCCGATGCCCCATAATGGGTGCCGGGCTCGCAAACGTCGCCGCGTCTAAAGGCAGATTTTGAGAGAACAGGAGAATTCGAATGGGTAGATATACTGGACCAGCATGCAGGCTTTGTCGCCGTGAAGGTATGAAGCTGTTTTTGAAGGGGGATCGTTGCCGCATGGCAAAGTGTCCCATTGAAACCGGGCGTCCGGCCCCGGGTATGCACGGTGCGCGTCCTTCTAAAAAAACGGACTATTGTGTTCAATTGCGTGAAAAACAGCGCTTGCGCCGTTCCTATGGTTTGCGAGAGGGGCAGTTCAAGCTTTTCTTCGAGCGTGCCGCCAGCAAGCGTGGCGTAACGGGCGAGATGTTGTTGCAGTTGCTGGAAATGCGGCTTGATAATCTGGCTTATCGCCTTGGATTCGGGGCTTCGCGGCGTGCGGCAAGACAGCTTGTTTTGCATGGACATTTCACGGTTAATGGGCGGCGGGCGGATGTGCCTTCCATGACGTTGAAAGTCGGCGACAAGATCGAAGTCAAGGGGCGCAAGCAAAGTCAGGATGCCGTGAAGCGTGTTGTGGATGCCAAAGGGCGGGAAGTTTCCTCCTGGTTGACGTTGGATAAGGATGCCCTCAAAGGTGAGGTGGTCCGCATTCCCACACGTGAAGAAATCGCGCCGTTGGTCAATGAACAATTGATCGTTGAATTGTACTCTAAGTAAAGATATTTGTGCCAGGAAACGGGAAACCAGTTTCCGGGGAAGGGTTGAATCATGCCAATAAGACTGAGCAAATTCGAAATGCCCAAGCGGTTAGTTAAGGATGAAGCGACAGCCACGCCGACGTTTGCGCGGTTTGTTGCTGAGCCGCTTGAGGTAGGCTATGGACGCACCATCGGGAACTCTTTGCGCCGGGTGTTGCTGTCATCCCTTGAGGGAGCGGCCATTTCATCGGTGCGTATCGAGGGCGCGCCTCATGAATTCTGTTCCCTTCAGGGGGTTGTGGAAGATGTGACTGACATCATCTTGAATCTTAAAAAGGTGTTACTCAAGGCGCAGAGCCGCGAGTCGCGTCTTTTGCATCTCAAGGTCAAGGGCGCTCGCGAGGTCAAAGCGGGTGACATCCAGACCGATGGGACGATTGAGGTTCTGAACCCCAATCAACACATTGCGACCCTGGCATCGGACGGCGTGCTGGATATGACCTTGGAAATCAGGGTCGGGCGTGGTTTCTGCCCGGCGGAATTGAACAAGAAAGAGAATCAGGACATCGGGCGTATTCCGATTGACTCGATTTTCTCCCCCGTCAAACGTGTGAATTTTTATATCGAAAACACCCGCGTCGGCCAGCGCACCGATTATGATAAACTCATTATGGAGGTGACTTCAGATGGGCGTATTTCGCCGGATGATGCCCTGACGGTTTCGGCGGCAGTCTTGCGCCATCACCTCGATGTGTTCGTCGACTACGACAAGAATGTGGTGGAGTTTGAGGATGTCGAGGCCAAGGTGGATCTTGAGCGCGACCAGATGCTCAAGACGCTTAACATGAGTGTGAACGAAATCGAGTTGAGCGTGCGTGCGGCCAATTGCCTGAACAACGCCAATATCACGACTGTCGGGCACCTGGCGCAAAAATCAGAGGCGGAGATGCTGAAATATCGTAATTTCGGCAAGAAGTCCCTGAATGAAATCAAAGCCAAACTAACGGATCTCGGACTGAGTCTCGGGATGAAATTCGATGATGACCTGGTGAAAGCCATGCGGGGTCTTGAGGCCGGTAAAGATAGCGAATAATCCTGTCTGGAATTCGTGCCGGAGTGATGCAAGTGAACGACCGTAGTTGTGGATGAAAATCCAGGCACGGCGTAAGGATGTCGGGAGTCAGCAATGCGACACAAAAAGAATACAGTGAAATTGGGCCGACCTGCGGAGGCGCGTAAGGCGCTGATGATGTCGATGGTCGGAAGTCTTATTGAAGAACAGCGGATAAAGACAACTTTGCCCAAGGCCAGGTTGACCCGTGCGTTGGCAGAGAAGATGGTAACCGTCGCCAAGCGTGCGATTGCCTCGGGGAAGCCCGAACAAATGCTTCTGGGAAAACGCAAGGTTTTGGCGGTTTTGCGCCACCGGAAGCCTATGCTTAAGCTTTTTGACACAATCGCTCCCCAGTATAAGGATCGTTTGGGCGGATACACGCGGATTACCAAGGTGGGTCGACGCGGGAGTGATAGCTCCGAGATGGCCATTCTGGAGTGGGTGGATCTTGCGTTTGTGAAGAAGGGGCGTCAGGCTAAAAAGGATGTGTCCCCCAAGGATGAGCCTGTCACAGGGGAATCCCCAAAGGAATCATAAGTCCTTTTTTCATTGCGAGGAGGATCTCCCCGGAGTTTTCCTCACATCAGATAGACGCCGATAGAGATGTCGGCGTCTTTTTTTTGTCAAGCGGAGTTCATGATGGATGCACAGATAATTGAGGGGTATGTTTCTGCTGGAGAACCGCTCTGGCATGTTTTGTATGTCAAACCACGGTGTGAGAAAAAAATGGCTGGCTATTGTGACGCGCATGGCGTGGAGTGGGACTTGCCAGTTCGCGAGGAAACCAAGATTTATCAACGGCGTAAAGTGACCGTGCATAAGCCGGTTTTTCCGGGCTATGTGTTTCTTCGCTTTTCTCCCGAGCAAAAGCTTACAGTGCTCAAAAGCAATTTGGTGGTCCGGATTCTTCCGATCGATAATCAGGAGCGGTTCTACAATGAATTGCAGCAGATACGCCAGGCCCTGGTAATCGATCCCACTTTGGATGCTTCCGCGGCATTCCAGGCGGGGCGACGTGTGTTGATCAAGAGCGGCCCTTTCCAGGGAGTGGAGGGGATTGTGCAATTGGTGAAAGGGAAGACAAAAGTGGTTTTGAATGTGGACATCATCGGGCGCGCTATTGCCGTTGAGGTTGGCCTGGAATTATTGGAGCCGGTCGAGTAACGGTGTGGATGCGGCCCCCCGAATCCCGTAAAGGGGAATCAGGAGATCACGAATGGATGTAAGTAAACTGGCGACACCCTGCTATGTGGTGGATGAGTCAAAGCTGGCTGCCAACCTCAGGCGACTGGATGAGGTTCAGCGGCGGACGGGATGCAAAATTATTCTCGCCTTGAAAGGTTTTTCCATGTTCAGCACCTTCCCGCAAATCCGGAAGGTGTTGCATGGAACCGCCGCGAGTTCCCTGAATGAGGCTCGCCTCGGCTTCGAGGAGTTCAATCATGAAGTGCATGTCTATGCTCCGGCCTATCGGGCGGATGAATTCGACGAGCTTTTGGGCTACGCTTATCACCTGGTGTTTAATTCGTTCACCCAATGGCGACAATTCAAGCCCAGGGTGGCGCAGTCCGGCAGGCCTATCCGATGCGGCATCCGGGTAAATCCACAGCATTCCGAAGTCAAGGTGCCGCTCTATGATCCCTGTGCCACGGGCTCGCGCCTGGGGGTCACGCGGGACCAGTTTGAAGGGCAGGATCTGTCGGGCGTGTCAGGGATTCACTTCCATACTTTGTGTGAACTGAACGCGGATGCCCTCGCGCGGACCTTGCCCGTGGTTGAGGAGAAGTTCGGTCGATATTTTGGCGGACTGAGCTGGATTAATTTTGGGGGCGGGCATCATATTACGCGGGCCGATTATGATGTGGATCTGCTGTGCCAGATCATTCAGGGGTTCCGCGCCCGCCATCCCCATCTGGACGTTTATTTGGAGCCTGGCGAAGCCATTGCGCTCAATACCGGCGTTCTAGTCGCCTCGGTGTTGGATATCGTGCATAATGGGATGGATATCGCCATTCTGGACACCTCGGCGGCGGCACATATGCCGGATGTATTGGAGATGCCGTATCGTCCTGGAATTGTCGGGGCCGGCAACCCCGGCGAACTCCCTTACACTTGCCGACTGGGCGGGCTGACCTGTCTTGCGGGCGATGTGATCGGGGATTATTCCTTTCCCGCCCCGCTGGCCATCGGTGACAAGCTGATTTTTGCGGATATGGCACATTATACGATGGTGAAAAACAACACCTTTAACGGGGTGGGCTTGCCTTCAATAGCGATCTATCATCCGGACTGGGAGGCCATCGAGGTCGTTCGCCGGTTCGGATATGAAGATTACCGGAATCGATTGTCGTAATCCTATGAATGAGAAGAGTCTGTTCAACCTCCTGTTTTGCCTGGTTATGACCGGATCCGCTCTGGCTGACCCCGCTGAGCTGGCGGTTTCCCAAATGCCGTGGAGCCAGCCGCTCCCCTCCGGTCAGCTGAATCTGGGCGTTCATTTTGGGGATCAGCAGGTGGAGAGTTTGGGTGATGTTCTGATTCCTGTGTTACACCGGCAAACGGATTTGATATTTGTCAATCCACGCGGCACATGGAATGACGATGACCGTGAGGCCTGCAGTTTCGGACTGGGGGGGCGTCATCTCTTTCCTGCAAAAAACATCATCATCGGGTGTGCTCTTTTCTATGACCGGCAGAATACAGAACTTGGTAATACGTTCAATCAGGCTGGCTGTGGAGTTGAGTTTTTAAGCACCTGGCTGGATGCCCGGTTGAACGGCTATTTCCCGGAAAATGGCGAGAAGACGGCGAACGACTATGTGGTGTCAACCGGGACCAGTCAGGAGCATGCCGAATACTGGTATGCTCCGACGGCGCAAGGCCATGTCATCAGCCAGTATGGGTACGAGCTTACGGATTCTTTCAATATAAAAAAACTGCAGCATTACCAGACCGCGGAGCGGGCGATGGATGGCTTTGACGCCGAGATCGGTGCGCTGCTTCCCATTCCTGTTCTCCGGGAGTTTGCCGATATTAAGGCGTTTGCCGGTTGTTATGGTTATCAGGCTTCTTTCGGCGATGATGTTTCAGGGGTGAAGGGCCGTCTGGAAATCAGGCCGCTTCCCGCTGTGTATTTGGACGCCGGCTGGTTTGAGGATGAAAAATTGTTTGGCTCGCACTATGCGGTTGGGGTCAGGGCTGCGGTCCCGTTTGATCTGGCACGCTTGAGCCGGGGGCAGAATCCTTTTGCCGGTGCCCTGACCGGCAATAAAACAGGGAGCGGACGAGTTCCGTTTGCCAACCGGCTGACGGAGATGGTCATCCGTGATTTGCACATCCGGACCGAGGCGTCCCTGCCCGTGGAAGTAGTCGCAGACCGCCGGGTTTTGGAAAAAACATGTGTCGCCCATGACCGCAAGGACTATACCGAAATATTGGCGGCGGACGTGACCTTTGTGGATGGTGATCAGCGTGGCGGCCTGCAAAACGGAACTTGGGAGAATCCCTACCGGCAAATAAATACCGGCGTGCAGAATGCGATCGGCAACTTGGTTTATGTCAGCGATGCCGTCGGGCAGTACCATGAGAATGTGGTGTTGCATGAGGGGGTGACGTTGTGGGGGAGCGGGGCCCCGATTTATGGGCGGCATGGCACCTTTCAAGGGCGTGGCTATCCTGTCGTAAACGGGGGCGGGGCGGGGCCGACGATCACGCTGGCCAATTACGTCACGGTCACAGGATTTGAACTGATCCAGCCGGCAGGCGCCCCGCTTTCAAGTGCGGTGATCTATGGCCAAAATGTGTCGGACGTTACGATCATTGATAATACGATTCGCGGCAATGGCTCCGCTGCCGCAGGCATTAAAATGCAAGCCTCCAGTATCCCCGCCTTTAACGCAATAATCTGGAATAACCGCATCATGGGAGCACTGGGGGCGGGCATCGACATCAGCCTGGGGCTTGTCCTCAGTTCGGATATGGCGCTAGGCCGGAATATGGTCACAGGCAACACCGGGGATGGAGTGGGTATTTCTGCGACGGCGTGCGGCGACTTTCACGTTTCTATTTCAGGGAATTACTCCGGGAATGGCGGAAACGGTATTGCGTTACAGGCCTTTACTTCAGATATCGTGGCAAAGCTGTCGGATGTAACGGCAAACGACAATCTCGGATCTGGAGTTTTTGCGGACATTTATAGCTACAACAGCGCCAATGCTTCCTTTAGCCATGTTGATGCCAGGGCTAATCAGTTGGACGGACTTCATGCGGTGCTGGTCTCGGGCGGTTCTGTTGGGGCTGATTTTATGAACAACAGACTGACCGGGAATGGTGCGGACGGGTTGTTTATAGACCTTAACTCAGGCCTTGATTCCGGGTTCGTGGCGCGCGGAAATGTGATCACCGGCAATGGCGCAAATGGAATTGATTTCCACACCCTGGCCCCGTGGGACAGTCTCTATGATTTTGGCATGACCGGTGGCGGGGCGGCGGACTCTGGCCTGAACCACCTGTATGGGAATGGGGCCTATCAGTTGTTGTTTGATGGGCCGGGTACGCTCTGGGCCGCAGGAAACTGGTGGGGAAGTCCGGGCCCCGTCGCTAATGTCTATTATCGGGCGGAGGGCGGAGGCTTGATTATTGTGGATCCCGCCCTGCCAACACCCTGACGTGCGCTTCAACCGAGGCGGTAAGCCCGGGCAGGCTATAGCCTCCCTCCAGCACGGAAACCAGGCGGCCATCACAGTAGGTGTCCGCCAGTTTCATGACTCTGCGGGTGAGTTCGGCAAAGCCCTGCTCCGTGATTTCGGCCGAGGCCAGCGGGTCATCACGGTGTCCATCAAATCCCGCTGAAATCAGAATGAACTCAGGTTTGAATTTCGCCAGCGCCGGCCCCAGTTGTCTCTCAAAAACCTGCTTATAATCCGAGTCGGTGGCGCCGGAGGGCATGGGGACATTGAGCGTAAAACCCTTCCCCGCGCCTGTGCCCGTCTCGGCGGCCTGTCCGCTATGCGGGTAAAGGGCTTCCTGGTGAAGACTGAAATATAAAACCGAGGGATCGTCATAAAAGACCTGTTGTGTGCCATTTCCATGGTGGATATCCCAATCAATAATGGCAATCCTTTGAAGACCATGGCGGTGTTGCAGATGCCGGGCGCCAATGGCGACATTGTTGAAAAAACAGAAGCCCATCGCCCGGTCCGGCAAAGCATGGTGTCCGGGCGGACGAACGGCGCAGAAGGCGTTCCGCACCCGGCCCTGCATCACCGCATCCAGAGCGGTGAGAACCGCTCCTGCCGCCATCAGGGCGGCTTCATAGGTTCCAGGGGACCCAACGGTCGACTCGTCAGGTTTAAACAGCCTGCCTGTGCTGCAAGCCTGGCGAATGTGTTCAACATAGGTGGCGGTATGGATGGCGGTGATGGCTTCGATGGGCGCGGGCGCGGGGGGGATGTGCTCCAACTGTGACCACAGTCCGGTCTTTTTCAAGTGCGCGAGAATGGCGGTGAGGCGTTGGCGCGACTCCGGATGCGCCCAGCCGGTTTGATGTTTCAAAAAAGCCGGATCATAGAGAAAGGCGGTCTTGAGCATGATGTGTTCCTGGGAAATTCTGACTTCTGGAGTTGTTACTATTCCTGGCGGAGTTCGTCAATCGAATCCCCCTTGATTCCCGCCCCGGACACAGGTATCTTGGCTGCCAATTTAAATCAACGGGAGTAAAGCGATGGACGTTCAGAAAATGTTTGCAGATCGTATTGGCGGCAGCTCATTTGGAACCACCAACGAGATTTATAAATTCGAGAAAATCAAGCGCGCCAAGGCGGCGGCCCGTGCGGCCAGGCCCACGGTGGAACTGCTCGATTTCGGGGTGGGGGAGCCGGACCAGATGGCGCCGGCCCCGATCCGCAAGGCGCTCAAGAAGGCCGTGGATGACCCCGCCAATCGCGGCTATTCCGATAATGGCATCCGCGAGTTCAAGGTGGCGGCTGCGGAATATATGAGCAAGTTCTTCGGGGTCACCGATTTGAATCCCGATACCGATATCTGCCACAGCATCGGGTCAAAGCCGGCCCTGGCGATGTTGCCGCTCTGCTTTATCAATCCCGGTGACGTGGCGCTGGTCACGGTGCCGGGTTACCCGGTGCTGGCGACCCATACCCGCTACCTGGGTGGCGAGGTGGTCAAGGTGCCGCTGAAAAAGGAAAATAATTTTTACCCCGATCTCGACAGCATTGACCCCGCCGTCCTGGCCCGCACCAAACTGTTTTATGTCAATTATCCCAACAATCCGACGGGTGCGGCCCCCACGGAAGAACTGTTCGACCGCCTGATCGCGTTCGCACAGAAACACAACATTCTGATTGTGCAGGATGCGGCCTACGCCACCCTGGTGTATGGCCAGCCCCTCTCCATCCTGAGCCGCCCGGGCGGGAAAGATGTGGCCATCGAACTGCACTCCATGAGCAAGAGCTACAACATGACGGGGTGGCGCCTTGGGTTTGTGGCCGGCGCCGCACGTATTGTGCAGGCGTATGCCGAAGTGAAGGACAATGTGGACTCGGGTCAATTCAAGGCCATTCAATTGGCTGCCTGCGCGGGCATTGCGGATAAGAAACTCGCTGACAAGATCAAGAAACACTATGAGCGCCGTCTGAAGAAAATCGTCAAGGTGCTCAAGTCCGTCGGCTTCAAGGCCAAAATGCCCGGTGGCACGTTCTATCTGTACGTTCCAGCGCCCAAGGGGGCCGGCATCAAGACCTTCCTTACGGCGGAGGATGCGTCCCAATACCTGATCCGGGAGTGTTCGATTTCCACGGTGCCCTGGGATGATGTGGGTCCCTTCCTGCGCTTCTCGGCGACCTTCGAATCGAAGGACAAAGCGGATGATGACCGCGTGATTGCCGAATTGGGTGAGCGCCTGATGAATGCAAACTTGAGATTCTAGCCGTCAGGGAGGAACATGCGATGTCGGAAATAGCCATGCTGATTAACGGGATTAAGGAAAGTGCGCGAACCGTGGGGAGCCTGGTGGATCAGGTCCAGGCCCTCCAATCCATTTGTGCGCTGATGGTGACGTCGCTTAAAAACGGGAACAAGGTACTGACGGCGGGGAATGGGGGAAGTGCGGCGGAGGCTATGCACATGTCCGAGGAGTTGGTGGGCCGTTTCCGCCAAAACCGGCGCTCGTTACCGGCGCTGGCCCTGGTGGCCGATGGCACGGCGTTGACCTGTATTGCCAATGATTTCGGCTATGACCGGGTATTCAGCCGGCAAATTGAAGGACTTGGCAATGCCGGGGATGTGCTGGTGCTGTTCAGTACCAGCGGCGCGGCGGTGAATCTCCGGTTGGCGCTGGAAGCGGCACGGACCAAAGGCATGAAGGTGATTGGCCTTCTGGGTAAGGATGGTGGCCCCCTCGCTGGGAAATGCGACCTTGAGATCATTGTCAAGGGCACCGCCACAGAACGCATTCAGGAAGCCCATCAGGTTCTTCTGCACTTGATTCTTGATGCCGTCGAGT
>JBAXDB010000007.1:0-39124 GCA_037141135.1 bacterium | reverse complement strand
TGTCAACATGATCTCCCGAAGGTGATATTTTGTAAGTATAAGGCATTTGTGATTAACGTTGTGAATTTCTCATTACGTTAAATTATAATGGCCATACTATTCCCGCAATCGGGAATACCCTGAAAAGTGGATCAGGTTTTTCCTGATAGAGAAGTCTTTTTGGTTCAGTAGGCTCACCGCCGGAGAGGAAAAAACGGATAGTGGGGACACGGGGCAAAAGCGAAGCGTTCGCGGATCTGGAGTTATTGCGAGCGGTGTGAAGCGAGGTAATCGTGGAGGACGTCATATGGGCAAAGACGACAAGCAGCGCATATTGAGGAATAAAGCTAAAAAAGCGGCCCGCATGGCCGTGCGCAAGGCCAGACGCCGCAAGGCAGCCTTGGCTGCGGGCTCCGGGTTCATCGCGAGGTTTGGAGCCAGCCGAACGGAGATAGGGGCCAGCCCGATACATCGCGCGCTGGTGAGCCAGGCAATCTTCGATCAGGGTATCGGTGACGTTCTGATAAGCCGCACACTTCAAGATGGCCGGATTGCGCTCGCATGTGCGCTGATCGATCCCTACTGCCTGGGCGTCAAGGACGCATTTCTGCGAGTTCTGTCTCCGGGCGGCTATGACGAGCTCGTCGCGCGTGCGGCGGAGGTCCAACGGTTCGAAGAGGTTGCGCCCGCTTACGCCCGCAAGCTGATCGACGATGCCATCGATTACGCGGCTGCCCTCGGTTTCGAACCGCACGAGGATTTTGACGACGCCTTGGTCGTGCTCGATCCCATCGACTCCACTTCGTGCGACGCGCGATTCACCTTCGGTAAGGACGGTAAACCATTCTATGTCAACGGACCCAATCATGACGTCAGCAAGGCGCGAGCGATTGTCCTCCACCTTATCGAACGGTGCGGCCCGGAAGGGTTCGACTACCTGGTGGGTGGTCTGCCGCCGAATGTTCTCGCCGGTCTGCCTGTCGCGCAACGCGTTGTTGCCGTTCCGAACGACGCCAATGCTTCCATATGAAGGATGACAATACGGTTTCCACACCATCTTCGAGGGCAACGGTTTGGCAGCCCCACCTCAGGAGAGGAATAAACGGCTAATAATGAATCTGAAACGTTTCAGATCGTGTTTTACGGTTACCAGTTCAAACGCCCGGATGCGGCGATGGAACTCTTCATGACCCTTACCACCTTGCCGCCAACCGAACCTGATTTGGCCGAGATCATTGACAAGGCCGGGTCTTTTCTGCTGGATCAGGATGACGGCAAGAACGCGGCCCGCCTGTATCGTGCTGCCACGCAATCCTATCCCAATGTCGGCGCGCATTGGTCAGACCTGAGTTATTGCCTTGGCAAATCTGGAGAAATAGAAGAGGCGGTGGTTGCAGCGCGCAAGGCGCTCGCGCTCCATGAGGACGATCCCTACGTGCTGAATGACCTGGGATGGACGCTGGTCTTGGCCGGGCATCATGAAGAAGCCCGAGCGGTTCTCGAGCGGGCCGTGGCACTGGCACCTGGGGACTACGAGTTGCCTCGGAAGAATCTGCAAGAACTCGACAAGCGCATGAGTGCCGCACGCCGCGCAAAAAGGAGACAAGTATGACTTTTGCGGAACTGACATGGGAAGACCTGAACGCCCGCAAACCGCGCCTGATCGAAGTACTCGACGGATTGGAGGGCAAAAGGTCACGGATACTCAAGTCATGACCGTCCTCTCCCATCACGCCGCAAGGGGAGCTTCGCACCGACTTTGAACGGTCAGAATCACGGTGGACAATGAGAAATCCGGCTTCGAGGGCAACGGTTTGTTAGACTCTCCATAGGGGGTTGAAAAACAGCTAAAAATGAATCTGAAACGTTTCAGATCGTGTTTTGCGGTTGTTGAATGTATTGCAACGATCAGTGTTCATTATAATGATTATTATATAATTTTTATGCTTGCATGATAGTCATCCAATTTCTTATTATTCATCTTGATGAATACCGGTGATATAGGTGCATTGATCCGTAAGCGACGGGGTGTGCTGGGGATCGACCAGCGAACACTAAGTGAGATCGCCGGGATCGCCGTCCACTCGCTGAGCAATATCGAGGCAGGGAATGGCAATCCCACAGTGGCGACACTTGAGCGGGTGTTACATGCGTTGGGGATGGAACTTCGTGCCGAGATCAAAAAATAGGAGTAGATCGTGAGTCGGAGAGGAAAGGTCTTCTGTCGCGGAGTACTTGCAGGGTGCATCGAGGAGATGCCGGATGGCTACCGTTTCGCCTATGACGCCAACTACCTGGCATCAGGGAACGCAAAGCCGATCAGCCTGACCATACCCATGCGGAGCGAACCTCTCCATTCGAAAGTCCTGTTCCCCTTCTTCTTCGGGTTGCTGGCGGAGGGCATCCTCAAGGAGACGCAGTGCCGGAAACTGAAACTTGACGAGAACGACCACTTCGGACGTCTGCTCAAGACGGCCAACAGCGACACCATCGGCGACGTCACCGTGGTCGAGGATCTGGAGGCCTAGATGTTCCGCTGCATGTCAACCCTGGCCGAGATCCCCCGCGATGGCTACAGTCCTGCGGCGGAACGTCTGCTGGCTGGAGGGAACCGCCGTTTTCCTAATCGATTGACGTTCAACCGCACCGACATCGTCGAGTTCCGTTTTCAGGCTGCGGAACATATGTCCATCTCGGGGGTTCAGGACAAGGTCTCGCTCAAACGGGTCCGCGGAAAACTCCTGCCAACCGAGAAGGACGGTGAGTACATTCTGAAGCCCATCCCCACGGCCGATATCCCCCGCTTCAAGAACGACGTCCCGGCCAACGAGCACCTGACCATGCAGATTGCGTCGCAGGTTTTCGGTATCGCCACCGCAGTCAATGCCGTGATCTCCTTCGCGGACGGCGAACTTGCCTATATCACTCGCCGGTTTGATCGCCGGGGTGGTGTGAAGATCGGGCAAGAGGATTTCTGCCAGCTCTCCAACCGGAGCGAGGAGACGGCCGGCAGAAACTACAAATACGATGGAAGTTACGAGGAGGTCGGCCGCATCCTGAAGCAGTTCTGCAGGGCGTACCCCGTGGAAATCGAAAAGCTCTTCGCCCGGATAGTCTTCAGCTACGTCATCTCGAATGGGGATGCCCACCTGAAGAACTTCTCCCTCTTCGAGAGCGAGTTCGGCGACTATGTCCTGACACCGGCCTATGACCTGATCTGCACATCGCTGCACTTCCCGGACGAGGCCCGGATAGCCCTCGATCTGTTCGACACCTTCGAGACCGAGAGTTTCCGGCAGAACGCATTCTACAAGCGGCCGGACTTTCTGAAGTTGGCTGAGCTCTACGACATCAACGCTCTGCGGGCCGAACGTTGCCTACGACAGTGCGCTGACAGCGAGGCCGCAGTGGTCAGCCTGGTCGAGCGATCGTTCCTCACCGAGAAAGCCAAGGCCGATTTCCTCGATCGTTTCCGCGACCGGTTGCAGGCGATCACGAACTGACGACATTAACGGTTCAGGGGAAGCCAGCGGAGAACTCTCTGGATATTAGTGTCCCAATAACCCCACTCATGGGTCCCGGGTCCTTCCTCATAAGTCAGGTCGAAGGGCAGGGTGTTCAGATGGGCCTTGAATTTCAAGTTATCCTGATAAAGGAAATCTTCCGTGCCGCAGCATTGGAAAAACTTGGGTTTGGCGGCATCCGATTTTGCAAGTTCACGAGAGAGATGGTAGAGATCATTGGAGGTTCCGTAAATCGACTTGTCACCAAAAATGCTGAGGTGCTCGGGGCTTCGTTCCGGCATGTGGTTAGCCAATTCTTGCGGGTCCATCGCACCGGATAGACTGGCGGCGGCGGAAAACTTATTCGGCCTGGCCAGCGCCAGTTTGAAGGCCCCGTACCCTCCCATAGAGAGCCCCGCCGCGAAGGTGTCTTCCCGCTTGCCGGAGATCGGGAAGAAGGATTCCACGAGCCGGGGGAGTTCCTCGCTGACAAACGTCCAGTATTTTAGCCCGAAGTGCATGTCGGTATAGTAGCTGCGCGCCACGGCAGGCATCACCACGGCGAGGCCCATGTCAGCGACGTAGCGTTCGATGGAAGTCCGGCGCGCCCAGATGGTATGATCATCCGACATCCCGTGCAGAAGATAAAGGACGGGATGTTTTGTGTTTCCCGCCTTGCCGGTCATCCCAATCTGGCGTTGGGTGTTCTGGGGAAGAATGACCGTCATGGATGTGCTGAGCCCAAGGCTATCGGAGAAAAAATTGCATTGAATAAGTGCCATGATGTCGGATCCTTATGTGAGTCAGATTTAGCTTGAATCGGGTCAATCAGTGTGGTCTTTTTCGTCTTGCGCATGCTCGTGATTGTCGTTCTTGCACGTGTCATGGACGGTTCTTCGTGTGATTCGTTCGAGCAGGCTTTGGGCTGAATCCGGTGGCTGATTGCCTGCCTCAAGCATGTTGATACGTTCTTTAATGGAGGAGCGTTCCGGGAACAAAGCCGATGCGGTTCTGAAGTATTGGATCGCTTCCGGGAGTTCGCCCTTGATCTCATGGAGGAAGCCGAGGAACGTCACCATTTCCGCCTGATCGAGCGCGAGTTCTCTGGCCCGGTCGGGGGTGGCTGGGGTATGGGCGTAGAGCGTTAGGGCGGAATCGAGGAGTGGGATCGCCTCGTTGAATTTCCGGGTTACTATGGCCATGCGCCCTTTCTCAAGAGCGATGCGATAATCGCCGGGATTCATGCGTTGGGCTTCATTCAGTATTTCAATGGCGAGATCCTGCCGCTGCAAACCTGTGCTTGCCCAGAAGGCGGCTACCAGAAAGGCGTCGACGTTATGCGGGTCGGCGCGGGTGGCGAGTTTGAGCCAGGGAAGGATCTCGGCACTGGCGTCCCCTTCCGCATGGGCATGTTGTTCGGGGGTGATCTCGGCCTGCCAACGGCGAAAGGGGCCGGGAAGCGGAATGGAGGCTTCCCGGTGCGCCACTCCCTTGTGGAAATACAAATCCGCCTCGTTGAAGAAATTGAGGCTCAACACCTGGCGACTTTCTCCAAAAAGCAAATCCGCCAGTTCTGAAGTGGAGCCAGGTTCAACGTGCGTGGAGGTCAGGTGGGCGGCCAGTGAGAAGGCCAGCCCCCCGGCACTGATTGCCAATATCCCGGCACCCCATGCTGGAGAGCGGGAGGTCACAGGATGTCCCCGCGTGAGAAGCGTCGTTTCCGATATCCCAACCACGCGAGCGAGATGAAGACGATTGTCATCAAGGCCGCATAGAGGAGGATCTCCGTCAGGGTGAGCCAGTTAACCGGACCCCAGTCATGAACGAGCCGGCGGCGCAGATCGAATAATTCAAAATGCGGAAAAAGATAGTAGACGGAAAAGATGGCGTAACTGGCTGGCCCTTTGGCCTCAGCCAGCATGGCGGGGACGCGGGGTAACAGGAGGAAGGCTGCGCCTGTGATGAGATAGGTGGTGACGGTGGCGGCATCATGGTTCAGCCGGGTGGAGAAGGCCAGTCCGAGTGAACTGATCAGAGCCAGGGCGGCGGCATGGAGCAGTATGGCTTGAATCAGAGTGCTGAAGTTGAAAGCTCCACCCTTGATCCAGACGGCCAGACAGACGGTCAGATAAAAACACACCAGAGACAGGCAGGTGATGGACCATACTCCAAGCCATTTGCCGATGATCAAGGTCAGTCGTGACACAGGTTTGGCGAGCAGGGGAAACAGTGTCCCCCGCTGTTCTTCCTGCGGCAGCTGGCGGACTGACGTATTGATTGTCAGGATCCACGCCAGGACCCAAACGGTCAGAAGCCCCATATCTTTTACATAGCCGGATACCTGGGAAAGTCCGAAAACGTCAAAGGAAAGCAGGCTGGTCAGAAGGGTGGCGAGAAGGATCAGGAGGACCGAGAGTTCTTTTCGTCGCACCATCTCAAGCCAGACGATGCCGGCTATGGTGATGATTTGTTTCAATTTATTCATTCCTTATTCAGCCTTTAGGAATTTTTCGGTCGCACAGCCGCGCGATTACAGGGATTTTACCACCCGCTTGGATTACCAAGCTTGAGGCACTGAGGCACAGAGAAATGCAAATGTGGCGTTTATTTCGATCCCGCGAGTACACGGGACCAAAATAAACGCTACGGTTTCTCGAAGGAATTTTTTGAGAGGGAGGAGTTGTCGATAGTTCCTTCTCTTTCTCATGGTATGGCTCCAGGAAACCGGCGCGGGATTTTTGGCTCGGGTACTCCCGAACGAAAATGCCGCGACATTCTCTTCTTGGCGCTTCTCTGTGTCTCCGTGTCTCAAGCGAAGCGGGTGGTAAAATTCCGGCTACTGTAGCTGCGTCTGCCATGGTTACTCCTTCAGTCTACAATACTCCTTTAGTATCGTTAGCCTTCTGAACACCGGTGGTGACTGCCTTAATAAAATACCGTTCCAGGTTTTCGCCCGGAGCAACCAGTTCACTGACCGGACCCTCGGCGATCAGGTTGCCCTGCGAAAGGATGGCGACCCGGTCGCAGGCCAGTTCAACCTCTGACAATTCGTGCGAGGAGAAGAAGACGGTTTTTCCAGCCTTTTTGCGCTCGGCGATGATCCGTCGGATATCCATGCGACCCAGCGGATCGAGCCCGCCGGTGGGTTCATCGAGAATCAGGAGATCGGGGTCATTGATGAGTGCCTGTGCCATGCAGATCCGTTGCCGCATGCCCCGGGAATAGCCGGCAATCCGGCGGTCAGCTGCGAAAGCGAGCCCGGTTTCGTTCAGGAGTTGAGCGGCGCGTGTCTTGATTTCGGACGCAGGCAGGTTGAACAGCCGCCCTGCCATGGTCAGAAGTTCGCGGCCGGTGAGGAAATTGTAGGTGTCCGGATTTTCGGCGAGGTAGCCGATTCTTTCCCGGGCGATGGTTTCGGAAATGGGTTTGCCGAAAAGCCGGGCTGTGCCCTGGTCGGCATCCTGGAAACCAAGCAGTACCTGGATGGTGGTGGTTTTACCCGCGCCGTTAGGACCGAGGAACCCGAACACGGTGCCCGGTGCAACGGTGATGGTGAGGTTGCGCAAGGCATGGACCGTTCCCGTTGGAGAAGGAAAGGAGACGCTCAAGTTTTGAATGTCGATGGCCGCAATCACGAAAAACTCTTTATCATAGTCATGAGTGAACGTCAAAAAATCATCTCAACCAATGTCGTACGCCCCGGTCTGGGTTTTACAAGTTTAACGATATTGAAATCCCATGGTCCTCTGTGTAAGGTGCTGCCTATCTGTGCTAACGGCGTTTGTGAAACATTGGACAGCGACGTGGTACTGCCAGTTCGGGAGGAAGTAACTCTGTGCCAACTTTAGATTGGATCGGTAGGCGAGCGGTTGAAAATCATCACCATCAGGTGCCGTTCCATCTTTTGAAGGATGTTCCTGAACTTTCGGTGGGCGACCCCGGCACCGCCAAACGCCTTACGAGGTGAAAGTCACATGAATATTTCAAAGCCAGGAACCAAGGCATTTTCGGCGGACTACGTGCGGGTGCTCAAGGACATCAAGACCCGCATCCGTACCGCCCAGGTCAAGGCCGCTCTTTCTGCGAATCTCGAAATGATCCACCTTTACTGGGATATTGGCCGGATTATTGCGGAACGGCAAAAGCAGGTGGGGTGGGGCGCCGCAGTCATTCCACGCCTGTCGCGTGATATCAGAAACGAGATACCGGAAGTGAAAGGGTTTTCGGAGCGGAATATCGGTTATATGATTAGGTTCGCGCAGGAATATGGGCAGCGCGTAATTTTGCAACCGTCTGTTGCGAATTTTGCGCAGGGCCGGAAAGATGCGAAATCAGAGCGTGACTCGATTTTGCCACTGGTCGTGGCAAAATTGCCTCCCCAAGGAAAGCAGGCGCAGACTCAAGATTCTGTTTTGCCAATTTCGACAATGGCGTTGGCGAAATTGGAGCCCGCTGCAATTTTGCAGCCACTGGTTGCAAAATTACCGTGGACGCACAACATCATCCTCATGGAGAAGGTCAAGGACATCTCTGTACGCGGTTGGTATATGCAGGCCACGCTTCAAGAGGGTTGGAGTTCTGATGTGCTGGCCCTGATGATTGACAGTCGCACCCATGAGCGGAAGGGAAAGGCTATTACCAAGGGGGTGGACAAGGCGATTGGTGTTTCCCAGTACCAACTCACCCGCGCCCTGCCTAAGGAATTCCGGTCAAGCCTGCCCAGTATTGCGGAAATTGAGTCGGAACTCTCCGAATTGTCGCGCCGGAAACCGGTGAAGACGAGTCGGCCACGGAGGCGGTCATGATTCAACTCAAGGAATAGCACACGTATTCCTGTCAGTGGCCCCTTCATTGACAGAATGGAGATATGTGAAAACATGGCTGAGGAAATGGCTTGTTGGCGAAATATCGGTGCGAAGAATGATTGTTTCATTAATTGAGATTTATGTCTGCGTGCTGGTGTTGGCCTGGTTCTTTGCGGATCGGCTGATTTTTCAGCCGCAAGAATCGTCGTATTGCGAGGGGGGTGACTTTTACCGGATCCCCGTTTCCGCATCAGAAAAAATCGGAGTTCTGGCCCTTCCCAATCCTGCGGCGACATGGACGATTCTCCATTGCCATGGGAATGCGGAGGATATCGGGGATCTTCATGAGTTTTTTGAACAGTACCGGAGTCAGGGATTTCAAGTCTATGCATTCGACTACCGTGGGTATGGGATCAGCGATGGCAAGCCCGGAACGATAAAAGCCTGCGAGGATGGTGAGGCGGCGCTGAACCACTTGGTCAATGATAAGAAAATCCCATTGAATCGGATCATCCTTCACGGCCGATCGGTCGGGGCGGGGGTCGCGGCCCATCTGGCCGCAAAACACAAGGTGGGTGGACTGATCATGGAAAGCCCTTTCGTGACGGCTTTTCGCGTCAGGACAGTGATTTCGATAGCCCCCTTCGACAGGTTCCGTAATGACCGTCGGATCCGCGAGATAGCATGCCCGTTACTTTTGATTCACGGCCTGAATGATGAGGTTATTCCAGTATGGCACGGGCGGAAGTTATTCGAGTCAGCCCGAGTCCCGAAACTTGCATATTGGGTGCCCGGTGCCAACCATAATGACATCCCGATGATTGCCGGAATCAAATATTGGGAGCACATTCAGGATTTGGCCCGCCTGGCCACAAAATAAGAAGCCTTTACCTGCCAATAACCGAGGAAGTTTGTCGCTCCTGATGAGCGTGCCAGCATTTTACACTTAACCCCAGCAGCGCAAGGGCCAGCACGAGGCCGACAGCTTTGCGCTCGCCGGAGGTCAGGGCGAAAGTGGACCGGGTCAGTTCCTTAAGTTTGGTCAGCCAACGATTCATGGAGTGGCCACTATGTTGACCAATTTGCCCGGGATCACCACCACTTTGCGGATGGTGAGCCCTGTCAGCATCTGTTTCACCGGCTCCAACGTCAGGACGTGTGTCTCAATTTCCTTGGGCGTCAGGCGTGTGGGTATGACCTCGCGGTTTTTGATTTTGCCATTGAGCTGAACGACGATCTCGATGGTGTCCCGCGCCAGGGCTTTTTCATTTACCTGCGGCCAGGGGGCCGAGAGAACACTGGGCTGATGCCCGAGCTCGACCCACAGCTCCTCGGCGATATGCGGGGCAAAAGGCGAGATCAGCACCACCAGGGTCTCAATGGTTTCCCGGTAGACAGCCCGGCATTGCTCGCTGCTGGCGGCGTCCACTTTCATGGCGTCCACTGCATTCATCAATTCCATGATCTGGGCAATGGCGGTATTGAATTGAAACGCCCCTTCCAGATCGTGTGTAATCTTGGCAATGCTTTCGTGCAGCTTCCGATAAAGATCCCGCTCCGGTGTCTCCATTTTTGAAAGATCGGTTTTCAGTGAGGCGGAAGCCTGCAGCAGGGGGTGGGTCTCCTGAACCCGGCGCCAGATGCGACGGAGGAACCGGAATGAACCTTCCACGGCGGTGTCGCTCCACTCGGCGTCCTTCTCCGGCGGACCAATGAAGAGCGTGTAGAGCCGCACGGTGTCGGCGCCATATTCGCGAATCAGTTCGTCGGGCGAGACCACATTGCCCTTGGATTTTGACATCTTGTGGAGCTGGCCATCCTTTTCACTGCGCTTACAGATCATGCCCTGTGTGAACAGCGCCTTGAACGGCTCGCAGAATGAACAGGTGTCGGCATCATGCAGAACCTTCAGGATAAACCGTGAATAAAGCAGATGCAGCACGGCATGCTCTATGCCGCCGATATATTGGTCCACCGGCAGCCAGTAATCGACGTCCTTCTTATTATACGCCACTGTGTTGTCGCGCGGGTTGACGTACCGCAGGTAATACCAGCAGGAGCAAATCCACTGCGCCAGTGTATCAGTCTCGCGGCGGGCCGCCTTGCCGCATTTCGGGCAGGTGGTGTTAATGAAGCCTTCGTGGAAGGAGAGGGGATTACCGCGTTCGGTTTTGAAATCCACATCATCCGGGAGTAACACCGGCAGATCCTTTTCAGGCACCGACACTGCGCCGCAGTCCTTGCAGTGGATGATCGGGATGGGCGAGCCCCAATAGCGTTGGCGGCTGATCAGCCAGTCGCGAATCCGGTAATGCGTGGTGAAATCGCCGAATCCTTTATCTTTGGCCAATTGAATTATATCCGTCATTGCTTCGCGGTTATTCCGCCCGTTGAAGGGGGCGGAGTTAGCCATGGTTCCGTCTTCGACATACGCCTCCTTCATGGTGGCGGCATCGAGTGTTCCTTTCGGGTTCTGGATGACGATCTTGACGGGCAGGTTATAGGTCTTGGCGAAATCGAAATCACGCTGGTCGTGGGCGGGTACGGCCATGACCGCGCCGGTCCCGTATTCCATCAGGACATAGTTCGTAATCCAGAGGGGGGCCAGTTCACCGTTATAGGGATTACGGACGTGAAAGCCGGTGAATACGCCTTCTTTTTTGGTCGTGTCATCGGTGCGTTCGGCGGCGGAGACCATTTTCTCCTTCTCAACGAAGGCTTTAATCTCTGCGGCGCGCGGATTGTTTACGAGCAGTTTTCCGACCAGAGGATGTTCCGGGGCCAGCGCCATGAAAGTTACGCCGTAAATGGTGTCGGGGCGGGTTGTGAATACGGGACAGGGATCGCCGGTTTCCGCAACGGTAAAGTCGACCTTGGCGCCAGTGGAGCGTCCGATCCAATTACCCTGCATGGTGCGGACCTTTTCGGGCCATTGATCGAGTAACGATAAATCATCCAGAAGTTTGCCGGCATATTCGGTGATTTTAAAAAACCACTGGGTGAGGTCCTTCTTAACCACTTTTCGGCCGCAGCGTTCACAGGTGCCATCGGACAGGACTTCTTCATTGGCCAAGGTGGTGCAATACTCGCACCAGTTGACGGGGGCGTTCTTCTGGAAGGCCAAGCCGCGTTCATGGAGCTTGAGAAAGACCCATTGGGTCCATTTGTAGTAGTCCGGATGGCAGGTGGCGATTTCGCGATCCCAATCATAGGCAATACCCCAGGACTGTAGCTGGCGCTTCATCTGTTTGATGTTGCTGTAGGTCCATTCCTTGGGGTGAACACCGCGCTGTTTGGCCGCGTTTTCAGCAGGCAGGCCGAACGCATCCCATCCCATGGGGGATAACACGCGGAAGCCGCGCACCATTTTGTAACGGGTCACGGCGTCGCCGATGATATAATTCCGGCCATGCCCCACATGCATGGTGCCGGACGGGTAGGGGAACATGGTCAGGCAGTAATATTTCTTCTGATGGATCGAGGTGTCCACCTTGAACACCTTCTGATCCTGCCAATACTTCTGCCACTTGGGCTCAATTTCGTTAAACGGATAATGTTCATTCATGATCGTGAGGCTCCCGCTGTAAAGACGGCAGAATATACGCCAATCCATGTGGGATTCAAGAAGAAGACTTCAGAAAGCTACGACGTGCTTGCTTTTCTGGCTACACCCCGGGAATATGTGCTGAATAACCGAACGCCCACCCGGTATCGCAACCGCTTTCTTGCCGAGGCCATGGTTCAACTGATGACGCCTATTATTGCGACTTGATGATTGAGTACTTGAGGAAATTCGGTGAGGCTAAGAGGGCTAAGTTCGCCCGACTGCTAGACAATAAGCTTTCTGATCTCCTGACTGCTGAACAAAAGAAAAAAAAGATCCACAACCTTCTGCAAAAGCTACGGCGAGAGGGTCTTGTGAAGGTGGAAGGCTACGGTCCAGGCAGCCTTTGGCGTCTTCCGCCAATGACTACGAATGAGCTAAAATAGACTACGAATGGCTGGAATAGACTACAAATATGATTTTTAATGACTACGAATGACTACGAATGGCTACGAATATGCGTCTCTACCTTCCCCAAGCCAGGCCGATATACCATTGCCGTAAAGGTGGTGGACATTTTTGGGAACGACACCATGACGCTCATGACGGTCACGGCGGGGTGAACCACAAAAGCAAAAACCCCATCTGAAACGTTTCAGATTGGGTTTTTGAGCTTTACCTACTTCAGAGATGTGAGCTTCGGCAGATCTTGCAGGCAAGCCTGGGCTTTGCGATTTTGTATTGATTCGTTCAACCGTGGTGTTGTGGATTACTAGACTTAACTCTTGTCGCGAGTTCTTCAATCCTTTGTCTCGCCTTGGCAAGGGAGGGGGCGCGTTTGGCTGCTGAATTGATGTCCCATGTCGCCACGAGAGAGCAGAGAAATTCGTTATACTCCGGCCCGATTATCGCAGTGGAACCTGGCGTCGGGAGCAGGCCCTTGCGAACTTTTGCGGGCGCATGGGTAGCCAAGGCAAGAAGGGATCGCTTGGGATCAGCCAAAGTCTCGGGTTGTAGCGGAATACGCTTTTTGGGCAAGCGTAACAGACTAGCCAAAGGACCCGGATCGGCCATCAGCCATGCCTCGGCTTCTCGTACACAGATACGCAACACCAGATTCTGATGTGGACCATGACGTCCGCCAAACCATTCGTCTAAGAGCAGGCGGCAGCAAGTGCGGGAATCTTGATCAGTCAGGATAAGTACCGGAAACCCATTCCGCGCCATGTTTTCGTATTTTAGAATGTCGCGTTTGATCGCGCTCCAGCCCCGCGCATTGGTCTCACGCCAAACGGATAGCACGTTGTGTTCTTGAACTAACCGGTTGCCGAGAGCCAAACCTAAGGCATCCTCAGCCACCACGAAAATGGAATTGGAGAGGTGCATTAAAATCCAGGAAGAAGTTGTTCGACGCCTTCCGGCTTTACAGCGGGCAGGAGTGCCTGGCCCACCGAGAAACCGCTCTTCAGCATGAATACTTCTTTCTCGTTGGCCGGTTGCAGCATAGTTCCGTCGGCTGTGCTCACGAAACGAATGACGGACTCCGCGCCGATCGAAAGGTCGGATAAAAGTTTTTCGCTATGAGTGGTGATGATCACCTGTCGGTCGGTGTATTTTCCCGACTTGAGGACATGTTGAATTAGTTTCGGCAGTTTATTGACGATGGACTCGTTAAGAGATAGCTCTGGTTCCTCAAGCAGCAGAAGCGAGTCTCCCTCCATAAGAGACCAGAGCAACCCGATCAGTCTCAGCGTGCCGTCAGAGAACTGCTTTTCGTTTTGCCATGCTCCTTTTTCTCTCCAGTGCTTGAAGTTCACAATCAAATGCGGTGCACCAGTGATTTCATCCTGATCGAAGCGCAACAATTGAAATTCCGGGACGATATTGGTTAGCGCTGCCTGTATCCTTCGAAGTCGAGCACCCTGTGTTTTGCCTTTCGTTTCCGCTACGCGTTGGAGGAATCCCTGACCGAAAGGATCTCGGTTAAGTCGGTTTCCTCCGATCTCGTCGGCATGCTTCAGAAGTTGAGGTACAAGATGAAGGTAGGTGATGGTGCTGAGATAGTGGGCCAAGCCGCGAAACTCTTTATTGGCGTTGGGGTTTTCCAGATAGGTGGCAGTGAGACGGTCAAGATCCTGCTTGTCATCTTTGTCGGGTCGTTGGCATTCGGACAATAGTCGGTCGTTCTTGAAGACGGATTCCTGTCTAATTAATACACGATTATTTGCCTTTCCCTCTCCCTTGAACCCCAATACATAGCGCCAAAGAACTTTACCGTCTTTGACCTTCACGTCGATTAGAACTTCGCTGTCCTTTTTCCCGTGCAAACATCGGAGTTTCCTGATTCCGTCGCGGCGGTTGATGGCCTCCTGTAAACCGCCGGCAGTCGGTTTAGCCCCAGCGGGTGAGGCTACATCTCGCAGGAATCGAAAGACATCGAGGAAATTTGATTTGCCGACCGCGTTCGCGCCGATGACGTAGTTGCGGGTGTGGAGAGGAACATCGGAAAGTTCCTTAAAGTTCATCCAGTTCTTTACAGTCAGACTCACGAACTTCATAACGTGTCTCCTTGCACTCTTTTTGTCCGATCACTCTACTTGGTCCTATTGGCGGGGACAAGCGTCGCCTAAGTGTTTTTGATCTCTAATCAGTCCTTTACGGATTGGAGGCGGATATCAAGGTCGGGTAAATACCCCATCTGAAACGTTTCAGATGGGGTTTTCAGGTTCTGATCATCCCAACGGTGGAGGTTTAGGGAGATCTTTCAGGCAGGCCTTGGCTTTCTCAATCTCGTCGTCAGGCATGATGTAGTCCGTCAGCTTGCCGTCGAAGAATGCCTGGTAGCCGGTCAGGTCCATAATGCCGTGGCCGGACCAATTGAGAACGATGACCTTCTCCTTGCCCTCTTCCTTTGCCTGGTTGGCTTCACGGATGGCCATGGCGATGGCATGGGAGGTCTCCGGCGCGGGGATGTACCCTTCAGCCTGCGAGAAGGCCATGGCGGCTCGGTAGCATTCCAACTGCGGGATGGCCTGTGCCTCAATCAGCCCCTCGCGCATGGCGTGGCTGACGAGGGGGGCCATGCCGTGGTAACGCAAGCCGCCCGCATGAATAGGGGCGGGAACATAATCGTGACCCAGGCTGTACATGGGCAGCAGGGGGGTCATCATGGCGACATCGCCGGAATCATAGGCGAACGTGCCCTTGGTCATCTTGGGGCAGGCGGCCGGCTCGACGGCGATCACCCTGGGGTTCTTCGTTCCGGCGATCTTGTCTGCCAGGAACGGGAAGCTGATGCCCGCAAAATTGGAGCCGCCGCCGGCGCAGCCGATGACAACATCGGGATAGAGGCCGATTTTTTCGAATTGTTTTTTGGTCTCCAGACCGATGATGGTCTGGTGCAGCAGCACATGGTTCAGAACGCTGCCGAGGGCATAGCGCGTATCCTTGTGGGTGACGCAGTCCTCAATCGCTTCGCTGATGGCAATGGCGAGGCTGCCGGGGCAGTTGGGGTCCTTGGCCAGAACAGCGCGGCCGGCATTGGTTTCCATACTCGGGCTGGCGATGCATTGGGCACCCCAGGTTCGCATCATAATTTTGCGTAAGGGCTTCTGCTCGAAGCTGATTTTCACCATGTAGACTTTGCATTCCAGTCCGAACATCTGACAGGCCATGGCGAGCGAACTGCCCCACTGGCCGGCGCCGGTTTCGGTGGAGAGCCGTTTGATGCCGAAGATTTTATTGTAATAGGCCTGCGGAACGGCGGTGTTGGGCTTGTGGCTACCGGGGGCGGAGACGCCTTCGTTCTTATAAAAGATCTTGGCGGGGGTCTTGAGGGCCTGCTCAAGCCGGTACGCACGGCAGAGCGGGCTGGGGCGCCACTGCCAGAGGATTTGCAGGACTTCATCCGGGATGTCGATCCAGCGCTGCGTGCTGACTTCCTGTTCAATCAGGTTCATGGGGAATACAGGGGCCAGCATCTCGGGGGTTACTGGTTTGCCTTCCGGTGTTATCGGGGGGGGCATGGCATGGGGAAAGTCGGCGGCGATATTGTACCACTGGCGGGGCATTTCATCTTCATTCAGGAATACTTTAATTTGCTTCATATTTGTCTTCCTTGGTTGTTTGCTGTCAGTTATTCGTTATCAGTTATCAGTTATTTGTTATCAAGAAATTTCGTTATCCCTCAATAACTTATAACCAATAACTCCAGCCGTACGCCCTACCGGGAGGGCGGCTGAGTGCCTTTAAATGTATTCTTTTCCCAGTAGCCGGAAGTCTGGATTCCGCCGGAGGTGATGTAGGTGCCTTCGCCATGCATCATGTCATTCTGCCAATCCCCGTTGTATTGATCGCTTTCTCCGAACTTGAAGGAACCATGGCCTTTGGCCAGATGTCCGTTTTTCCATAGGCCGGTAATGAGGCCGCCATTAATAAAGGTGTAGGTGCCCTCGCCGTCCATGGCGTCATTTTTCCATTGACCGGTATATTTGTCGCCGGTTGTAAAGATCTCGGATCCGAGACCCTCTCGTGCATCTAACCGCCAGTTCCCGTCATATTGAGCGCCATTGGGGAGTGTCAGTTTACCCTGACCGTCTCTTTTGTTCGCGAGGAGTTGTCCAATATAGCGCGAGCCATCAGGGAAAGAGATCTCGCCCTCATAGCGTTTGGTGGTTGAAATCGTTTGACCGGTGTAGCGGGCGCCATTGCTGAAATCCTTGGTTATCTTGCCTTCAGGTTCAGCAGCAGCCTGAATTACAGGTTTTTGAATTTTCGCCGGAGCCGGCGGCGGGGGGATTTCTTTTGCCGGTTGCTCTGGTTTTTTCTCGGATTTCTTTGAGCTGCTTAAAAGACCTGCCATGACAGAGGGTTTGCGAGGCTTCATGGCTTCAAGGGCTGAATTGGCGTTACGTTCCTCGGCCACCGCGTGCGCCGTCTGGTTGTTGTTGTCGGTCAGGGTAAGATCCGCGCCATTTGCAATGAGAAGGGTGACAAGATCCCCGGCGTCCGTATAGGCCGCCCAGTGAAGCGGGGTGAACCCATTCATTGCCTTGGCATTGACGATGGCGCCGGCTTGAATCAGTAACTTGCACAGGGCATAGTTTTTATTGTACGACGCCCAATGAAGCGAGGTGGAGCCTTTGGCGGTGACGGCGTTGACGTTGGCGCCTTTTTTGATGAGATATTTCGCGACCTCATGGAAATCCTTGTTGACGGCGCAATGCAGGGGGGTCAGGCCGCCTTCTGTGGCCAGATTCACATTAGCTCCGGCCGTAATAAGTTCTTTAACAATATCCAGATTCCCCTGGATGGCGGCAAGAACCAGCGGGGTGGTGGTGTTGGAATCCTGCGCATTCACCATGTTGGTGTCGGCCGCTTTTAGCAGCAGGCGGACCTGCGCCAGATCCTGCTCTTTGATGGCGTTGTGGAGGGAGGCGGCTTCACCATGAAGGGCGATGCCTCCTAAAAGCGCAAGGACAACCATGGACACGATGAAAAATTTATTCATAATAAATTCCTTTCATAAAAACTCTTTCTCGACAAGATCGGTCCGTAGGATAAGACTATGACCCCCGAAATGCAAGGGGTGGGTTGGAAAAAAAGGCACACATGATAGCAATTGTAGATTATAAGGCGGGAAATCTGACCAGTGTGAAGCTGGCATTTGAGGCCATTGGGGTTGAGGCGGCCATTACTGACCGGCCGGAGACGATTCTGCAGGCGGACCGGGTTGTTTTTCCTGGCGTTGGCGCCGCGGGCGCGTCGATGCGCAATCTGCTGGAGTTGAAGCTGGTCGATGTGCTGCGAACCGTGGTGGCGAGGGGAACTCCCTTCCTTGGTATTTGCGTAGGAATGCAGGTCCTGTTTGACCGGTCTGAGGAGGATGGCGGCACGCCCGCATTGGGCTTTATCCCTGGCGAGGTGCGGCTATTCCGGCCAACAAATCCTGCTGATAAAGTGCCACAGATCGGCTGGAATGCCGTGCGGTTCCGCCGATCGCACCCGGTATTTGCCGGCGTTGAGGACGAAACCGAGTTTTATTTTGTACACAGTTACTACCCGTTGACGATGAATTTGAACGATAGTGTGGGGATGACCGACTATGCGGGGGTGGAATTCACTTCCGTTGTGGGACGTGATAACCTTGTGGCAACCCAGTTCCATATCGAGAAATCTGGTCGGGTCGGATTGAAAGTGTTTGAAAACTTTAGTCGATGGGATGGACAATGCTGACGAAACGAATCATTCCATGTCTGGATGTGCGGAACAAGAAGGTCACCAAGGGCGTTAAATTCCAGAACAATGTGGTGCTTGGCGATGCGGTCGAGATGGCGGCAAAATATTATGAAGAAGGCTGCGATGAATTAGTTTTCTATGATATCACGGCCTCTGCCGAGCGGCGCCCGATTGACATTGAGATGGTGCGCGAGGTGGCGCGTGCCATTCATATTCCCTTTGCGGTAGGCGGTGGGATCTCCAATCTGGCGGATATGTCACGGGTGCTGTTGGCGGGGGCCGAGAAGATTTCGGTGAATTCCCTCGCGGTGGTGAACCCGCAGATTATTGCCGATGGGGCAAAGGCGTTTGGCTCGCAATGTATCGTGCTGGGAATGGATCCCGTGCGCGTGGAGAATGATCCCCGTTTCCCCAGCGGCTACGAGGTAACTACCCGCGGCTTTCGTGAGCGCACGGGAATGGACGCCCTGGCCTGGGCGCGGCAAGCCGAAGATTTAGGTGTCGGAGAGATTGTGGTGAACTCCGTGGATGCCGATGGGATGAGGACGGGATTTGAGCTCACGCTGACCCGTATGATTGCCGAGGCCGTCCGGATACCGGTCGTGGCCTCCGGCGGGGCGGGTAAGCCTTCGCACCTGGCGGATGCATTCACGATTGGGAAAGCTGATGCCGCCATCATTGCCGGCATGATTCATACCGGCGAATATACTATTCCGCAAATCAAGAAAGAGTTAATAGCCGCCGGGATACCTATAAGAAAAAGATGGTAATTCTAAATTAGCTTGATTGTGTTTCTAAATCCGAAATAGTTCACGCCCAAAAGCTGACCCCAAAGCTCTTCCGCATTGCGTGTCGTAATTTCCGCCAACTCCTGCTCGGGAGCATTCCTGATTCGCGCGGCCACCTTCAGAATTTCCGTCAAATAGACCGGTTCGTTGATTGGACCTTGGGAGCCAGAAATGAATGGTGCGTCTGGAGGAAGTAGGGGCATCAAGTCTGGCGCGTCCGTTTCAATAAGCAGGCGATCAAGCGGAACGGTGATTAACGCTTCCCGGCCCTTGCGATTCTGATCAAAGGTGATGGCGCCGGAAAAGGAGAAGAAAGCCCCGCGCCGGACCAGCGGTTGAACCAATTCGCAGGAGCCGGAATAGGAATGGAGCACAAAGCCATGGGCGGGCCAGCCTTTTTCGTCCAGTAATTCCATCATTCGCCCCCAGGCGCGGCGGCAATGGATTGTGACAGGGCGTTGGAGTTCATTGGCGAGATGGATCTGAGTCAGGAATACGGTTTCCTGGTCTGCAAACGTGGCTTTATCCAGGGCGTGATCCAGGCCAATCTCGCCGACGGCGGATGGGGTGGTGGTGAGATGGGTCTTCAGGGCGTGCAGCCAGGCCTCAGAGCGCTTGCCAATATACCAGGGGTGGAGACCGAACGAGAGGCGGACTTGGGGAAAGCGCCGGACAATACCAGGTAACCGGGGCCAGTCCTCCTCGCAATTGCCGCAGCACATCAGGCCGCCTATTCCCGCGTTGGTGGCGCGTTGCATGGCTTCATCCAGGTGCTGGAAGAGTCGCTCATCCTGCAAGTGACAATGGGCGTCGAAGAGGGGCATGAGGGGGAGTATCCAGAATTCAGTATCCAGAATCCAGAATTTGTTTCCTTTGCGGGCTTTACGGGCTTCTGTTAAAACATCCCACCTATGAATGAACTGATAAACAAGCATTCGGGATCTGAAGATGATGCCGAAATTCTCCGGCATGCCCGCGGCCAGTTTGCCTGTATGGCCTCGTCTTATGGATTGGGTGTCTTTAATGACAACTTTTACAAGCAGGCGGCGTTGGTGTTGTTTGTTGCCACCGGCCATAATGATATGCAGGGGTATGCCTTGAGTGTCTTCACGTTGCCCTTCATTCTTTTTGCCGCTCCGGCAGGTTGGTGTGCGGATCGTTTTGCCAAATGCCATGTGGTGATCGCGGCCAAGTGGCTGGAGTTGCTGGCGATGCTGTTCGGCGCTGTGGGTATTTGTATGGGGAATTCGCCTCTTATTTTCACCATGCTTTTCATAATGGGGTTCCAGGCCACATTATTCAGTCCGGCCATGAACGGGTCGTTGCCTGACCTTTATCCGGAACGGTTTGTCACCCGTGCCAACGGAATATTGCGCATGCTGGTGACCCTTGCGATTCTGGGAGGGGTGGCGGTAGCTGGGATCATGCTTGATCGCCAGGGAGTATGGTGGGGGATTGATGCGGGCCGCCTATTGGTGGCCGGCACAGTTGTGGGTGTGGCTATTGTGGGAGTGCTTGTGAGTTACGGGGTGCCGCACCGGCCGGCTGCCAATCCGGTTTTGAAGTTTCCCTGGAAGGGGCCCGTGCATACGGTTCAAGAGCTTATCGCCACCCGCAAGGATCCGTTGCTGGCGACCACCATTTTCACGAATGTCTTTGTCTGGCTTGTCGGGTCACTGGGCATTCTGATCATTAACCCATTGGGTATTAATCAATTTAATATGACCAAAACGATGACCAGCTATCTGATTGTGGCGCAGTTGGTGGGGCTTGCCGCCGGGGGAGTGATCAGCAGTCGTTTGGTCCCCATCGGCCGTTGGTATCGGGTGGTCTGGCCGCTTTGCCTGGCCATGTCGCTGGTTATGGTGGCCATGGCCGGGGTGCCGTTTCTGCCAGGGCCCCTCCATCGTTCCGCGATCTTTGTGCTGATTTTCCTGTTGGGAAGTTTTGGCGGAGGGATTCTTATTCCCATGGAAAGTTTTCTTCAAATCCGGCCTTCAATTGCACGTAAGGGTGCTGTACTGTCGGCGGTGAATTTTATCGTGTTTATCGGAATCCTTTCTTCCGGTCTTTTTTCCAATTTCCTTAACGCACATCTGCGCCCAACCTCCGCCTTTGGTGCGATGGGGGTTGCTTCGCTTGTTGTTTCAGGAGTGCTGTTTTTGCTGTTCCGTAAGCAGAAGGAAACGGTTGGCGGATAATGTGGCCGGGAGAAACGTCTGTGTTTAACGCCTTCATAGTTAACTTGGTCTCTTGGCTGCTTAGACTTCGTTATCGTGTCCGGGTCGAGGGACTGGATGAGGTTGCCGCACGGGGGCGAACCGGAATTCTGTTTTTGCCCAATCATCCGGCCCTGATTGATCCTGTCATTCTTATGACGCGACTTTATCCGCGTTTTCGTCCCCGCCCCTTGGCGGATCAGGATCAGGTGAACCGGCCCGGAGTACGCTGGTTTGCGAAAAAGATCAACGTCGTTACCATTCCTGATCCTGCCATTTACGGGGAGTCCAGCCGCAAGGCGGTGGAAGAGGGCGTTGAAAAGTGCATTGAAGCCCTGAAGAGCGGGAGCAACCTTCTGCTATATCCTGCTGGCCACATTGCCCGTCAGCGTTGTGAAGAACTGGCGGGGGCCAGTGCGGTGGAAACTATTCTTGCGCGACTGCCGGAGGTGCGGGTGGTGCTCGTGCGTACGCGGGGACTTTGGGGGAGTTCATTCAGCCGGGCCTCCGGTAAGGCGCCGGTGATCGGGCAAGTGATGCGGAAAGCCGTACGATCCCTGCTTGCCAGCGGCCTCTTTTTTGCTCCACGCCGCAAGGTTGACATTGTCTTGTCCGAGCCCGTTGATTTCCCCCGTGCTGCGGGCCGTGCGGTGTTGAACCGGTACCTTGAAGGTTTTTACAATCAGGATGCTCCCCCGGCCTGGTATGTGCCCTACACCCGCTGGGAGAAAGCGGCCGCCCATGAAATGCCGGAGCCGGTGAGCCAGGTGAGTCAGGTGGATATTGATGAGGTGCCTGCGGCCACCCGTGATCTGGTTATTCAACATCTCAAAAAAATGACAGGACGCTCTTCTATTCGGGTTGAGGATTCACTATCACGGGATCTTAATCTCGATAGCCTGTCCATTGTCGATCTTGGGATATGGGTGGAATCAGAATTTGGTTTCGCCGTGGGTGACTCAGCAGCCATTGAGACGGTGGGGGATCTGTTTCTTGCGACGCGTGGTCATGTTGCGGCGCATGGCAAGGTGGAGCTCAAACCCATACCTCCTCCCTGGTTTAAATTGGCCGCCAGGGCAGCAGCGGCCAGGGTGGACCTCCCGCCCGGCTCCACTCTGGCCTCCGTTTTTCTTGCTCAGGCGGCGCTTGGACCCGATCGGGTGGTTTTGGCTGACCAGATTAGTGGTGTAAAAACCTATCGGGATATCATTACGGGTATTCTGGCATTAAAACCTCAGATTGAGAAGATTCCAGGGCAGTATGTCGGGATCATGCTACCCGCTTCTGCCGGCGCGGGTATGCTCTATCTGGCTGCGCTTTTCTCGGGGAAAATTCCGGTGATGGTGAATTGGACGGTGGGTGCGAGGAATATGACGCATTCGCTGGACTTGCTGGGGGTGAAAGCGGTTCTGACCGCCGCGCGTGTGGTCCAAAAAATTGAGTCACAATCCGGCAGTTTGGGCGACTTGAAAGCCCGCTTTGTGTTGATGGAGCAGGTGGGGCTGAAGATTGGGAAAAGCGACAAACTTCACGCCTGGCTGGGGGCAAGATTTGGATGGCAACGAAAGCTGGGTGTCATTCAAGTTCCTGATACGGCCGTTGTGCTATTTACCAGTGGTTCTGAAAGCACGCCCAAGGCGGTTCCGTTGACCCATACGAACCTGTTGACCAACATGCGGGATCTCTGCCAGGTATTCCGGTTCCTGCCGGAAGACCGGTTGATTGGCATCCTGCCCCCGTTTCATTCATTCGGGTTGTCTTGTACGATGCTGCTACCGCTCTGCAGTGGTATTCCCGTAGCCTATCATCCCAATCCGACCGAGGGGGCGATTCTGGTCAGGCTGATTGAGGCCTATCGGATTACGATGTTGGTTGGGACGCCCACTTTTCTGAACGGGATTCTGCGGGCTGTGCCTTCCTCTCCCCTTGCGGGAGAGGACCGAGGTGAGGGGGGCGCAAAAGGGGAGAGGGAAAAAGATGCGCTCCGAACTCTCCGCGCTGTGATTTCCGGGGCGGAGAAATGTCCGGAACAAACCTATGAGCTGGTGAAGCGGCTTTGGCCTGACATGAAGTTGATTGAAGGGTATGGCATCACGGAGTGTTCACCGGTGGTGTCCGCAAATGATGAGAAGGACCCGAAGCCGGGAACCATCGGCAAGGTTTTGCCATCGGTTGAGTACGTGCTGCAGGATGTCGAGACGGGACGGTCAGTGGAGCCCGGGAAAGCCGGATTATTACTCGTGCGAGGTCCCAGTATTTTTGGTGGGTACCTTAACTATGAAGGTTCCAGCCCTTTTGTGGAGTTTGATGGGAAATCCTGGTATCGCACCGGTGATCTCGTGAAGCAGCAGGTGGATGGGACGCTGGTGTTTTCAGGACGTCTCAAGCGGTTTGTCAAACTGGGTGGTGAGATGGTCTCCCTGCCTGCCATTGAGGACGTGCTGGTGCGGCACTATGGGACCCCTGCTGACGAGAAGCCTATTCTGGCGGTGGAAGCCACCCCGGTTGAACTGAATCCCGAACTGGTGCTCTTTACCATTCGCGAACTGGAGCGGGAGGACGTCAACAATCAGATCAAAGCCGCAGGCCTTTCGCCGATCCACAACATCCGTATGATCCGCCAAGTCGCTGAGATCCCATTACTTGGGACTGGAAAGACAGATTACCGGGCATTGAGAAGCCAATTATAAGGTATCAGTTAACCTTTCTGCCTGCTTACGCCACCGACTCTGCCACGGCATCAAGTGAAACTTTTTGGGCTATGACCATGGCTTTGGTGACGTTGAAATCATGGACATCGCCTCGTTTCGGAACCTCAAACATGACTTCCAGCATCAGATGTTCCAGAATGGCCCGGAGTCCACGTGCGCCCGTGCCTTTTTTGGCGGCGATGCGCGCGAGTTCTTTCAGGCTGGCGTCGGCAAAGGTCAACTTGACATCTTCCATGGCCATGAGCTTCTGATACTGGCGGATCATTGAGTTCTTGGGCTCCACCAGCACCCGCACCAGATCCTCCTCGGTCAGGGCGCTCAACATGGTTACGATGGGGAGGCGGCCAATAAATTCCGGGATCAATCCGTACCGCATCAGATCTTCCGGCTCAATCCGGGTGGTGATCAGTTCGGCCGCGCTTTTCTTTTCGGGTTCACCGAAGCCCAGGGTCTGCTTGTGCTGGCGGCGACGGAGAATGTCGTCCATGCCCACGAAGGCGCCGCCGCAGATAAAGAGAATGTGTTCGGTGTTGATCTTGAGATATTCCTGTTGGGGGTGTTTCCGGCCGCCACCCGGAGGAACACTGGCCGTGGTGCCTTCAATAATTTTCAACAGGGCCTGCTGAACGCCTTCGCCGGAAACATCGCGTGTTATGGATACATTTTCGGTTTTACGCGCGATTTTGTCGATTTCATCGATATAGATGATGCCGCGCTCCGCCCGGGCAATGTCGCCATCAGCGGCTTGAATCAGACGCAGGAGTACATTTTCAACATCCTCGCCGACATAGCCCGCCTCGGTCAGGGTGGTGGCGTCGGAGATGCTGAAGGGAACATCCAGACACTTTGCGAGCGTCCGGGCAAGCAGGGTCTTGCCGGTTCCCGTGGGCCCGATCATCAGGATGTTACTTTTTTCAATTTCAACATCCTTGTAAGCTTTCTGGGCCTCAACATGGGAGGACTGCTGATGGCGCTTGTAATGATTATGAACCGCTACGGATAGAACCTTTTTGGTGTGATCCTGGCCAATGACGTACTGATTGAGATAATCATAGATCTCGTGAGGCTTCGGAATTTTCAATGGTGGTAGAAGCTTTTCCTTTTTGGCGGCGGCGGGCTGGGTAGCGGACGCCGCTTCAGGCTTGCCGCCTTTGGCGCTCTTTTCGAACATATCCTGACTGAGTTTAGAGCAGCCCTGGCAGATAAAGACGTCATTGGGGCCGGCAAGCAGATTGCCTGCGTCACGCGCGCTGCGCCCGCAGAACGAACAGCCGGGCTCTATGTTTTTTGATTTAGCCATACCGGACTCAGTTTTTCTTTGTGCTGGCTTTTACGTTTTTGACCAGAACCGAATCCACCAGTCCGTAGGCGCAGGCCTCGTCAGCTGACATAAAGAAGTCCCGGTCAGAGTCCCTGGCAATCGCGTCAAGCGATTTGCCGGTGTGGAAGGCCAGAATGCCGTTCAGACGATCCCGCAGGCGCAGGATTTCCTTGGCCTGAATGCTGATATCCGTGGCCTGACCCTGGGCGCCGCCCCAAGGCTGATGAATCATGATGCGGGCATTGGGGAGAGCAAAGCGTTTCCCCTTGGCTCCTGCCGTCAGCAACACGGCGCCCATGCTGGCCGCCTGGCCCATGCAGTAGGTGGCGACATCGCACTTCAGGAACTGGATCGTGTCATAGATGGCCATTCCGGCGGTGACCGAGCCACCCGGCGAGTTGATATACAAGCTGATATCCTTCTCGGCGTCCTCGCTCTGCAGGAACAGCATCTGGGCAATGATCAGGCTGGCGGTATCGTCGTCGATGCCGCTGCCGATAAAGATGATGCGATCTTTCAGGAGGCGTGAATAGATGTCATAAGCCCGTTCGCCGCGGCCCGTCTGTTCGACGACCATTGGCACCAGCATTTGATTGGTTGTTTGCATGGGGTAATCCTTTGTCATCCAAGGGTGATGGTTGCTGCCGCGTGCAGAAGATCCACGGCTTTTTCAAGGCGCAGGTTCCTGCGAAGCGCTTCCATAGCGCCACGTTTTTCCATGTCCGCCTTCAGTTTTTCGGGACTCTGTCCGTACTGGTTTACCATTTCGCTAAAGCGTTTCTCCATGTCTGCCTCAGTGACGGTGATCTTCTCTTCATCCGCGATGCGGGTGAGGATATAGTTTACTTTGACGCGCTCGGAAGACGACTGGGCAGCGCGGTTGAAGATGTCCTCGCGATGCGACTCGATGTCATCCTTGCTGACGCCACGGCGCATGTTTTCCTGAACCACGTCCTGGATAATGTGGCGGGCTTCCTCTTCCACCAGGGATTGCGGCAGGTCGGTGAGCGGGGTGTGCTCCATGACCCACTTGACAATTTCGTCCTTCTGGCGGTTTTTCTCGGTCAACATGGCGGTGGCCAGCAGGTTCTCCTGAATCTTGCCCCGCAGGTCGGCCACGGACTCGGTTCCGACCGACTTGGCGAACTCATCGGTCAGTTCCGGGGATTTCCGTTCCCGGACGCCCTTGGCGGTGATGGTGTAGAGGGCGGTTTTGCCTGCCACGGTTTTGGCGCGATAATCGGCCGGGAAAGTGATGGAGACCTCGCGGGTCTGTCCTACCTCCATGCCTTCAATCTGGGCTTTAATGCCCGGCAGAAACTCGGGCATATTCTCGGCGAGCAATACCCAGAAATCTTTGCCTTGCGCCAGTTCGGGGCGGTCGGGGGCCACTTCGCTCATGGGGTGTCCGTCGCAGGTGCCGTTATAATCAATCTCCACAACATCTTCCTTCTGTGCCGGACGGCCGATGACCGACTCAAAATGCGCGCTGCGCTCGCGGAGGCTGGTGAGTGTCTGCTCAATGTCCGCATCCTTCACCTCAACCTTCTGGGCGGTGATCGCGATCCCTTTGTACGGGGGCAATGCGAAATCGGGAACCATGTCCACGGTGACCTTGAAGGAGAGGGGGAGCTGTTTGGCGATCTGAACATCGCTGACGTCCACCACGGCGACCGGGGTGATGTTTTCCTGCTTGAGCGCCGTCTGATAAGCCATGGGAACCAGACGTTCCCGGGTTTCCTCAAGGGCATCCTTGGAGAACTGCTTCTCAACGATTGCGGCCGGGGCCTTGCCCTGGCGGAAACCGGGGATGCGTGCGCGCGCTGCAATGGATTTGATAACCTGCTGGTATTCGGATGTCACTTGTTCCGCCGGGACTTCAATGCGCAAGGATTTGCGGCAGGGCCCGATCTGTTCAACTATCACTTTCATAAGTTTGCTTTATACTCCCTTATTCTTTCATCGCCATCAGAAATTCGGCATTACTCTTTGTTTTCTTCAATTTGTTCACAATCAATTCCATCGACTCCACCGGCTGAAGGCCGTTGACAGCACGACGCAAAATCCAGATCTTACCTAGCTCATCGGGATGGAGCAAGAGTTCCTCTTTACGGGTACCAGATTTTTCCACATTGATGGCCGGGAAGATGCGTTTGTCCACCAGGGTCCGGTCCAGGCAGAGTTCCATGTTCCCGGTACCCTTGAATTCTTCAAAGATCACCTCGTCCATGCGGCTACCGGTGTCTACCAGGGCCGTGGCGATAATGGTCAGGCTGCCGCCGTGTTCAATGTTGCGGGCCGCGCCGAAAAAGCGCTTGGGTTTGTGCAGGGCATTGGCGTCCACACCACCCGAGAGAATTTTGCCGCTATGTGGTTGCAGGGTATTGTAGGCACGGGCCAGACGCGTGATACTGTCGAGCAGAATGCAGACATCCTTGCCGCATTCCACCATGCGCTTGGCCATCTCGATTACCATTTCGGCGACCTGGACATGCCGTTCTGGCGGCTCATCGAAGGTCGAGCTGAGTACATGCGCCTTGGTGGTGCGCTCCATATCGGTGACTTCCTCGGGACGTTCATCGATCAGCAGGATGATCAGATACGCCTCGGGGTGATTCGTCGAGATACTGTTGGCAATCTTCTGGAGAAGCACCGTTTTGCCGGTACGGGGCGGGGCGACGATCAGTCCGCGCTGGCCCATGCCGATCGGGGTGAAAAGATCCATGACGCGCATGGAGACCTCGCTGGGCTCCCGTTCCAGAATGAACCGGCGATCGGGGAAAAGAGGGGTCAGATTCTCGAAAGGAACCTTGCCTTTGGACTTTTCCGGCTCGCCAAGGTTGATCATATCCACCTTGACCAGGGCGAAAAACCGCTCTTTATCCTTCGGTGCCCGGATTTCGCCTTCCACCAGATCACCGGTTCTCAGGGCGAAGCGACGGATTTGGGAAGGGGAAACATAGATGTCCTCCGGGCAGGGGAGATAGTTGTAATACGGAGAGCGCAGGAAGCCGAAGCCGTCGGGCAGGATTTCCAGAACACCTTTTCCGTGCAGGGTGCCGTTCAGGCGACCATTTGCCTTCATGATCTCGAAAATCAACTCATGCTTGCGCAGGGCGCCCAGATCGATGAGTCCGTAGGTTTCCGCCATGAGGTGGAGTTCCGGGACCGGGCGTAACTGCAGATCCGACAAATTCAAGGATTGGGGCGTTCCCTGTTGGCGGAGAGCCGACGGAGGGTGCCCGGCGCCGACGTCCGGCATGGGGTGCCCTTCCGTGGATTGCATGGGGGCACCTCCGGGTTGTTGGTATTCACCTGATGTGAGTGGCAGGTTGATTTGATCCTGTGGCGCCATCTGACCATTGTTTTGAGGGGGGGGCAGGTGCTGGGGCGGACGATCTATCATCATATCCGGTTTCGGGGGGCGTCGATGCTGCGGGCGACCACCGCGGCCGCGATGTCCTCCCCCGCCCCGACGATGCTCCGGTCTGCCTGAATCTGGTCTGCCCGCGTCGGGTGGTCTATTTGAATTCGGTTGTCTATCGTCCATAATTACTCTCCGCGGATTCCCCGCAATACCTGATTTACCTGCTTCTCCAACAATGACTTACTACCGCAATTGAAAATAACATAATCGGCCCGTTCAAGTTTCTCGGCCTGACTCATTTGGGCCCCGATTCTGGCCCGCGCCTCCTCAAGTGACAGCCCCCGCTCTGAAAGTCTCCTGAGTTGCTCGGTCTCCGGGGCGCCCACACAAATGACTACGTCCCATGCTTTTTCCCCGCCGACTTCGTAAAGTAACGGAACAATGGCGAGGGCAATGTCTGATGTTGCCGCTTGTTTTGTGACCCATTCAGCCAGTTGCTTGAGAATCACCGGATGAGTCAGACTGTTCAATTTCCGTCTCATCTCAGGATCCGTAAACACTTTCTGTCCAAGGACTAACCGGTCAATATGCCCGTCTGCCCCGACAATATCAGATCCGAATTCCCTGATTAATACTGCTTTGATGGACTCATCCTGCTCAAGCACTTTGTGCCCAATTTCATCTGCCTCGCAGACTGGAATTCCTTGTGCCCGTATCATCTCTCCCACCATACTTTTCCCACAGGCGATACCGCCGGTTAATGCAATTTTAATCATAGAGGGGAAAACGAGGAGTAGGTTGTGTCGCAACAAGGGAATCGGTTAGGACTCAGAAAAGTGTTTCCCTTTTATGATAATAATGTGTTTAACGTCAATAAAATAGTTTCGGCGTCATTTCTATTCTATTTGACGCAATGGTGGGGGCAGGAGTGTCTGTAAGGCATCAGGGGTGAAGTTTTTCGCCTGTGCGGGGGAGGACGACAGAGATGGCCAGCTTGTTGGTGGAGAGAATTGAGGCGGCGGCCTGGCGTATCTGGGCGGGAGTGACGGCTTCGATACGTTTGCGGGTGCTGAATTCATGGTCAAAACCAAGTTGGTAGAGTTCGTTAAGCGCGCATACCATGGCCAGATTCCCATTGTTTTGAAGCCCGTTCTCATGTCCGGCAATCACCATATTCCGGGCGCGGTCAATTTCATCGGGATCCAGGCCTTTTGTGGCCACCCGTTCAATTTCGGCCAGGAAGAGCTTCTCCACTTCCGGCAGGGCATTCTCTCTTGTTCCGGCATAAATCAGGAACAAGCCTGAGTCAATCCCCACGCGTTGGGCGGTGCTGGCGTAATAGGCAAGGCCGCGTTTATCGCGGACGGTGTCAAAGAGATGCGAGGACATGCCGCTCATGGCGTTTTCCAATAGCAGTAAGGCGTCACGGCGGGGATCAGCCAGTCCCGCGCCGGGGAAACCGAAAAGGACAATGCACTGCTCGCGGGGCTCGCGTTTTTCTGCGCGTGCCGGGAGAGTTGGCGCAGGGGTGACTGCCAGTCTGGCGGGTGCAAGATCACGGCGGATACGGCGGGTGTATTTTTCTGCCAGGACCTCGGCCTCCTTGGCCGTGATATCCCCGAAAATGGACAGGACCATATTCCCTGAAACCAACTGGCGCCGGTAGTAGTTGCGAAGAGCCGTCTGGTCAAGTTTGGTGACCGACTCCTTTTTGCCGGTCAGTTGCAGACGGTAAGGGTGACCGGCAAAGATCATGGCATCCAGCGCCTCGCGAGCCACTTGCATAGGCTGTTCCTGCCTTGCCTCAATAGCAGCGAGTTGGATGGTCTTTTGCTTGTTGATTTCATTGGTCGGGAATGAGGCCTGGCCGAGACAGTCAAACATGACGTCCATCAGGAGATTGGCATCACCTGAAAGAGACTGGCCGCGAAGTCCGAAACTGTTGTAGCCGGCGAAGGATGAGAGATCGATGCCGAGTTGTTCGGTTGTGGCTGCGATCGTGGAGGCGGAGCGGTTGGGTGTACCGCGCGTGAGCAGTTCGGCCAGCAGTTGGGTGATGCCGTTATTCTCTTCATTTTCAGTGATCACTCCGCCCAGGAACGCGGCGCAGACATAAACGAACGGGAGCCGATGGTCTTCCCGCAGGATGAGCGGTATGCCGTTGGAAAGGGTTTCTCTTGAGACTTCAGACGGTTGGCTCATGGCTGCCGGGAGGGTGGCCGCTGACTCCTTTTCGGGGCCGAGAATGACGGTGACCATGTTTTCAGGGCGCAGGTATTTGCGGGCTACGGCCTGAAGCTCTGCCGGGGTGACGGTCTGGAGGCGCGACAGATAGGCCTCGGCATAGCGGGGATCCTTCATGAAAAGCTGGCCTTCGGCATAACTCGCGGCCTGGCCATGCATGGTTTGCAAGCGGGCGAGTTCACCCACCAGCATGAGTCGGCGGGCCTTTTCAATTTCGTCCTTTGAAAAGGGGGTCTTGGCCCAGGAGGTGGTGGCGGCATAGATGGCGTCCAGCGTCTCGGTTTCCCTGGCGGGATCGAGCTCGGCCTCCACCACAAAAAGGCCGGGATCACGCATGGTAAACGAAGAGGCGTTGATATCGTGAACGAGCTTCCGGGTCTCCTTGATATCCTGTACGAGGCGTGAACTTTGGCTTCCCCCGGTGATGGAGGCGAGAAGTTCCAGGGCCGGCGCATCCTTATCTGCAAGGGCGACGGTATGGAAAGCCACCATCAGGCGGGAGATTTTATAGGGACCAACGTTCCGGACAAAGCGGGGTGCCGTTTGGATGGGTTCTTCCGGGATAAAGACGGGAGGGTTGGGTTTGCGGGTGAAACCGGAGAAGGCTTTGGTTAAGAGCGTCCTGGCTTCCTGTACGTTAATATCGCCCACCACTACGGCTACCATGTTATCCGGCACATAGCGCCGATGGTAGTAATCCAGAAGGCCCTCGCGGGTGATGGATTTGAAGATATCGCTGAGGCCGATAACCGGCAACCGGTAGGGGTGGAGCGTGTAGGCGGTGTGGAAAAGCAGTTCTTGAATCTGGCGGCCTGGATTATCCTTGCCCATGCTGAACTCGCGGAGAATCACGTCTTTTTCACGTTGCCATTCGTCTTCCGGAAATGAGGCATTGATCACGGCGTCGGCGAGGGTGTCGAGCCCAGCTTTCCAGTTGCGTGAGGGAATATCGGTAAAAAAAACGGTCCGGTCCAGGCTGGTATAGGCGTTCAGTTCACCGCCAAGGCCGATGATGGTTTTGGCGATTTCTCCCGGTTTGCGGGTAGGAGTTCCTTTGAAGACCATGTGTTCGACATAATGCGACAACCCGCCACCGAGGAGATTGCCTTCATGGATCGAGCCGGAGCCAACCCAGATCTGGATCGAGACCACCGGAGCGGAATGATCTTCTTTGATTAGCAGGGTCATCCCGTTGTCCAGGCCGAAGGTCTGGATGCGGTCATTGGACTGCTTCAGGATGGTGAGAGCGGAATCTCCGGTTTTGTCGGCCGCAGGGGAAGTAAGGATGAAGCATCCCAAGGCAAGTGAGAACAAGCTGCAGAATTTTTTTGTCATGATGGTTTCTTTATTTGGGTGCGGGTGGTGCGCTTGCGCTTTACGGGTTTGGCGGAATCTTTCAGCGAAAAAGGAAGAAAGGGTTCTGTGAAGGCGGCCTGGAATGAATAGCCGTTGGCAAAATCCTCTTTTTTGTCCTGATCGGTTTTGCCCAGTACCCCGTGAGACACGAGATTAAAAACCAGGTTGCCGAAATCATCAGTTTGGGTGATTCCCCAGGCCTCCAGCACCGTCCGGGTAATAGGCCCGAACTCCTTCAGGGCATAAAGGCGGATGCCATCGAGGAGTTCCTGGCCGGTGATGTGACGGGCCGGGCCATGGGCCGGTTTGTTCAGGGTGCGGATGGTGAAGTCCAGGGCAAGGCGCAGGAAGACATACGCCTCCAGGGGATAGCGCGGATCCTCCTTCAAAATCATCCGCATGGCTTCTTCGAAATTGAGGCGTTTCATAGTGAATTTCCGGCGGATGAACTATTGGATTGCCTGTCGTATGCGGTTGGCGAAAGAGTCAAGCTCCTGCGGGCTGTCGTACTTTCTGGGGAGCCAATTCCCGTGATAGTCGTCAGTCATGAAGCGGGGGATGACGTGGAAATGGATGTGAGGCACGACTTGACCTGCCACTTTGCCATTCGCCTGCGATACGTTGATGCCGTCCGCTTGCAGGCCCTTCATCTGGGCCTTGGCGATCTGTTGAACGACTACAATCAGTTTCTGGAGGATTTCGGATGGAGTAGCCATCAGGGGATTATGATGTTCCTTTGGGATCACCAGCACATGCCCTTTTACAACTGGTCCAATGTCCATGAATGCAAGGACATCAGGGTCCTCATAAAGGCGGGTGGAAGGAATTTCTCCTTTTACGATTTTGCAAAAAACACAATCAGTATTCATTTGTATGTTCATAACAGAATCAGCTTCACATTTAAACTATTTTGAAAATTCTATTTATTCTGTCAAACTCCCCATATATGAAAACTTGTTCCATTAAAGAATCTGAAGGGCTTGAAGCACAACATCTGGCGAACCTGCTGGAGTTTATCCCTATTTTTGAAGATCCGGCGTTTTGTCCTGCCGGGCAAATCCCTGAAGATGAGGATCATTGGCCGGACGCTGATTTCATGAAGTTGGTCTCCCGCTTTATGGATGCCTGCTATAAGAACGGGTTTGTAGTCCGGTTCGACTGGGAGAACTGGGAAAAGGAAGCCCTGGCCTTTGTCCGGGATCCCGCCTTGCTGAAAGACGCCGATCTGATGGTTTTGCGCCGTTTGCTCACCTGGCACATCCGGCAGAACCGGTTTACCAAAAACCATGTTGCCACCATGATTGCATCAGGACATATCCTGATAGTGTTGAAACGGTTGCGTGATATTTAGTTGATACTTACGTGACAACCCAGAGGGACTGGATGTAAATGCCCAGCAGGGCATCCGTATCGTCCGGGCAAAAGGAGCTGGGTAATTCGCGCATCAGTTCCAGATACCATACGCCGACCCCGAAGCGCGCATCATGCCAGATGAGGGTCTCGACAAAAGTCTCGGTATCCCCGCCAAATTTAATTCCGTAGTTAAGGGCTGCCAGTCCGACTGATAATTCGAACAGCTTATCTTCGATGCCGATCAGGAGTCCTGCAGTATAGGCCTGCTCAATTTGTTTCGTTTTTTCAATCAGCGCCCGGCCTTGATCCTGCATGTGATCCTGGGTGGCTGAGTTAATCAAAGTTCTCAAACGATCCAGTAATTGCGTGACTTCGGCGCCGCGATTCCGTTGCTCACGGATAAGAATGCGGTAAAATTCGCCCGGCTCACCAATCAGATCAGCCACCGCCACGGCCAGTGAGCGCTTAAGGACAGGATTGGCGGTTTGCTGAAGGCGGGGGAGGATTTCATAAATGGCCGCCATTTCGCCCAGTTTGGCAAGTGCTTCGCTGGAAGCTGAAATGACTTTGGAGTCATGGCTTTCCTGGAGCACCTTCAGCAGGGGCTCGGAGGCGCGGGCATCGCCGATTTCGCCCAGGGTGCGTGCGGTTTCAGAAACCGTTTCGCGATCCCCATCCCTGAGCCGGCGGATGAGCGCGTCCACGCTGGACCGGTCATGGGTTTGCCTGAGTGCGCGGGCAATTTGAGGCATCAGGTCAATGTTGTGGTCATCCAGTTTTTGCACGAGTGCTTCGATTGCATCCGGCCCGCCAATCCTGCCCAGTGCCATGGCGGCCTCTTCCCGCACCTCGGAGGAGGGGTCGTCCAGTTTTTCAATCAAGTCACGAACGGCGATCCGGAAACGATCTTCTCCCAGTTTGCGTACGGCATCCGCGCGACCGTCGCTGGTGGTGGAGCTGAGCATGGCCACAACATTATAGGTCCCTGCGACCATGCGCAGGGGGTTCCCCACCTGCAGACTGGCGAGTGCAGTGCGGAACGTCATTTCACCCTTACGCTGCTTTACGGCCAGTAGTATTCTGACGGCGACCAGCCAGACGAGTGTTATTTGCAGAATAATCAGAACATGGAAAAAGCCAAACGCAGTGCCGGTGGGCATAATCCAGTGGATGGGGTGTGCATTCATCCAGTCCATCACTTTCCCCGCCGCCAACGGGCCGAGTGCCCCCAGTGCCCCGACAGAGCTCCAGTGGACGGCCATGGCCATTGTCCGGCCATTCGCCGGCATCAATGCGGCGATCAGGCTGACCTGGGCCAGGCCCACGCCGGAGTAGAACAGTCCGCCAAAGATATTGACGACGAGCAGGATTAGAAGGGGTTGTGGCAATGAAAACGAGGGGAGGAAAGGCATGTGGATGGCGACGGGAATGTCGAGCATGAAGAACCACCCTGTGCCTAATGTGGGGGCGAGAATCATCATGACCGCGCCGAAATTGCGCGCACCCACGCGATCCATGACATAACTCCAGAGGAAGCCGGCGATTGATGCCCCGATCATACCGCTGATCACCAGGGCTGACATGGCGCTATATCCGATATGATAGACGCGATTAAGATAGACAAATCCCAACTGGGCGATCAGGCCGACCCCGAATGTCCAGACGCCCATGGAGAGGGTCAGCCAGAGAAAATCCCGGTTTTTGAGTGGCTGAATAAAGCGTTCCAGCAGGTTACCGCGGGAGCGGGTTCCGCCGGGCTTGGGTTCCGGCACCCCCAGGTGTACCAGAATGTCGGCAACCCCGAGACAGGCGGCCACACTGAAAACAATGGCGAACCCGTTAAGCACGTGGCGCGGGCGGGAGGGATCATTGAACAAGTCCAGCGCCCAGCCGGCTCCGATCATTCCAAGCAGGCCGACGGCTGATACCAGACTGTGGCGGGTGCCCCAGAAACTGGCGCGTGATTGGGTGGGGACCAGTTCCGCCATCCAACTCCACCACGGGGCTGTGCCCAGTTGCGCCAGCACGGCGCTGATGGCAATCACGCTGACCACAGCGGCCACCATCCAAGGGGTGCCGGGAGGCACGAAAAGCGGCAACAGGGCAGGGATAAACCAGAGCAGGCGGTGAAGCAGTACCAGAGTCGCCCAGTAGGGTTTGCGCGCCGGAAGGCGCTCGGCCACCAGGGCCGAGAACACCTGTATGAGCATCGCCAGCTGACCAACCGTGGACGTCAGTCCGATCATTACGCCACTCGCGCCCAGTGCGTTCATGAGCATGGTCAGGGGCATGCCTCCCGCAATATTTGCCCAGACATTCCCCAGACAACCGGCGATGATGTTTACCCGCAACCCCCGCCGAACCTCGATATCGGTAAGAGGAGTTCCGTCTGTTTTGAAAATTATAGAATTTGAATCAGCCATATCACAATCTTTATATAGGTGCCTTTTGCAGCCCGTAACCATGTCTGCTTCTGTCAATTTCGTCAATCTGATTTCGGACTAGCCGCTAAAAGAACCCACCCCCAACCCCTCAGGGACAGAATTCATCGAATGGGAAATCATAAAGACCAACGGAGTTCCCCTCCTTGGAGGGGCAGGGGTGAGTTCTTCATGGTGACATCAACGAAATTGTCTTGCCCCCGTTGAACTTGCGGTGGACAAACACGCTGATGTAGTTATGATTTCTGCTTCAATAACAGTAAAGGGCCTGTGAAGATGAATGCAGTTATATCTGAGGTGTTTGGGAAATTGGCGGATGGAACGGTGGTTCACGTCTTTACCCTTACCAACAAGTCTGGAATGGAAGCCCGCATCCTGAATTATGGCGGCATTGTCATGTCACTTAAGGTACCGGACCGAAATGGAGTGATGGGGGATGTGGTCCTCGGGTTCGATAAGCTTGAGGATTATGTTGCCAAAAGTCCCTACTTCGGCTGTCTGATAGGGCGATTTGGAAACCGGATTGCCGGCGGCTCATTCGTATTAAATGGAAAAACGTTCATTTTGGCTAAAAATGATGGTGAGAACTCCCTCCACGGCGGCCTCAAAGGTTTCGACAAGGTGGTCTGGGCGGCGACCCCTGAAATAAAGGTCAATGGTCCGGCACTTTCCCTTCACTATGTCAGCCGGGATGGTGAAGAAGGGTATCCGGGAACCCTGTCCGTGACCGCGGTTTATACGCTCACTGACGACAATGCCCTGAATCTTAATTTTACCGCAGTGACCGATAAGAATACGGTGGTGAACCTCACGCATCATTCCTATTTCAATCTGGCCTGCAAAGGAGATGTGCTGGAACATGAGGTCACCATCAATGCCGCGGCCTTCACTCCGGTTAACGCTGCCCTCATCCCGACCGGGGAATTGAGGCCGGTTGCAGGAACGCCTTTGGATTTCAGGAAGCCCGAAAAAATTGGCGCCCGGATCAATAGCCCCGATCAGCAGATGAAATACGGCGGCGGATACGACCATAATTGGGTGCTTAATAAAAACGAAAAGAAGCTGGGGTCGGCCGCAACGGTTGTGGAACCGGTGTCGGGTCGGGTGATGGAAGTGTTGACCACCGCGCCGGCCACGCAGTTCTATACTGGTAATTTCCTGAACGGGATCATCGGTAAAGGCGGTTGCGTTTACCGTGCGCGGGACGGATTCTGCTTCGAACCCCAGCACTTCCCTGATTCGCCTAACCAATCCTCATTCCCAAGCACTATGCTGCAGCCGGGGCAGACCTATACAAACACGATCATCTACCGGTTCTCGGTAAAGCAATAGGATGAAGACCTTCAACATAAAAGGGCGGGACGGAGCCCGGCCCTCCAGAATTCATGGGAAACAGCTTTTTCTCACGAATGCCGGGCCGGCCTCCGTGCCGTCCGCGGGAATGCAGCATTCCGGAAATACCCGGGTCGTACCATCGCTCCTGCGACAGATCAATGCCCGCAGAATCATGGATTTGCTGTGGCAGGAAGGGCCCGTATCGCGGGCCGAACTGGTGCGTCGTACCCATATCAGCGCGCCGACGATGTCGCGGCTGATGGAGAATCTCGAACGTGCCGGCTTGGTGGAATGTGATCCAGAACTTCAGCGGGGTTCAGGACGGCCTGCAGCTATTTACCGGCCAGCGCGAAAAGGGGCGCAAGTAATTGGTGTGATGGTGGGAATCCGTGTCTCACATGTGACGTCAACAGGGTTGGACGGGGTTCTGGATCCGGTCCGGTCGGTTTCGTTTCCCACCCCTCATTCCTATGGAAACTTTTTATCCACGCTCTCAGAGCAGGTTGCCTTGGTGCGCGAGAGGGTGGCGGCGCCTTGTCTCGGGGTGGGGTTTAGTGTGCCGGGCTTGGTGCTTGAAACCGACCAGCGCATTGCCCTGTCTCCCAATCTGCATTTCCTGGATGGTTGTCAGCCTGGAATGGATCTTGAGCAGCGGGTCAAGGTTCCGGTTCTGCTGCATCAGGAAGAACATGGCTTTTGCATCGCAGAGCGGATGTTTGGCGCTGCCCGGGGCGTGGATAATTTTGCGGTGGTGGATATCTGTGATGGGCTTGGGATGGCGGTTGTCAGCGGCGGACGTCTGGTAACCGGCAGCCGTGGCTTTGGCGGCGAACTGGGGCACATGACCATTGAGCCCGAAGGGGAGTCTTGTGGTTGTGGTAACCGTGGTTGTCTCGAGACAGTGGCCACCGACCTGTCTTTTGCCCGGAAAGTGTCGAAGCAGGCGGGGCGAAAAGTAAGTGTAGATGCCGCCGTGAAAGCCGTATGTGAAGGTCGCTGGAATGCCTCTGAATTGATGTATGAGACACTGGATTTTCTGGCAACGGGGGTCGGCATGATCATCAATGTGTTTAATCCCGAATTGGTGCTGGTCCATGGCTCCCTCTTTGATGCACGGGATAGCGTACTGGGTACCTTTTGCGATAAAGTCCGCAGCCATGCCCTGCGCCCCTCCTTTGAAGGGTGCCGCATCAAACGCACCACGGTTGACAAACGTCTGGGCGGGGTGGCCGCCCTGATGGACCGGCTATGAAAATCGGGAATGCAATCGGATTTAAAGAGAACGACCCGTAAACGGAGTATTACGCCGATTTTTTAGGGTCATGGCCGGCGTGATTCAAACTTGTGCAGCCAGGCCGTTAAAATCACATCCAGAACAAAGAAGGCCAGTATTACCGGAATAATCCCCGCCCACGTCAGCCCAATCGGCCCGCGATAGAGGAGCGCAGGGAACAGGGATTCGGGAATCTGGTCCAAGCCATAGACATCGTGGCTCGACGCCAGGCCGAGACGCCTCTTGATGAAGCTTGAGAGCAGGTCGCCCAGCATGGCGGCGGCCGCAATCCCGGCTCCCAGGTAGGGCGCATAACCCAACAGCCAGGCCACGCCCGACGTGGCCAGCAACGAGGCGGCGATCCCACGGAGCGTTTTGGAACTACCGAACAGCCGATGGCCGTCCCGGAGGGTCAAACCTCCGTCCAGGGGCCTGGCATAACGCTTCCCCAGGGCGAGGCGCAAGAGGACTGGCGTTCCATTGGCCACTCCCAACAACACCAGAAATATCAGGATGTCGAGCATGGTGCACTCCCGAGCGAACCGACATTTAATCGTCCCTGCCACTTGGCGTTCAATGGATGCATTGTCTCTGTCTAGCGTGAGTTTATTTTGCAGACCGGCTCAAATCATCTAAGTGTTTACAATA
>JBAXDB010000006.1:0-42992 GCA_037141135.1 bacterium | reverse complement strand
TCGGCCTGAACATGTATCCGCGCGGGCAGGATCATTTCACGCCGGACCAGATGAAAACCCTCGAGTATTTTCATCAGAAAACCGGGCGGCCCATTATCATCACGGAGTGGTGTATCTGCTGCGAGGAATCTGGTGTTCCCAGCACCATCGGTTGGCCGCTCTGGAGCACGGTGCCGTCCTGGGAGGACAGGGGAAATGGCTACAGGAACTGCCTCCTCCAGCTGGTCAGTCTGCCCTATGTGGTGGGGGCGCATTGGTTTTCATCCTACAACGGTTATGTCTGGAACAACGGGGTTCCTTATCCCGCCTACAACCATGGCTTTTACCAGGACAATTTCCAGCCGAATCACCTGTTCCTGGAAAAAGCGGTTGAGGCCAACCGGATCGTGTCGCAGATGGAACGTAAAGCCGGCTTCACGATTAACGATATCCATTACCTGAAGGAATGACCGGAAACATGAATGCAGAATCTCCAGGATTTTGGACTGGCGGGCGTGTGGCGCTGTGGATCTTGGTATTGGCGGTTACTTGCTGGTGCCCTTCCTGGCTTGACGATTGGTGAAGATGTGGTCATGCGTACACTGAGCGGAAGAAGGTAACGTCTGCGATGAAACAGGAAATTAACGGCAGGATGAAGGACCGGATCGGGCATCTGGTCTGAGGAGTTGCCAGCAGAGGGCGGCATAGTAGAGGTAGCAGGCGATGATGGTCCCGTCGAGGGTGAGAAGGAGTAGCGCCAGGGGATCGGTCAGATGGTAATTCGTGGCGAGGATCGCCGGCCACAGCGGGCCGGCAATGGCCGTCGTCGCCCCGAGAAATGCCAGGGGCAGAAGTTCCCGGAACTTATAGGAGCCGCGACCGACGAGGGAATGGATGAGGAAGATCAGGAACATGGTTGCGTAGAAGACATAGGATTTGCGGCTGAGCGCCATGAATAGCAAATTCGTCGCGGCAATCATTGCCGCCGCGGCATCGAACCGCAGCGAATTGTCCCGGCTGGTATTGGATCCCAGATACCGCAGGAAGAACATCAGAAACAGCGACGCAAAAAGGAATAGCGGCAAATATTGCCAGGCCCATGTGCCGCGGAAACCCGGGAATATCTCCGAAACCAGGAACCAGATGGTGCCGGTGGTGCTGGATCCGAATTCCTTTTTCAAGGGGTGGAACACATCGACGCCGAACAGGGGCAGGAATGCTGTGAGCGCCACGGCGGCCAGGGGCACAAGGGCAGCCTTCCGCCAACCCCGGACATGCAGGAAGATCACCGCGGGCCAGGAGAGGACCGCGAGTAATTTCGAACATAACAAGGCGAAGGCGGCGGCGACTCCCGCCGCCAGGGTTCGTCGCCGGTTCGCGAGCACGAGCGCCACCATGGTAAAGAAGGCGATGATGACGCCGTTGTGTCCCGAAATTGCGGTCCAGTAAAAGGAGATGGGGGAGATGGTGTAAAGCAAGGCGGCGCGCCAGCGATAAAGTCGTCTGCCGGTATCCCGCGTACGGACATACAGGACGAGCATGAGTGTTTCCAAGATGAGCAGGGTCAGGGTGATACTTCCCGCCGAATGCCACAGGGACACCGCGGGACTCAGCAAAGGCAGAAACAGGAACGAGTAACTGGATGCGAAATCGCGGTTGGGGATGGCGCCATCGAGGAAGTGGAGCGTTTGTGGCAGGTAATAGAGCGCCGCATCGGAATGAAGATCCACGGGGCGACAGACCGCATACAGCAGGAGGGTGACCAGGAACTTCCCGGCTATCCCCAGCACGACACCAAGGCGCAGCGCCTTGAGTTCCCATGGCCGGTTCTGTAAAAACTGGAGCAGAACCAGCGATCCGATGCTGAGCGCCAGGCAGAAGAATGCCTTAAGGGGAACCCCCCCGGTGCCGGACAATAATTCAATTCCCGGGTTCATCGCTGAGGGTCCCTGCTCATGTTATTTTGCGGCAGGACGCTGGGTCTGCCAGATCACCATGTTTTTCCCCCTCATACAATTAACGATGGCATCCAGCGCTGCCAGGTTGACGGTGTAGAAATAATGGGGCAGACGAAGGAATCCGGGGCCGACATTGATTCGGTCCAGGATGGCGCCGATCATGGCGACCAGAAGGAACGAGACTTGCAGGATCAGTGTTACATGATAGAAAGGATCGGGCAGCAGGAACAGGTTTGCCACAAAAGCGGTAATGGCGAAGAGGGGGACCAGCCAGCGTAACAGGCGATGACTGATGACCTGAAGGGCGAACCCGCCGTTTTGAAAAGGATTGAGCACCTCGGGCATCATCCGGAGACTGTTCAGGCAGCGGGTCATCACTCGCACCTTGCGATGGAATTCATTTTTGAGTTTGGGTAGGACGGCTTCGCGGGAAATAGCACAGGGTTCGAAAATGTGCCGTTTGCGGTGCCGGCACATGATCAGCATCGGCTCCATGAAGTCGCTGATCACGGCGGGATGGAGTGGGATGTACAAGGAACGGCGGACGGCATAGATCGGGCCCGTTGCGCCGGTGCAGGATGCCACGCGACTCTCCCAGGTCTTGATGTGTGATTCCAAGTCGCGGTAGGCCAGTTCGTGTCGCGCCGTGGCGGACTCCGTTGGGGAAAAGTCCTCCCGCCGGCCTTCCACGCAACCGACATCACTGCGCGAAAAATGCCAGACCAGCCACTGCAGGGCATCCGGTTTGTAGAGGGCGTTGGCATCAGAGAAGACCAGGATCTCGCCGTTGGCCTGGGCGACGGCGGCGTTCTGGGCGGCCGTTTTCCCCTGTCTTTCCCCGAGTCGAATCAGGCGCACGCCTCGTGACTGGAAGCGGGAGGCAATCTCATCAGTCCTGTCTGTTGAGCCATCCGAGGTCACGATGATTTCCAGCTTTCCCCGCGGGTAGCCCACGGAAAGCGCATTCTGGAGTTTCTCCTCCAGGACCCGTTCCTCGTTGAAGGCGGAAATGATCAGACTGACCGTGGGCCAGGTCGTTTCGGGGAAAGGTACCGTCTCCGTTTGGAATTGGGCCAGGAGCCACATGGCAAGGGGGTATCCGACATACACGTAGGCCATAAGGCCAAGGCTCAACCAGAAGAGAAAGGTCATTTAGTACGTAATCTCCTTGCCGCTGGCAATGACGAAAACGGTCATCCCTAGAATCCAGATGTCCAGCGCGTTGCTCCGGTTGCGGAGATAGTAGAAATCGTACACGAGCCGCGCGGCCATGTCGGGCATGCCGCGGTTGTGGATCTGCTGATATCCGGTGATGCCGGGCTTGACCAACAGTCGGCGCCGTTCGGTTTCGTTGTAACGTTCGACCAGTTTCACCACTTCGGGGCGCGGGCCGACGAGGCTCATTTCGCCCCGCAGGACATTCAAAAGTTGCGGGAGTTCATCCAGTCCGAACCGGCGCAGCGCCCGTCCGATGCGGGTGACCCGGGGATCGTCCTTGATCTTGTAAACCGGCTCCGTGAGTTTCTCGATCGAGACCAGATGCTTCAACTGATCTTCGGCACCCACCACCATGGAACGGAATTTGAACATGCGGAAAGGCTGGCCGTTCAAACCCGCGCGTTCCTGCGTGAAAAAGATTGGACCTCTGCTACTCAGTTTCACCGCGAGTGCGATGAATGCCCACAGGGGCAATGTAATGACAATACCTAGAACGGCAAAACCCACATCTGTGCAACGCTTGACAACATCATGAACAGAATCACGGCGTACCGTCAAATCCTCCCCAGGGGGCGAGATTACCTCCGTCACGTCGATCATTTCTGGTTCGAAATCCCATGCCGCTGTCACCGCTCCTGCAAATGTTATTTTGCCACTCATCGTTCCCCTCGTTCTGAAATTGGTTGAATTCAGTGAAATGAATGCGGACATCATCCCTGCATTCGATTAGTAGGGCGTTAGGATTTGAGTATTTTTCGGTCTGACATGTTGCCGACAACGGGGATCGTTTGGCCGGTTGCCTCCCGCTCATAGGCCTGCATCCGGAGGATGGCAGGCCACATGATAGCCGTGTAAACCGCCCAGGCGGCCACCGCACCTGCCGTCAGGCGGACGGGAGCCCAGATGAGGAACAAGGGCCAGGGCACGGCGTAGAGGACGACAAATACGGCGGCGATGGCGCCCGTAAAACGGCCCCAGGGAAACCAGACCTGTTCCTTTGTCGGGATGCGCCGCCAGAGATAGATCGCCACGACCCAGATCGCCAGCGATCCGGAAAGCGCAATACCGGGTACCCCCCAGGGGAGCAGCAGAAGATTGAAGATGGCGTGGGTGATCACGGCCAACAGGCCCACGTGGATCATGGCCTTGAGATCACGCGAGACAATGAACAACCCCGCGAGGCATTGCACACAGAAGATGGCCGGAATGCCCAAAGTAAAGATCTGTACGGAAACAATGACAATGTCAGCCGAAAACGCGTCAAACTTGCCACGCAGGAGGAGAAACGCCACCATGTCGCGTGCTCCCCAGGCGATCACAACGGCCAACAATGTCCCCAGTGCCGCCAGAAACAGCGAGCCCTGTTTGGCCAGCCGCCGAGGATCCCCTACCTGCGCCTGGATTTTTGCAATCGCGGGTAGCCAGGGGGTCAGCAGGCTGGTCGAAAGGAGAATCGGCATCATGTGGGCGAGCCGGTCGGCATAGGTGAACAAGGCGATGGAGCCTGGCGCCATGAACGAGATTACCGCGCGATCCAGCACTCCTTCGATCTGCATTTGGATGACGGAGCAGAGCACCACGACAGCACCCAGCCAGAAGGGTTTTAAGAGATCCATGCGAATCGGCGCCAACCGGACCGGCAGAACGCGGAGTCCGTACCAGGACGCGGCCAGGAAAATGAATCCCCATTGTGCGAAAGCGGCCACAGTCAGGCCTTCCGCGTAAGCCTTGATACCATCCTGCCGCCCCACTGTGAACAGTGCCCCGATGGCCAAAATACGCCAGAGTGTTTCACTCAATTCAGGGATCCAAAAGCGGTGCCGGGCATGGAACACGCTCTGCGCGGAGCCGAACAACAGGAACATCAGCAGGGAGGGCGCCAGCAGCCGCAGCAGTTGTCCGGCCTCATGGCTTGCGGTGTGGTCAAAGCCCGGCGAGATCAGTTTCACAATGATCGGGGCGCCGCACCATACGATGACGGTGACCCCCAGGGCGATCGCGACCACGGTAATATGCAAACTGGTGGCGAAGCCCGGCGCCCCGCCGCCTTCGTCCGATTCCACCAGGCAGGGCACGGCTGCGGTGCGGATGACCCGTGACAGGTCGCGCGCCAGAAAGACGGCCACGGACATGGCCACGAACAGGGCGTCTACTTCCCGGTTCACGCCGAATACGGCGGCCAGGGCGATGCTGAGCAGCAATCCGAGCCCTGAATTCATTGCCCGGATAAAAGCCAGCCCCAGTCCTGCGGTTCCTAATGACACGGTGTCATGCCTTTCCCTTGGGCACGGCCCTTGGGGCGGCTGTATATACCTTGAATAAATGCAAGTAGGCGTTTACTTCATCTTGCAATGAGAATTGCCGGCTGATCCATTCTTTGCCGCAACGGCTAATCGCAGGCCAGCACTCCGGGTGGGATGCCAGCGAAAAAAGTTTATCGGCGAGATCCCTGGCGTCGCCTTCCCTGGCCAGCCATTCCCGGTTCGGCGGGGGAACCGCCTCCGGTATACCGGCGTGAAGACTCGCGATCAGGGGTAATCCCGCCGCCTGTGCTTCAAGGATAGTGATGGGGATTCCCTCGGTATCGCCATTGTGGGCCGTCCGGCTGGGGAGCACAAAGGCATCATACTCACGCAGGAGCCGTGGAACATCTTCGCTGTCAACAATGCCTTTGAAAGAGATGGCGTCATCCACGCCCAGGGTTCTCGCCAGCTTGATCAGGTGACGCTTCAGCGGTCCGGTTCCGAATATATCCACGCGGACCGGTTGAGCCATGCGGCTGCGAACCAAGCTGACGGCTCGGATCAAATCGTCAAACCCTTTTTTTTCTACCAGCCGTCCAATGCTGACCAGGCGGAACTCTCCCGTCCTTGGGGTGGGACGATCCGCCCAGGCAAACCGTGACGGATCCACGCCGCAATGAATGAGTTGCACGCAGTTGGCCGGGCAACCGAGTTCAAGCAGTCTGCTGCGACCGTGTTCTGAGATCGCCACGGCGTGGGCGCCCGATTGCCACAAAGCGGTGTAAGTTTCTGGACGAACGTGTTGCGTGAAGAGATCAAAAGCATGAAAAACCACCACCAGTGGAATTCCCAGTTCAACCGCCACCGGGGCAATAGCTGCACCGGTTCCGCCAAAATGAGCCAAGATGACGTCGGGCCGGATTTCCCGGATGGTCTTACGGGTTCGGGATGATAAAGGGAAGTTATATACTCCCCCCCAATTCTTTTGAATCGTGAAGGCTGCCTTTTGCCACAATGAAAGGGGCAGAAGGTGGACCCGTGCGAATGGGCGTTCGGTTATGTTAACCCGTCCGGCGGTCAGGACATGGTTTTCCGTTCCTGCGTATTCCAGACCCAGGATCAGATCATAAATGAAGGTCTCACTGATCCGGCTGAATCTGGTGGATATGTGAGCGATTCTCATGGTGTTTTGTTTCTTGATAAATCAATGCCCCCTTAAACTAAACGGGTAACTATGCATGGTTTGCATGATGGGCATGTTTGCAGTGCGTTAGTTTTGGGTTAGTTAGCGAAAAAACTCCGGGCTATCCGAGTTCTAATGCATGGCACACCTTGGCCTAATATTCCTCAGCTATAAGCAAATACTCATGAACATTGAGATCGCTAAAAATTTTTTTCGGCATTCAGGGATGCCGGTGTTTCTGTTATTGCTGGCTCTTTTGCTCAGCGCTCCGGCCTGGCGTATACCTCTTTTCTCCGACGATCTGGTGCATGCTGGCAAATTACTTACGGAGAATCCCTCCAAGGAACGGGGATATTTTGTTGATTCCCATCGGTTCTGGCCGGCCACGATGACCCTCTTCGATTGGTTTCGGCCCGGTTTGACGCGCCGGGTGATGGAGTATGGAGTCTGGCCCTGGTGGATGGCAGAAAGGGCACAGTTATCTTTGTGGCGGCCTCTGGCTGCCGCGACGCATTGGCTGGATTATCAAGTCTGGCCTTCCCGCACCGTGCCGATTCACATCCATAATGCCGTCTGGTTCGGATTGTTCCTGATGATGGCCTGGGCGCTCTACCGGCGTCTGGAGGTACGCGCCTGGGTGGCCGTTCTGGCGGCGCTGATACTGGCTCTCAATCCGGCAAACTGGCAACCCCTGGTGTGGGTGGCTGCGCGCAATTCGATGATGGCTGCCTTTTTTGTGGCCTCGACGATCTGGCTTTACCATCGTTATGTCCGGAGCGCATCAGGCCGATGGGCCATCGCGGCCTGGCTGGCGTTTGCCCTGGGTTTATTGGCGGGGGAAGGGGCCGTGGCCGCCGCCGCCTATCTATTCAGTTACACCCTGTTTCTGGACGAACGCCCCTGGAAGACCCGACTCCTGCATATGGCGCCGTTTGGAGTGATTCTTATTGCCTGGCGCGGAATTTATCAGACTTTGGGGTTCGGGACTGCCTGTTCCGGATTGTATGTTGATCCCGGCAGTGAGCCGGTGCGGTTTTTCCTGAATCTTCTGGAATGGGGGCCGCTCGTAATTGTGGACGTATTTACCAAACCGATTTTAGGCAAGTACGCCTGTCTGGCGCCCGGCATCCGGCCCTGGGCTTGGGGAGCAGGACTCATCGGGGTATTGGCAATAGTGGGTGTCTTCATCCCCTTGATGCGGGCCTCACGCACGGCTTGTTTCTGGGCGTTGGGGTTGCTTCTGACCATTGTGCCGGTCTGTGCGACTACTCTGCCGGATGACCGGGTAACGCTCTATGCGGCGATGGGCCTTGCACCACTGATGGCTTCCTTCCTTGCAGGGGTTGCGGAGGACGAGTCCTGGGTCATAAAAGGGATACCTCGCCGTTTCTTGCAGATGTGTGGCGTTCTGTTTGTCGCGTTTCATTTATTTTTGCCTTTACCGAGGCAGGTCAAACGGATGGTGAGTCTGTTCCGTCCGCCCCCGCCAGTCGGGCAGCTGGTAGACCCGGTTTTGCGGACGCTGACTGCTCAGGAACTGGTCATTATCAATACGCCGGATGTGATGGCCCTTTCCTACCTTCCGTTTAACCTCACTCATGATGGAGTGGCGTGGCCCCTGGGTATTCGCACCCTTTCGTCCAGTCCCGGCGACACGGTGGTTCGCCGGACAGGAACCCACACGCTGGTGCTAGTCTCGGCACAGGGCTCGCTGATTCCCGTCAGACTGGCAGCGGACGATATGCCCCCGGGCGCCCCCGCCATGCATCCGTTTTACAAGAGTTGTGTGATTGGCTCGGCGTTCCGTTCCGCGGAGAATCGCTTCACGGCGGGAGAACGGGTCACGCTTGGGGCCATGATGGTCGAGGTGAACCGGGTGAATGATCGCGGGCTGCCTGTTGAGGCGACCTTCACGTTCAATGAACCCTTGGATTCGTTACGATATCACTGGGTCTTCTGGGATAGCCGGGCGAGCCGATATGCCCCGTTTACACCGCCGCCTGTGGGAGACCAGATGCGACTTGCAGGGCCACTGTTCGACGGGCGCAGGTAAGATCATGCAACAGTGGTACAGACTAGCTGGGCGGTGTCTGGTGGTGCTTCTTGCGGCGGCCCTGGCCTGCGGGCTGGCTGAAATCGCACTCCGGGTTCTTTACTTCCAGCGGCATGCAGGCGTGCCTCTGGCGCTGATGCGCTCCGCTGTTCCCTTGTACGAACGCCTGGTGGCGCGGGCCAAACCTCCGGTCGGGATTTGGCGGTGGGACTCCGAAATCGGGTATGACCACATTCCGAACTCGTCCGGCCTCCACCGGTCGGCCAGGGGGGATTTCAGCGTGCGATACACCATCGATGATCTCGGTTGTCGCCAGAATCCCTTGCCCCTGCTGCCGCGCGGAGAGGTCCTTTTCATCGGGGATTCGGTGACATTCGGCTTCGGCGTGGAGGACAGTCAGTCCTTTCCCTGCCTGCTCGCGCGGAATGCCTGGCGCGATGTGGCGGTTCGGAACCGCGCGGTACAGGGCTGGGGCACGGCGCATGGGTATCTTGCCATGCGGCGTTGGTTGACCCGGCGGGCCGCACCGGATCTGGTGCTTTACGTCATGATTCCTCATCACCTTCAGAGGAATTACCTGAGAGCATCCTGGCTTGACGAGGTATTGTCCTGGTGCCCCCCTGGGGAACGGAGGGGCCATCCGCATTTCGAATGGGAGGGCGGTGAACTCTCGTATCGGGGAGTCGTGGGTCCCGAAGCGGGGGTGTCTGACAGCCTGGCCCTGCGCAACAAGGAAGTGGCGATCACGTGCGCCTTGTTGACCGCCATGAACAACGAGACACGGCGACGCAACGTGCCGTTGGTTGTCATCCTGCTTCCGGGACCGGGCCGTGACTATCCCCCGGCCGTGATCCAGACGCTGATCGGGCAGGGAATTCGCTACCTGGACCTGACACCTTTGGATCTGCCCTCGTTCGCCAACGACCCTCATTTCAATGCGGAGGGACAATCACGGATTGCCGCCTCGATTGCCGGTTCGTTTGTGGGCGATCTAGTGCGGAGTATCGGCGACCGGAGTGAGCGGCGTACAGCGCCCCGGCAGTGGGAAAAGGCCTCAGCGGCGACACAGACGCCGGAGTATCCCGCTGACACGGCGAATCACGCCGGGCGCATGACGGATCAGTCGGGACATCACAGGCCTGGGAATTAGGCGCATGAAGAGGCGGACCGGACGTGATGCCAGGGCATGCAGAAGTCGGCGGGGGATCCGGTGGTGGAGGCGTTGTTCCCGAAACGCTTCAAGAATCCGGATGAGCAGAAGAGGATAGTGGATCTGGAATAATGCCGTCGCGCTGGTGTAGTCCCTGAAGGCGGAGGGATCGAACGGACGGATATGACCGTCCGCCAAGGCGCGCTCGTAAAGCGGCGTGCCGGGGAAGAACACCAGGGAGAAAATCTCCGTGAAGGCCTCGTGGGGAAGATCCACAAGAAAATGGTAGGTAGCCAGCACGTCCTCTTCCGTTTCATAAGGGTTGTCGATGATGAAATCGCAGAGCGCGAGCCCCCCGTGTCGGGCCAGCAGCGGGGCGGTCTCCTCAATGACTTGCCGGGCCTTGTCAGCTCGAACACCGCGGGCATAGACTTCATCCAGAACGCGCTGGCTGCCTGACTGCACGCCGAATTGGGCGATCTTCAAGCCGCAATCCAGCAATATATCCAGTTTGTCGTGGCGGTAGGTATTGGCGCTCAGACATATTGCGAAGGGCCGGTTGACAGTTTTACGGTAACGCTCTGCAAAAGTTTTTAACTCGGCAATCGGACGAATAAGGAAGTCATCATCTCCGAACAGAACGTGCTCCACCCAGGGCATCCGGGCGAGTGTGTGTTCCACCTCGTCCATGAAGCGGCCCACGGACTGGCGCCGGATGGGCACGCGGCCATGTAGGGCGACATAGCGACAGTTGTTGCAATAGGCGCAGTGATGTGGACAACCGCGGGAGGTCAGGAACGTGGCGGTAGGAACCATGAACGGGTGAACCGGCAGGTAGCGCCGCAACAATCCCGTTCCAACCGGTTCCAGGGTGCGATCCAGAATGAACTCGTTTTCAAAACTGTAATCATAAAAAGGAAGTTCATCCAGATCCGTCGTTGGCGGGAGCAGGCCGTTGATTTTGATTCCGCCGGGAGTCCGGAAGCCCATGTTGCGTGTTCGCATCCAGTTCGGATTGCCCTGTGCCATCAGGTTGATGAAATGCGGCACTGCGGCATCCCCTTCCGCATAGCAGACCCCGTCGGCATGTCGCAGGCAGTCCTCGGGCGATGCCACGCAGTGCGGGCCGCCCCAGATGATTTTACGATCCGGCTGCAAGCCCCTCAAAAAGTTAGTGACCTGAATGGCGCGGGCGGAAAAGGAGCTATAAACGCTGATCAGAATGAGATCAGTCCCGGCTACCGCCCGGCCGAGTTGTGTCAATTCGTGTTCAGTGCAGGCCAAGGGCACTGATCGCGGCAATGAAATAGCGGTGACCGTGTGACCGTCTTTCCGCAGCAGCGCCAGAATGAGCCTGAAACCATCGCAGGGAAAGGGAGTATTTACGCTGATAAGGGCGATCTTCATAAAGTGACTGACTAGAAATCAAACAAACCGGAAATGACCGTTTTGAAGAATGAATGCATTCCGTAAGTATTTCAGTTCGGCGTCAGGCAGCGATTAGCAAGGCGTTAGATGGTGATTAGGAAAAGCCCTGTAATCCTAATCAAAAAATAATTCGAGACTATCCAATATCATATTCTCGACTGCGTATATTTTGCGCGTGAACAAAATACTTTTTGGAGAGCGTATGAACGGTCAACTGAAACGGAGAATGAAAATGAAGAAAATACTGCAGCGTGCAACAGTGTCATTTTTACTTGCGCTGGGACTGACAAGCGGATTGTCGGCCCTCGCCTCGTCCATCGATTTCACGGAGAACTTCAACGGCATGGGCACCGGTACCACGCCGCCTGCGGGCTGGGCGATTTTGAACCAAGCCAGCGGCAACCCGAATGACAAGACGCTCTGGACTGCGTCGAACCCGATCATCCAGACCGGCGTGACCATGAACCAGGTGACGCCCCTGACACTCAACGACGCTCCGACTGCGACCAACGTTAAAGGCTTTAACGCCTTGGGTGCCAGCGGTCAGGCGGGGGACCGCTGCATCGCCACCTCGCCAACGGGTATAGCCAGCGTGGGGATCCAGGCCCCGCCGGTGACGAACAACACAGGCAGCGCCATTTCCGCGATCAACATCAGTTACGACATCAAGCGCTTCACGGTTGGCTCGGTCGCGGATGAACTGCTCGGATTCTGGCTCTTCTACAGCGTGGACGGCGGCACGACGTGGTACAACGTCACGGCGCTGAACCCCACGGTGGCCAACGTTCCCAATACGGTCGGACTCACCACCATCGCGCCGACAAATATCGTTTTGTCCGCGCCTTGGGCCAACGGCGGCACCATGTTGCTGCGCTGGGTGGACGACAATGGCATTCCTTCCCCCGACCAGATCATCGGCTTGGACAACGTGCATCTGACGACCGCCGACGGTTCTCCCGCGCCACTGGGTGTCGCCATCGCGAGCCCGGCCAACGGCGCGACCTTCGCCTTTGGCGCGCCGATCGCCATACAGGCCGCAACGTCCGGAGTGTCGGCGGCTTCGGTCACGGATGTGGTGTTCCGCGCGGACGGTGTTATGGTCGGCGACGACCCCACGGCGCCCTACGACTTCTCGTGGAACGGCGCTTCCTCCGGGGGGCATGCCCTTGACGCCATAGCGTTGCTGGACAACGGCTCCGCAGTCACCTCCGCAGCGGTCAATGTCACGGTGAACTCGCCGGTCAATCTGCCGCCAGCCGTCACGATCATCGCCCCGACCAATGGCGCCACGGCGGTGTCGTTGGCACCTTCCCTCACGGTGTCGGTCAGCGATCCGGAAAGCAGCAGCCTTACGGTCGCTTTCCATGGCCGCGCGGTAAGCAACGCGGCGGCCGGTTCGGACTTCGCCCTCGTGGCACTGCCCGACACGCAGAACTACTCGACCGGCTATCCTCTAATCTTCCAATCGCAGACCGACTGGATCGTGGCCAACCGCCTCAACCGGAACATCGCCTACGTGACGGGTGTCGGCGACATCGTGAACAATGCAGGTTCGCACGCGGAGTACCAGAACGCAACCGGTGCGCTTTACCGCCTTGAAAATCCGGTCACCACCGGCCTGTCCGACGGCATCCCGTACGGCACGAGCGTTGGCAATCACGACCTGCCCACCACCCTCTATAATCAATACTTCGGCACGAACCACTTCGCCGGCAAGTCGTACTACGGTGGTAACTACGGATCGAACAACGACTCGCACTTCGATCTTTTCAGCGCCAGCGGCATAGATTTCGTCGTGCTCCACATCACGATGGGCGGCGGCAGCGACAGTTCGCTCATGGCTTGGGGCAATAACGTGCTGCAGACCTACGCCAACCGCCGCGCGATCGTGGTCGAACATTCGATCCTCAACGTCACCACGAGGCCGACGCCCTCCACTTGGACAGGCGAAGGCCAGCCGTTGTTCGACGCGCTGAAGGGCAACACGAACGTCTTCCTGATGCTCTGCGGCCACATGCACGGCGAAGGCTTCCGCCACGAAGTCCTGCCCGACGGCCGTGTCATTGACATCTTGCTCGCCGATTACCAGGACTATCCTCCCAATGGTGGCGACGGCAACCTGCGGATCATGACGTTCTCCCCGAGCAACAACCAGATTCGCGTGACGACCTACTCGACTTCCACCGGCGTGTCGCGCACCGGGCCGGACAGCCAGTTCAACCTCGACTACACCCTCTCCGGGCCGACGGCACCGTTTGTCGCCCTCGGTACGAATACGGGCGTTGCGTCCGGCTCGCAAACCAGTCTGGTCTGGCCCGGCCTCGCGACAAGCGGAACCTACGAATGGTACGCCATCGCCAGCGATGGAGTGAACAGCGCCACGGGAGCCGTGGCGGGCTTCACAACGCGTGGCGACCTGCCGACAACGGTCAGTCTGACCGCGCCGGTCGATGGCTCGACGTACGTGCTGGGGCAGACGGTTCCGCTGTCCGCCACGACGACCGGCGATCGGCCAGTGACCAACGTGAGCTTCTTTGTCGATGGCGTTTGGGCGGCGTCCGACGTCTTGGCGCCCTACACGGCGAGTTGGACGGTTGCCGCAACCGGCACCCACGCGTTGACGGCGGTGGCGTGGAACAACGAGGGTATGGCCGCCACCTCGACGCCGGTGACCGTGACCGCAACCACCGCGGTTGCCGCCGCGCCGTGGAAGTTCGGTGTGATGTCGGATACGCAGTGGACGGGTGTTCCCGCCGACCAGGTCAACAATCCCAATAACGTGTCAGTGTCCATCATCAACCAGATCAACCCGCAGTTCATCAATGCGGGCGTGAAGTTTGTGGTGCAGGTTGGCGACCTGACGGAGAATGGCGCCCCGGCGGATGTGGATGTGCGTGCGGCGGCGGCCACCAACCTGTACAACGCCGGGATCGGGTTCTTCCCGCTCCGCGGCAACCACGAGAGTGGGGCGACGGCGGCCAGACAGGTCACAAACGACTTCCCGCAGACGCAGGGGCTGGGCGCCAATGTCCACGAGGCGGTCAACTTCACCAGCGCCTCCAGCGCACTGGCGGGGTTGAGCTATGCGTTCGACTACCGCAACACGCGCATGGTGCTGCTGGATCAGTTCACCCGTCTGGACGGAAGCGGCTCCGCCGTTAATGATGCCATGGTGGATCAGGTGCCTTGGGTCGGCGCGACGCTCTCGAACCGCCTGGCCGGGACGCATGCCTTCGTCTTCTCGCACAAGAACCTGATCGGTGAAAACCATGTGGACTGCCTGTTCGGCGCCAATCCTTCCGCCAATACCAACGCCCAGAACCAGTTCATCGGCGCGCTGGCTGGCGCCGGGGTTCGTTACACCCTGAGCGGGCACGACCACGTCTTCCAGCGCTCGATGATTGCCAGCCCCGACGGCCTGTCGTCGGTGGAGGAGATCATCTGCGGCTCGGACAGCTCCAAGTTCTACACCCCGGCTTCGACCAACAGTTTTGCGGGCCAGAAGTTCCGCGAAACCTCCATGGTGCAAGACCTCTACCGCATCACGTACTACGTGGGCACGGTGGACGGTCCGCGCTTCACCATGGACTACTTTGCCAGCGACGAGACCTTCCCCTCCGGGAATTCGCCTGCGGTCACACCCACGCTGCACTTCAACAAGCGCGAGACGTTCGGGTACAGCCTGAACGGCAAGCGGTTCCTGGTGCCGCAGGGCGGGATGTATACCTCGGTGGTGGACAGCGTGACGTCGGGGACGGCGTACGGTGAGACCTACAAGGGTACGACGGCTCGCATCCTCGCGGGAGTGAACGGCAGCACGAACAAGGATTACAACGGTCGTGGGTACACCCGCGAGATCTCCACGGGCTGGGCGCCCTCGTCACTTGCGAGCGATGTGCTGACGCTGTGGGGCATGGCGGATGTGGCTACAAGCCTGACGGATACCTATGTGCTCTCGATGAGTTACGATCCCGCGGCGGTGACGCCCGAGCAGATTGCCAGCGGTTCCTTTGGTCTGCTCTGCAAGGACGGTAGCGGCAACTGGGTCAATGCGGTGACATTCAACGCCGGCGGCACGGCGCAGTTCGTGCTTGGCGCGTGGGACAGCGGCGACACGCTCGGCGCGCACGGTGTGGATACCAACGCGCACACGGTGTGGGCGGTGGTGAACCACGCGAGCGACTTCGCGGCCGGCCATGTGGCTCCATTCCTGGCGCCCAGCCTGACCGGCACGCCCAGCGGCACGGTCATCACCAACGGCAACCCGACGCTGTCCTGGACGGCGGTCGAGGGCGCGACGGGCTACACGGTGGCCCTGACCCTGCCGGGCGGCAGCAATGTCTACTTCAATACGAGCGGCACCGGCTACACGCTGCCCGAGCAACTGCTCAACGGCGCCTACAGTTGGACGGTGACGCCCTACAACGGCGACGGCAACGGCCCGGCCTCGGGTTCGGCGAGCTTCATGATAGTGGTCAAGTCGCAAGCCAACCTCTTGGGGTACGTGTCCGGCGATTTCCACCAGCACACGACGTATACGGACGGGTCGAATCCCTTTGCGACGGTGATGGCAAAGGACAACGAGTACGGGCTGGATTGGTGGGCGAACTCGGAGCACGGCGGCAAGTTCAACCGCAACGCGGCGGGTCCGGTTCTGACCAGCGGCTATGACACCGGGACATACGCGCAGTACCTGGACACGCTGGGACTCCCGTTCCTGGGCGACTCCGCGGGCGTGAGCGGCGGGCACACGAACATGTGGCGCTGGCAGACGCTGCGGGACTTCTCGTTCGTTGATCTGCTGGCGGCGCGGAGTCTCTATCCGAGCAAGACCATCGTGCAGGGAGTGGAATGGAATGTTCCCGGCCACGAGCATTGCAGCGTGGGGATCATCAAGGACGAGTTCGGTCCCTCGGCGACGAACGCGGAAGCGATCACACAGTTCGAGTACCTGTGGGACGCCAATGATGCGGATCTGAGCCTGGGCGCCAAGAACACCACGAACACCCATGCCAAGGCCCTGCAGGCGGTGGCGTGGATGCAGGCGAATTACCCGACGAACAGCTGGATGGTTCCGGCGCATCCCGAACGCCGTGGCGTGCAGGCCTATCCGGGCAGCTACAGCGGCTCCGGCAGCCAGGGTTACAGTGTGGCGGCCTTCCGCGACCTCAACAACGCGGGTCCTAGCGTCTGCTTCGGGTTCGAGAGCATGCCGGGTCACCAGAAGGCCGCCGGGCGTGGCGGTTACGGGACCAGCGCCAGCGGCGGGGGCACCTACGGCGGGTGCGGTTACTACGCGGCCAAAGTGGGCGGTCTGTGGGATGCGATGCTGGGTGAAGGGCGCGGGTTCTGGCTCTTCGCCAGTTCGGACTTCCACACCACGGTCGAGGACTTCTGGCCGGGCGAGTACCAGAAGACCTACACACGCCAGAACGGCAATGATCCCCAGTCGATCGTGGACGGTCTTCGCTCGGGTGACAGTTTCGTGGTGGAGGGCGACCTGATAGATGCGATGGACTTCACGGTCAACGGCGCGAAGATGGGCAGCCGCCTGTATGCCACCAGCACGGTGGTGACGGTCAACGTCCGGGTGCATGACCCGGAGGGCGCGAACAACTGCCCGACGAACCTGCCTGCGGGCATCAATACGCCGGTGCTGGATCATATTGACGTGATTGCCGGCCAGTTCGGCGGCCTGATCGCCACCAACGATCCCGCCTATCTGTCGGACAGCAATGTGACGACCCGCGTGGTGGGCCGGTTCGACGCCGTTGGCGGTGCGACGGACAGCCAGGGCGTGACGAGCACGGCCTGGACGGATGAGGGTGGCGGCTGGAAGCGGATGACTTTGACGTATGATACCAAGGGGCGCAAGACCTACTTCCGCCTGCGCGGCAGCAACCTCGGGCTCGGCGTGGCCGGGCAGACCGACGCGGCGGGCAACCCGTTGCTCGATCCCCAGGATAATACCGCGCTGAAGGCCTGGGCCGACCTGTGGTTCTACTCGAACCCGGTGTTCGTGCAGACGCCGACGGTGAAGGTGGACGCGAACGTCTATCAGTCGTTCAATGTCGGTATGACCAATGGGGCGTGGGTTTACCTGGAGGCGGATCCCGCCAATGCGAGCCCGTTGCGTGCGACGCAGCGTTCACTGGGTTACCGCGAAGTGGCTTACAAGGCCAAGATGTTTAGCGGCCTGAGTTTTACCCAGGTGGCGCCCAGCAACACGGGAACCGGCGTGATGTATGACTATACGGCGCAGAAGTCAAAGAATACCTACACGGTGGGTTATTGGAAGGACAAGGATCTGCCGGTGATGATCGGCCCCGATGGCAATGCCTATATCACGGACGGTCACCATACCTCGGCGGGCTACCTCTCGCCGGTGAACACGCAAAGCGGCGACGTGGTGCCGGGGCTGCACCGCGTGGTGCTGGGTCATGTCGTGACGAACTTCTACAACGCGGCAGTCGGACCGGTGGCGGTGAATGACACGTGGTGGACGGCCCGGTTGGCTGAGAACAACGCATTCCTCTACGGGATCGCGGGCAACCAGTTGGCGCAACCCTCTGATCCCGGTTATGCGGGTCTACAACCGATCCTGCCGAGCACGCTGGCGATGCCGGTAACGCCGAGTACGCTGGGTTCCCAGGCGATGACGCACGACATCTATCGCGGCCTCATGTGGGGTCTGGCGGATGGAATCCTGAAGACGGCTCTGAACGGGTCAAACAAGATCAAGGGGTTCAGCAAGGGAAATCCCTTCACTCCCGGCAAGGACATCAACTTCGTGGAGTTCTTCTGGTCGGACTTCCTGCGTAACCGCGTGGTGTGGGATGACACGAAGAGCGGGCACGCGCTGGGTAGCGGCTTCGGCGATGCGAATGCCATCTCGGCGCCGATCTCATTCTTTGCCGCCGTGGCCAATGCCACCGCGCTGGCCCGGTCGCAGGACTATCACGACCAGTACGGCCGCTCGATCTACGACTACACCAACAACGCGGTCTTCAACCCGAACACCGTGACATGGGCAAGCGCCTCGCTGGTCAACGGGCTGGCGGTTGCCGGGGATATCTACAACCTGTTCCTTATGGATGACTCCATGATTAGCGGAGACATTTCGCCGTCGCCTCTGGCGGTGAATACCCTGCATATCGACACGACGGCCGGCATGGTGGTATCCAACAGGCTGGTGAACATCCGCGATGTGGTTATCAACGCCGGCGGCACGATGGCGATCTCCTGGAAAGACGCGAGTGTGGCGAACAGCACGCTGACGAATGCGGCGGGTACCGGCCGCGTGACCCTGAAAGGCACGAACACGGTCAGCGGCGCGGTCTCGCTGGCCAACGGCACACTGGTGGTGGACGGCAGCCTGACGGCGGCCTCCATGACGGTGGCGCCCGGCGCGACGCTGGAGTACACGCCCGGCAGCGCCCCGATCACGGTGACGGGCAACCTGGCCCTGAACGGTACGCTGAACATCACGGGCTCGGGCTTCGGGGTCGGCACCTACACGCTCTTCAACTGCGGCTCCCTGAGCGGCAGCGGTCTGGTTCTTGGCTCGGTGTCTGATGCGTCACTGCGCTACACGATTGACACCAATGTGGCGGGCAGGGTGCAACTCCACGTGGCGTCCTCGGCCCTGCGGATTGCGTCGCTGTCAGACATGCACTACTTCGCGACCAACCTGCTGGTCAACAATGGCGTGGCCTTCCAGACTTATCTGGCACAGGATCGCAAGCTTCTCGCGGAAAGTGCCGCCATCACCAAGTCGGCGGTGGATGCGGTGATCGCGCAGAATCCGGACATCGTTTTGGTGTCGGGCGACCTGACGAAGGATGGCGAACTGGAAAGTCATGTCGGGTTCTCCAACCAGTTGGCCCGTCTGGTGGCCAATGGCGCGAAGGTGTTCGTCGTTCCCGGCAACCACGACATCAACAACACCAATGCGGCGGCCTATGACGGTGCGAGCACTATCCCCGTGGCCAACGTCACGCCGGACGAGTTCCGCGCCATCTACGCGCCGTTCGGTTACGGGCAGGCCATTGCCCGGGATACCAACTCCCTCTCCTATATCGTGGAGCCGGTGAGCAATCTTTGGGTGGTCTGTATGGACTCCTGCCAGTACACCAATGGCCTGAATCCCACAGCAGGTTCCTTCGATGCCGGGCGGCTGGCCTGGATCACCAACGAACTGGCGATTGCCAAGGCCCAGGGCAAGGTTGTCATGGGCATGATGCACCACGGGTTGATGGAGCACTACACGGGCCAGAAGACGCTCTTCTCGGACTACGTGCTGGATGGCTACACGAATGTGGCGCCCCTGTTCGCGAGTTACGGGATGAAGGCGGTCTTCACGGGCCACTACCATGCCCAGGATATCGTCAAGGGCACCTTTGGCGGCAATGACATCTATGACATCGAGACGGGCTCGACGGTGACCTATCCCTGTCCGTACCGGATCATGGATCTGCAGCCCGATGGCCAGTTGGTGATCAATTCCTTCCGCATTACGGCAATTGATTACAATCTGGGTGGCGCGCCTGACTTCCATACCTATGCGTACAACTACCTGCACACCGGGATGCTGCAACTCTCATCCTGGATGTTGCAGGCGGCTCCCTACGGCCTGTCGGCTCCCGTTGCCAACTATCTGGCACCGGCGGTGACCGAAGCCATGGAGTATCACTATATCGGTGATGAACCCGGTCTGGGTGGCGCTAGCCCCGCGACCTATGGCATTGTGACCAACCTGCTGGCGGGCGATGCGCAATCCCAAATGCTGGGTGGCGCCATCTGGTCCATTTTGACCGATCTCCCGCCGGCCGACAATTCACTGACCATGAACCTGTCCGGCGTCACGCTGGTGTCCCCGGCGGATGGTGCGCTGTACACGGAAGGCCAGACGATTGTGCTGGAGGCGGTGGCCAACTGGAATGTGACCAATGTTGACTTCATCGTCAACGGCATACGGGTGGGGAACGCGACCAGCCGTCCCTACACGATCAGTGTCATCGCTCCGACCGGGACCTTCTCTATCGCTGCCGTGGCGTGGGACAACCTTGGCGAAGCGCGCACCTCGTCGACGGTGAATGTGACGGTCCGGCCGAGAGGCCCGACGGTTGGCATCAAGGTCAATGGATCGCATAACCCGATAACGGTCAGCACGTCGCAGACCGTCTCGGTGACGATCCAGCTGAATGTGGGGCACTTGGGCGGGCAAACGGCGGATTGGTTCATCCTGGCGCATGACGCGACGCGGGATACGTGGTACCAGTATGTGAATCCGTACAGCACAACCTCCTGGCGTGCGCCCTGGCTGGGCGGGACATCCCTTCAGGCTCCACTGGTCAACGTGCCGAACTATGAGGTGCTGCATCTAAACGGCATGGCCGCCGGGCAGTACGACTTCTATTTCGGAATCGATATGAATCGAAATGGCCGGATGGACTTCGATACGTTGTACTACGACGGCGCCTCGGTGATCGTAACGCCGTAAACAAGAGTGTTGTTAGTTAGGGTTCTGGACCCGGAGGCGATGAGTGTTGTCTCCGGGTCCTCTTTATTCGTTTGTCGCGTGTGGGTGAGGAGCGCCTCCTTCCCGGTCCTTTGTCACCGCGATGAACGTGGCTGTGGGCGGTTCGGAATTATGAAATTCTTGCACTACGAACATAGTCGGCTAACACGCATACGTCAGGATGTTTCTAACAATGAAACCGAAAAGAACATTTGGAAATAAAATAGCTGAAGCCAGAACTCGCGTCACGCCGGGCCTGTCCCGGAGGGAACTGGCCCAACGACTTCTCGTTGCCGGGATTGACATGGATGCCGGAGTCGTTGCTGAAATTGAGGCAGGTGAGCGTCACCTAAATTATTATCAGGTGGTGGTTATTGCCTCTGCGCTTAAAACCTCAACATTCAGTTTGTATGGTCAACTCTCGGGAGAGGCAAAATGAAATTCCTGGTAACAGGCGGAGCTGGATTTTTAGGGATCAACCTTATCAGGTTTTTACTGGAGAAAGGCCATGAGATCACCTCCATTAATTGCGTGGAGTTCACTTATCCCGATTTCCATGGAAACAGGGAATACTGAGGACGGTCAAAGTGTTTTTTTAAACTAGATAAGACACAAGGAGGGAAAATGCAAAAAATGATCAAGCGAGAGGCAATTAAAAACGTGAAACCGCAACGCGCCTCAGCCAAACGGGGGAAACCGGAAGGGGCCATTACGAAAACCAGCAGGGCGCAACGCAAACGAGTGACATTCATTTGTGATGCAAAACCCGGGTCCCGTGTCTATCTGGCCGGGAGTTTCAATAATTGGGACCCATCCTCGCATCCCCTGAGCCAGCGGAACGATCCCGGAACCCAGGCAGTTACGGTTTTGCTTTCCTTGGGCCGGCATGAATACAAGTTTATCGTGGATGGCCAATGGCTTAGTGATCCCTTCTGTGTGAACGCGGTTCCGGATGGACATGGTGCAGAAAATAGCGTGATCGAGGTCAGCTAGGCCTGGGGAGGGGCAGGCAAAGGGAATCTTGAAAGGAGGGGTAATTGCACTTGTCTGTGCTTATTCTCTGAGTATAGTAATACCCCTGAGCAAGGCGGTATTGACTAAGTAGTGATACTAACTTCACAGGAGCAAGCAATGCAGAGCAGCGTGAAATTACACCGCCCGGATTCATTTGCAGGTGTGGCGCGGCGAATCCTGCAAGCGCAATTAGTGTTGATGGAGGCCAGTGCCGCACGAGCGGTTCGTTTTCAAAGTATTAGTGCAGTCCACGATCTCCGGGTGGCTATCCGGCGGTTCTGTGCGGCGTTACGGGTTTTCGGCGAACGGATGCCGGGTGAAGGGGTGAAGCGCCTTCGGAAGCGGCTTCAGGAAATGAATCGTCAACTGGGTCCGGTTCGGGATGCTCAAGTGTGGTGCTCTCTGGTGAAGCGGATCGTGAGTGAGCGAAAAGGACTGCTTCCGGCGGACTATGAGCAATGCGTAAAAGCTGCGGAAGCAAACTGTGCGGCGAGGGTACAACAACTTGGGCGCATCGTGAAAGGCGCCCCTTTCCGGGAAGCTCACGAATGCTGTAACGGGTTATTGAGTAACAACCCATCCGGCTCATCCCGCAAGCAGATACAGGATCAGGCGGCAGCTTTTCTGGCGGGGAAGTTGCTTCGAGCGTATAAGCATCTTTGCCGCATTGAGGATCCTCTTGTGGGCGCGACAGGCGAGGAAGAGCATGCCTTTCGTCGCCGCTGCCGGCGCGTCAGATACCTTTCCGAATTCACAGAACCTATGATGGGTCGGCTGGTACAGAAGCTGAGTCGCCGCCTGAAACGAGCCTCGAACTTACTGGGTGACCGGCACGATGCGGAAGTTCAAGTCGGGCAACTCGCTGCTTTGACGGAGACGCCAAAAGAACTTCTCCGCAGGGTGACCTGTAGGAGGCACGAAGCGCAGCAGGAATTTAATGAAACGTGGGAAAAACTGACCGCTTCGCATTTCCGAAAGCGCATCCTTATGGAATTGCGGGCGGCGAAGAAGAGGGGCCTGTGAACCGGCAACAACGGTGAGCTTGTTTTATGTAGGAGACCCCTGCGGCATGCCCATCGTCGACCCGGCCATGAGGGTGGCGTGATGGCTGATCTGTGCCAGGTTAAAAATAACCGAACGCCCGGCTAACAGCGCTTCAATTTTCGTGCCCGGTTGACCTAGGGCCTTTTCAAACCTTGCCATCAGCCGGTCGTGAATGGAGATGGCTGTGGTATGATCTTCCTGAGCGGCCCGAGCTTCCCCGGCGTTCCGGGTGGCGAAGGCTTTGACAGCTTTGGTGCATATGGAGGCAGCAAGTTTGGTAAGAAGCGTGATATCCCGGGCAGTAGCAGGCAGCCCGATTACCGGGAGAAATCCAGACTGATGAGAGATCTTCTTAGCCAGGAAACCCATCTGTTTCAGTTGGATGTTGTTTGGCGCAAGGTTTTCCAACTCGTGGATTTGACTTTGCAACGTTTCGATTTCGCCATGGAAAGCTATTGTCATTTTATATTCCTCTTCTTGTTTATTTCGATTTTGTTATGTTGGCCACCTGCTGAATAATGAGCTGGGCAGCCTTGGGGCGCGCAAGACGCAAGGCTGCCTCACTGAGGAGGCGATAGCGTTCCGGATTCTCCAGGATCGGCCATACCTTGAACGGGGCATCAAAGGGATCCACCAGGCGGACCGCCGCACCGTGTTCCATAAGATATTCCCCATTCCGTTGTTCCTGGCCGGGAATAGGATCCAGGATCACCAATGGACGTCCCATCGCCAGGACCTCAGCTGATGTCAAGCCCCCCGGCTTGCTAATGACTACATCGGCAGAGCCGATCAATTCATGGATATTGGAGGCAAAGCCATGCAGCATTATAGGCATCGTCAATTCTCTGGCTTTCCGGGTCGCCTGCATTCGTAGAGTTTCGTTGTTTCCAGTTACGACCACCAATTGCGCATTGAGGGGATCCCTCGCAAAAGCACTTAAAACATCCACAACCGAGCCAACGCCGAATCCCCCACACAACACCAGAATGACCGGTAGGTCGGGGTCCAGTCCCAGGCGGATGCGTAATCCGATTACATCGGAGGGAGGGGTGAACTCGGGGGATATCGGGATACCGGTTACCCAGATGCGGCCTGGTGGTTGGCCGCGTCGGATCAACTGTCGGCTCGCCTCCTCCGATCCTGTAAAATAACCGTCAACGTTGGGACAGGACCACAGCGAATGGGCTGCAAAATCGGTTACCACACCGAACAGAGGCACCTTGGCAGTAGTCTCGGGCATTCGGCGTCCCATGATTTCCAACGGGAGAAAATGGGTACAAATGACTGCGTCAGCCTGAACCTCCCGGCGGAAGTGCTGGAATGCCTGGGTATTTAATTTGTTAAACATGGACCGGATCCGGCGGTGCCAGGGATTCTGGCTTTTTCGGTCAGTAAGTGAATAGAGGTAGCCCCAGAGTTCGGGGGCTGAGCGCACCATGTTCAGATAGCCCTCAGCATAAGTGGTTCTGAACAGAGCTGGGGTGAATTCCAAGATGTCATGAACAATGGGGGTGATTTCCGCCTGGAGGCAGGCTGCCTCGAGGGCTTGCGCTGCCCGTTTGTGTCCGGCTCCGGCTGAGGCATGGAGAATGAGTATATTCATGGTTTATCCCCGTACGTAACAAGGGTCATCGCAAGAAATTGTTTGTGTGTTTTCTGCTGAAAGGAAAGCCAGATCATAAGGGCACCTGCGATCAGGTACACCACATAATCAACGGGCACTCCCAATAGCCAATGCTGGTGCCAGGGAATGCAGGGTTGCTTGAATTTTGATAAGCCGTAGGCGGGATTCAAGACAAACCAGAGGAAATCCTCAAGAATCCAGAACAATGCGAGACTACCCAGCACTCGGAGTTCAAGCCGACTCGTGAAGCGGCCATGCAGGAAAAACGTCAGGTGAAAAACCAAAGCGATGAACAGAAACATCCAGACATGATACCCGGTGAGCGGTCGGCCACCCCAGACGAGATCAAGAATCCAGTGATGTTCAAGTCTCCAGGTGGGCAGGTTAGCCGCCCAGCCGGCGGCCCCTTCAATCTGGATCTCAACTTTTGCAAAAACAGCGGACAACAGACCGATTGCCGCCAATAAGCCCGTCAGTCTGCGTAGATTATGGTTTCCCGCGCGATGTCGATCAGGCACATTGAGCCTGCCTTTCCTCTCGCCCAGCGACGCCGTGGTGGTTGAGATAACCCGCTGTCAGTTCTCCCATATAGACCTCCAGGAGCCGGGGGTCCGTGTGCGCCAAGTCCACCACGATGAGCGCATCAAGCGTCATGTTGAATTTTGGGTCCACATTGCAGGCCAATATTCGCCCTCCCATTTTCATGTATTGCCGGATCAGCACCGGAATTCCTTTTCCATCCGCTTCAATTTCACTCACCATTTCAGATAAGGCGCCCAGGTCAGGAATACGACAGATTGGTCCACTGGCATCGGCGCCGGGAATGTCTTTAAATCTAAATGGATTCCGGGGGGTCACGGATTGGGGGGAGTGAGCGCAAGTTTTTTTCTGTTCAAAGAAACGAGCCACAAGTTGGCGGGAGGCTTCGGCATAACTGTTGCTCATGCTTACGGTCCCGAAAAGGTTACGGTATTTCGGGTTCATGGCCACATAGATGCCAATTCCTTTCCAGAGCAAAAGGAGGGGAAGGTGCTTGCGTTGGTATTCCGGACGGATGAAGGAACGCCCGATTTCGATGGCAGGGCTCATCTGATCAATCAGATCCCACTCATATTTAAAGAGGGTGCTGGTATAAAGTCCGCCCAGCCCGTATTCAGGCAGAATAGTGTCTGTCAGGCCCAGACGATACGCCCCGATCACTGCCGATGTCTTTACGTTCCACACAAACAAGTGGTGGTAGAAACTGTCAAATACATCGATGTCCAGGGGTTGCCCGGTGCCCTCACCAGCAGCTCTGAAAGTGACCTCGCGCAAACGTGCGATTTCATGGGTCACGCAGGGAATTTGATTAGCTTGTGCTATATATACCCGGTAGTCACCGACCTCCAGCAGTTTTTGTTCCGGTTTCAGCCAGGCGACTTCCAAGGCGATATTATTGGGGGATTTGGCGGAGACCAGCGGCACTTTTCTCGCGAACGGTTTGCCTGTCAATTGTTTTGGTGCAACCTTACGATTCGCCCCGAGCAGTTGAACGCGCATTCTCAGGTAGTGGGTGAGTTCGGTATCATTAGGGATGGTGTTCAGATTTTCAAACGGGAGGGCGTGCCCAATACTTACATTTAGTGAGTGCCCGGTTTTGTTGATCATCTCCCGGACCAACATGGCTGTCCTCAGTCGTGGATGGATGAGCCCTGCCATCTGAAAGAGTGGGCCATTCGCTCCTGCGAAGAAAACAGGAATCACGGCGGCTCCGCTGTGTCTTACAAGGCGGGCCGCAGTCTCGTGCCAGTCGGATTCACAAATGCGTTTGCGGGCAAGGTCAAAATGAGCGACTTCACCTGCGGGGAACAGTGCCAGTGCTCCGCCGTTCTTGAGCCAGCGCAAACTCTGACGCACGGGGGCCGTATTTTTCGCGGCAGCTTCGGAACCGCCAAAGGGATCCACCAGAATCATGTCTTTTCTGAGTTCTGGAATTCCCGACAGTAATTGATTGGCCATCAGTTTGACATCGGGTCGCACGGTCGCCAAAAGGCTCAATAAGACAAGGCCCTCAATTCCTCCGAAGGGATGGTTGGCGACGATCACCAGGGGGCCTTCCCGGGGGATGGCATCGAGACTGCCACGAACGATATTGTAGTTTATATTAAGATGGTTCAGTGCCTGATCGACAAAGGACCGTGAAGAATCGTCCCTTGGTATTCCATCGTACAGATGGAACAATTTATCCAATTGGAAAAGGCTGCTTAAAAGACGATTGGCAATTTGCGCAAGACCGCTGCCGGGCATTGGCCATGCAGAAGCCGGAATAACCTGAGCGTTAAATGAATGCATATTTTGCATACCTCGCATGATAGGTTTCCGCTATTAGAAGCATGTGAGAATGGCGTTAGAAAATGGCGAACACTTTCATTTCAAAAAATGACGCCACCCCATTCCCTGCGACACCGCCACCGGGGGGAGCCGGTGTGTTGGGACAAACTTCAGCAGCCGGCCCAGCCAGGCCAGCAGCCTCAACAGGATAAGCCGGTCAGTAAGACGATAGGCTTGTCGTCGCCGGGTCAGCAGGCGCAGCAGCAGGCGGATCAGGTTGGTCCTCATCCGGGACTTTTTGAATCGCACGATAAAGACATAGTGGCTTTTCGTCGGGGACTTATAGATCTGGCGGATTAGCCCGCGAAGCCGGTTTTCAACCTCCGGATTTGGAGGCCTGAAGAAGTATTCACGCGCTGTCGCCAGAACTTCATAAACCGCATATTGAGCTTTTATCTCCTCTGCGGGAAGGCCCATCTCCTCTGCCAGCACAATGATCCTGCGGAGTTTGCGGAGGGCCTCAAAACCCTGTTTGATTTCCTTTTCTGGATTTTGCACATGATGGCGCAGGAATGCCCGCATGGTGTCGGTGATGAAGATGGTGTCCCATAAAACATGAAGGAGTGGCGGCAACCTCAATCTCCGGAAATAAACCGAACAGCGGGCATACTCTTCCACATAGAGCAATTCCATTACCACTTCGGACGAAAGACGGAGTAATTCGATGAGGGAGTTCGGGTTGACGCCTGGTAGGTGGGTGGCGCAATACTTATGTATGGCTGGCTCCACCTGCTGATGATCCTTGAATACAGCGAGGGTCACCGCCACATTGATCTCATTCCAAAGGGACGAATCCTTGACATAGGTAATCCGCCTTGATGTTGTCCAGCCCCCGGTCTGGCACCAGATCCAGGCTCCTGCCATATTGCTGCAGTTGGCCAATTCTTTTTCGTAACGCGCATAATCCCAGCCGATGAAGGAGGGGTATTCCCCGCCGCCTTCATATTCGCGACGAGCCTGAAGTTCTAATATTTTGCGGTGTGTTGAGTCTTCGTGAAAGTGGGAGTTGAGGGGAACATAGCGGAAGAAATCCGTTTCTCCGTATTTCATGGAGAGAATCAGCCGGGGATGTTCAAGCCCTTTGAAAACCGCATCATAGGTTTTCCGGTTCCACATTAAATCTCCAATGTGATAGGCGCCCAGGCTCCATGTGCGCATGATCAGGGTGCGATTTCGGGAGTCACACGCAGACAGAAGCCCCTGGATATAGCCCCGAGCCTGCTGGGGTGTGCGTAGAATCTGGCGGCTCAGGAAGTCACCCCGGACATCCACGCCATCAGATTCCCCGAAACGGGCAATGATTCCATGGACAGCCGGGAAATCCCGGAATAGGGAATCCACGGCACCCTGCAGGAATGGGATGATCTTTCCGTCATCCCGGCCTAAGAGTTCATCCAATTCCCGGGTGAAAAAAGAAATATCGGTGGTCAGATAAACTTGAAGACCTGCCGACTGGGCAATGTCAAAAAGGATTGCGAATTCATCTCGATAGGCTGAAATCCGATTCCTGAGAGGAGTTGGATAGGAAAAATGGTCGGTCAGGTGTGCCAGATCATCGAGCGAGACGGCATTGAAGCCGAGGGAGGCGGCGGTTTGGGCGAAACGGGAAAATGCCGCCCGTATTTCCCTGAAGGCGGCGGAATTGACATGGCCGTCACGTTCCAAAAATGAAAAAGGGATTTTGGACCAGTTGACCGTGCGTTTCGGATGGCCAAGGAAAAAAGGGCCGATCCCGTCAATCATGAACAGGTCCATATTATGAAAGTTGATCGAGTGCCCGGCTCCAACTCATCTCATGGGCTGTTTTCAGTGCGTTGCGGCCAAAGTCGGTGCGCCGCCTGTCGTCAGCGACCAGTTCCCGGATCCCGGCGCACAGGGGTTCGGGGTTTCGCATGTCCACGGCCAGGCCCGATCCGTTACGTGCAACGATTTCGGCTGGCCCCCCCTGGGTTGAGACAATCGCCGGCAAACCGGATGCATGGGCTTCAAGAACCACATTGCCGAAGGTGTCGCTCGCACTCGGGAAAACAAAGAGGTCAGAGCTGGCATAAGCGCCAGCCAGATCTTCCCCCTCTAGAAAACCGGTGAAACAAATGTTGCTTTCTGCCGGTTGTTTGCGTAAGGCCGCGAGCTCGGGACCATCCCCCACCACGATCAAATCAATGTTTGGCGTGCTGGTTCTTGCGGAACGAAAGGCGTCCAACAGGGTCTGTATGTTTTTTTCGCGGGAGACACGACCCACATAAAGCAGTTTGAGATTTCCATTGAGCCCATATCGTTTCCAGTAATTCCCATCCCGTTTGCCGGGGTTGAAGCGGACCAGATCCACCCCCCGCGGCAGCAGCCTCAGCCGGGTCCTGTCAAAACCGTTATTGGCCAGATAATTCCGGTAATACTCACTCGGGACATAAATTCGATCCATCTGCCCATAAAACCAATGCATGTACCGCCAGGCCAGTTGCTCCAGAACTTCATCCTGAGTGAGGCACTTGACGTACTTCGGGAAGTCCGTGTGGTAGATTCCCACCGGCTTGATTCCCAGAAGCCTGGTTGCCGCCAAGGCTGTCAAGCCCATGGGGCCGGGTGTCGAGATGATCACTTCGTGATAATTTCCCCGTTCCAAGGCTTCTATAATATCCAAGAATGGAGGGAAGACCATTTTTTGAGAATCATATTCCGGCAGGGAAAAAGATCCCAAGGGGGGGAAGTTGATGATTTCGGTTCCGGTGTCGGGCTGGGACGTCATTGACGTCATAACGGTAATTGGATTGCCGCGTTCACGGGCTGTTGCCGTGAGCATACGGATGGTGTTCGAAACCCCGTTAACATCGCTGAAGGTGTCGGTGACCCAGGCCCGCCGATGGCTGCGCTCGGGATAGACCAGACCGCCCCCCAGGCGGGTTGCGGCCTCCTGAAGAAAGCGTTCATCCTTATGCTGGACCCCGAACGCCGTGAGATACGGGGCAACGCCAAGCATGACAGTGCCCATCGAGGCCACTGCCTGAAGTCCGTCCACCAGGTGACCCTCCTCAACATGACTGAGAAATTGCTTCAGGAACGTATACCCGAGTTCGTGGGAAATTCGACTGGCGGTGGCAAAACTCTCAACATCTGAACCCACTCGCCGACCTTCCTTCCCGCTCCCTTGAGAGGTTTTACCTCGAAGTTGTGAAAAAGACTCTACGAGCAATCGTTCCCCAGGGCTGAGTTTCCGAATACGGTATTTCTTGATAACCCGTTCAGCCCAGGCCCGGACTGGCCCGGAGCTTTTTTCAGGTTCCTCATACCCGCTCAACAGCCGTTTGAACAATTCGCCCAGCACCGAAGACCCCATCCCCTGGCTCATGATTCGGTTCCGATAATATTGGTAGGCAATATGGTATAGGCTGTGAGCCAGTCGTAAACTGGTGCCGGAGGTGCCATGGGGTTCATGACGTCCAGCCCGGATATGGTCCAGAAACTCCTGCACCGAATCTGCGGGGGGGGTGACCGTGTAAGCGCTGGCGGCATAGACCCCGCTATGGTCGTCACTTCCGCCTGTAAATCGCTTTACCCAGGCATCCTTGCCGTAAGGCTGGATGCCGTGACGGTCGGACATGGCCTGGATCTGATTCCCGGTAAGTTGTGAAAATAGAGCCACCGTCAAGTCGCCGGCCCGGGGGTGGCGTGACCCGTTGATGGACTCGAAACGCTCGAAGAGCAGGAGTAGTTTCTCAACATGGTCAATCGTTAGTGCGTCGTTCACCCGGAACAACGGGTGCGCAATGACATGCAGTATCGCTTCGTCGGCTAAATATTTCCTTAGATCGTAGATATTCTTTCGGATAGTCTGCATCTCCGCAAACTGCCGCTCCGTTATATCCTGTACCAGACAATGGATCTTGCACCCATCCTCGGGGAAATAGGTAGTCAATTCAGCCGAGATGAAGGTGCCGGGCAGGTTGGCAATTTCGAGAGCTCCGTCAATACAGTTGTGATCCGAGATGGTGACGTAATCCATCCCTTTTTGCCGGCAGATACGATACACGTCCGCTGGTTCGGTGAAACATTCCGGAGCGCCGATGCGTCTCAAAAACCATTCAGTTGGCCGGTCCGAATGTTTACTGTGAACATGGAGATCCGCTTTGATTACCTTTTGGTCTGATATTCCTATATTCATGTAATAGGAATCATCCCGAAATCCGGTTAAATCAGAGTGAGAGAAAGGTGAGAATTGTGTAAGGAAATCAATGGAATTCGAATATTTTCGTTAACAGGCCACCCTCAACCTGTTTCAGCAAATTGATCACGGTGTCAGGTGCCAAGGGGACCTCATCCAGTTGGTCTGGTTTGTAATTGCGCCGCAGAGCCGTTTCAATCCGCGCGAGGAGTACCTTCATGCTGAACGGCTTGGCAATATAGTCATCCGCGCCCATCTTCAAACCGGTCACTACATCTTCATCCTCGCACTTGGCAGTGACCATGATCACCGGGATAGCGGCGGTTTCGCGTGTGGTTTTAAGTAACCGGCAAATGTCGAGGCCCCCCAAGCCAGGCAACATCAGGTCCAATATAATAAGATGCGGCTTGATCCGAGGTAAAACTTGAAGGGCCTGCTCTCCATTGGCAATGCCTGTGACCTGATACCCTTCCTGAGTCAGGTAATAGGAAAGAAGATCAAGGATATCCTGCTCATCCTCGATAATTAAAATGTTCATTTTGTCCGTTTGCATGGTTGCCTATGCCGCAATAATAGGCAAACCCCGATGCAAAGGGAAAAAGTTTAGTGTTAGAAATTAATGAGGGGAGTGATGATGGGCCAAGGGACATTAGAAAATTCCGCACCCCGGAAGGCGATGCGGAAGACTCAAGCCGCCGGCGTGTAGGCCCTTACCGACCCATCTTGCGGATGTTATCGATACAGGTTTTGGCGCTCTCGAGGGGGCCGACGGCATATTGCTCCTGCTCGACGACATACCATTTCACGGCGGTCTTGTGTTCGAGTATGTCAAACAGAGCGGGCCACTTGACTGAGCCTTCGCCGACAGCGGCCGCCTTGTTGGTGGGATGAAATTCCTTCACATGAACGGATTCAAGTTGCTTGGCATACTTGTTCAGAATTGCCGGAACGTCCTGTCCTGCGCAGGTGGCCCACCCGATGTCGAGTTGAACCAGAAAATCGGAGGAGAGCGAGGAAAAGATACGGTCAAATTTGGTCATTCCTTTGTCCAAGTCGAATTCATGCGTATGATTGTGAAAACCCACGCGCATACCGAAGGCTTTAGCTCGCACATGGGCGGCTTTCAAGCGGGAGATGGTCAGGTCTAGCTTTTCCAGGTCGACTCCCGGCACAATCAGGCGGTCGTTCCCGAGCGCCTTGTTCATGGCCACGGTCGCCTCAAACGCTTCTCCCTCGAGGCCGTCAAGTCCGGTGTGGGCGCCCGCGCAGCGCAGACCGCAGTCATCAAGCATCTTCCGTAATGTTTGGGGCGGCAGGTTATAGTAACCGGCCAGTTCAACGCCCTGGTAGCCCATGGCGGATACTTTGCGCAAGGTGCCCGCCACATCCTGGGGAACCACATCGCGCAGTGAATAAAGTTGGATCGCTACAGGTATCTTGCCAGCCATCGGTCGCTCCTTACGTGTTTGTTAAACAATACAGTTATCAGTTCCGTAATACATAGGTGTGCATGGGATGCCGAACCCATCGGCTCCGGCCTTGACGTTACCGGGATAAATTTTATCAACGTTCTGAAGTGTTACATTTGCCCAGAGTACATCCCTCAACTTTTTAATCTCTTAACTCTATACGTTTGGAGCAAACTAGGTCAATAGCGGTGAAATTTTCAGGAAACGGGCGTGAGGCTTTGATAAGCGCGAAGCACAGGTGGCAGCCGACATCCCTGGCGGCTGCAGGTCGCTATGGGGACTTTAAATGGCCAATGCGTTCGCCGAGGACGTCGAACGCCACCTGAGTGGATTAAGATTAGGATTATTCTTTCGAATATGATTAAGATGGAGTTTGATAGGAGTGATTCATTTATGAGAGCAGTGATATTCGATATGGATGGGGTGTTGACGGACTCCGAGCCTTTGATTTGTGCGGCGGCGACGGAAATGTTCCGGGAACGGGGCGTGGCTGTGCAGCCCGCGGACTTTCATCCGTTTGTTGGAACCGGCGAGAACCGTTACCTCGGGGGCGTGGCGGAGAAATACGGTGTTAAGCTGGATATTGTCGAGGCCAAGGCGCGCACCTATGAACTTTATCTGGCCATGGTGCCTTCACAACTGGAGGCCTTTCCCGGCGCAGTGGAGTTGGTGCGGAAATGCCGGGCGGCCGGCTGGGTCTGTGCCGTCGCCTCCAGCGCCGACCGCATTAAAATTGAGGCCAACCTGAATAAAATTGGTTTGCCGCCCGCCATCTGGCAGGCCATTGTGACGGCGGAGGATGTGGTACGGCGCAAGCCTGATCCTGACATTTTTCTGATGGCTGCCCACCGGATAGGGGTGGTTCCGTCCCAATGCACGGTGGTGGAAGACGCCGTCAATGGGATTGCTGCCGCAAAAGCGGCGGGGATGCGCTGCGTGGCGGTGGCCTCCACCTTTCCGCCGAGTCTTCTGGTTCAGGCCGACCTGGTCCGCCTCTCCATCAGCGCCGTCACGCTGGAGGATTTGGGATGCGGCTTGCATTCCCCATTTCCTTTAGACATTTTATCTGCATGAAAACACACATAAGTTCCAGCTCCGCGGCATTGGAACATGCGCTGGCAAATGTGCCTTTCTATCAAGGTTGGCAGGTGTTTGATCCGGGGCCGGCAAACCCGCTCGAGCAACGTTATGCCGCCCTTCCAGTTCTGACAAAACGCGATATCCGCGCCCATATGCCGAAGGGGTTTGTGCCCCGTGACCGGAACTTTCAAGCCGGTCTGGCCTCCGGCGAAGTTGAGTTGGTCACCACCAGTGGAACCACCGAGGATCGCTCGTCCATCGTCTGGTATCAGCCCTGGTGGGATGGTTCTGAGCAGGCTGCGGCAACCTTGTACACCGGGCTTGAACGCGTTGTCACCGGGAGGCAACGCGAGGCGGTGCTCACCACGCCGCTTTGCGCCGGAGCGGTCTGTCACATCGGCGACCTGACTCTTGAAGAACGCACCTTGGGACGCCTGTTGTTCCTGAACCAGCAGCCGGATCCGAACCGTTGGCTGACGTGTGATATGGAGCGGATGATTCATGAATTGGATCTATTTCAGCCGGAATTGCTGGAGGCCGATCCGGCCTATCTGGCGATTCTGTGCCGCCATGCTAAGCAAAAGGGGCTCAGCCTGTATCAGCCTCGCTTTGTCACTTTGACCTACGAGTTCCCCTCGCGTCTCTACTATCAGCACATCCGGGCTGCGTTTCCTCATACCCCGATCCTGAGTTCGTACGGTTCCACGGAAGCCGGGCATGTTTTCACCGAATGTGAGCAGGGGCGCTTTCACCAGAATACCGAGTTCTGCCATGTGGACTTCCAACCCCTGAATCCAGCGCGCGGTGACGCAAGTACAGGGCGGATTCTCGTCACCACCATCGGGAATCCTTGGGTCAGTCTTCTTCGTTTTGATATCGGGGATTTGGTTCGGCTTGAAACCGGGGCCTGTCCCTGCGGCCGCTGTCCCTGCGGCCGCTCACTGGGACTGACAGTGTCCCGTGTTTTGGGCCGGACGAGAGATCTCACGTTTACAGAAACCGGCCGTGCCGTCACCGTGGATGAACTTGATCAGGCGGTGGGGGAGAAGGAGTCCCTCACGGCTTATCAGATGGAGCAAACTGGGCCGCGTGATTTCATCTTCCGCTATGTTGCCGCCGCCGGGCATTCCGTTCCGGTGTCGTCTCTTGAGACTGCGTTTCATTCACTTTATGGTCAGGACGCCCGCATGATTATGCGGCCTGAAACGGCTATTCCCGCGGAACAATCGGGAAAATACCGTCTTGCCCGGACATCGTGGACATGGCTACCGGACGACTTATTTGCAACAGGAGAAGAGGCTTGATGAGTACAAATCGAACAGATTCGCTGGCATGGACCCGGGCAGACTTTCCCCTGCTTAAGCGGCTTGTTGATGGTCTCCCCATTACGCATCTGGACAGTGCGTCCACGGCCCCAAAACCCCGGTGTGTCATCGACGCGGTCACCCGGTATTACGAGAACCATACGGCCAACGTCCACCGCGGTGTCCATGGCCTCTCGGAGGAGGCCACCGAACTTTATGAGCGAACCCGCCATCAAGTGGCATCGTTCCTGAATGCATCGCCGGATGAGATTATTTTTACGCGCAACACAACGGAGGCCATTAATCTGGTTGCGCATGGACTTGGTTTGAGGCCGGAAGATGAGGTTGTTCTGGCTGCGTCCGAGCATCACTCCAACTTTCTGCCCTGGCGGGTCCAGTCCCGCGCGATACCTGTGGGTCTTGATGCCGGGGGAGCTCCCCTTTATGGCGAATTAGATTCGCTGATGTCGCCCAGGACGAGGCTCGTGGCCTTGGCGCAGGTCTCCAATACGCTGGGCGTGGTGGCGCCGGTGGCCCAGTGGATTGCCGCGGCCCATGCCCGGAATGTGCCCGTACTCATGGATGCCTCCCAGAGCGCCAGCCATGTGCCCATCGACGTCAAGGCGCTGGATTGCGATTTTCTTGCCACCTCAGGGCACAAACTGCTGGGGCCGTCCGGTGTGGGGATCCTGTATGGGAAAAGGGAACGGCTGGAAGCGCTGGCCTTGTATCAGACCGGCGGCGGCATGGTGAAACTCCTGGGCGATGACCATTTTATTGCCCATGACATTCCGTTTCGTTTCGAGGCCGGGACGCCTAATATTGAAGGGGTGATCGGGCTGGGCGCCGCGATAACGTATCTACGCGCCATCGGCATGGAGGCTGTCGCCAACCACTCTCGCAGCCTTGGCCGGCATCTCGTGGAGTCGCTACAGACCCTTGCCGGAGTAAGCGTGCTCGCGGCTGGAGTACCGTTATCAGAACGGCTCGGACTTGCCACTTTCACGGTGGGAGCCGGCGGGCTCAGCGCCGACACCGTGGCCCGCCAACTGTATGACCGGCATCAGATCCTGGTGAGTGGCGGCTACCATTGCGCCCACATTCTGCACCAGCGGCTTAAGCTGGAGGGAAGCGTCCGGGCTTCGACCCATGTGTTTAACACACATGCTGACATTGACCGCCTGATTGAAGGGCTCAGGGATATTCTGGAGGCGTAACCATGCGAAATGCTGAGAAGCCAATTTATCTGCTTGCGGGTGGATCCCGCCTCCGCCGGAAAAGCAGTGATCCGTTGATTTGGGAAATGCTGAGGCAGGTAGGCCACCCGGAGCCCTCTGTGGCCTACATTGGTTCCGCCAGTGGCGATGATCTCTGGTTTTTCAAGGCCATCAAGGCGCTTTTTAAGCAGAGCGGAGCGGGCCGGGTGGATCTGGCGGAACTGGCCGATACTGACAGCAATCTATGCAAGGCGCAGGCCTTGCTCCAGTCCGCCGATATCCTGTTCTTTAGCGGTGGCGATGTGGAGCTCGGCATGAAGATTCTTCACGAGCGCGGGGTGCTGCAGTTGATCCACAAGCAGTTTCGGGCAGGCGCCGTCTTGGGTGGTTTATCCGCCGGCAGTATACTGCTCGCGCAACAATGGATTCGTTGGCGTGATCCTGAGGACGATGCCACCGCCGAGCCGTTTGATTGCATCGGGATTGCCCCGCTGATCTGTGACATGCATGATGAGGACGAGGGTTGGGAAGAATTAAAAGCCCTTCTGCGCCTGCGACAGCTCGAAGGGGAAATCGGTTACGGCATTCCCGCTTCCGCAGGGCTATGTATCCACCCTGATAACCGGGTTGAGGCCATCGGTGGCGAGGTGCATCGCTTTATCTTCCGCGATGGCCGAGTAGTGAAAACCTCAGACCTGTGTCCCGGTCCCCGTCACTGCCGCGCAAGACGGCAGGGGACGGTGACTATGATGTGAATTACTTTGTGTGCTGCCGGTGATGTTGACCGGCGGCCTGAGCTATAATACTATGACGGGCGTTTCATAAAGGAGACAAGTATGAAAATTGCAATGATGGCGTTAACAACAATGTTGCTCGCGGGATCCGCGGGTGCAGGAGAGACAAATATGACGACGAATGTTACGGCAAATACAACGGTGGTGATGGCAACGTCCGAGGGAAATATTGAGATCGAACTGTTTGGCGATAAGGCCCCTATTTCGGTCAGCAACTTCCTGGCGTATGTGGATGCGGGGTTTTATGACAACACGGTGTTCCACCGGGTTATTCCCAACTTCATGATTCAAGGGGGCGGATTTGAAGCCAGCATGAGTCAGAAGACCACCAAGGCGCCGATCAAGAATGAGGCGAAAAACGGGCTGAAGAACGATCGCGGAACCCTGGCCATGGCGCGTACTGCTGTTGTGGATAGCGCTACCTCCCAGTTCTTTATCAATGTGGCCAATAACGACTTCCTTAATAATGGTGCCCGTGATTTCGGTTACGCCGTGTTCGCCAAGGTAACGGCCGGCATGGATGTGGTGGACAAAATCGCCGCCGTCAAGACGACCACAAAAAATGGTATGGGCGATGTTCCCGCCACCGCCGTCATGATCAAGTCGGTGAAGCGGAAGTAGTAGTTATCAGTTATTCGTTATTGGTTATTTGGAAATACACGAATAACCAATAACAGATAACCAATAACTCTGTAGATCACCAATCCGTCGGCTTGTAATCCTTCAGGAACTTGCCCCAGATGTGGTTGCCGGTGTTGAAGCCGTCAATGATGGGGTCCACAATCCGGGCGGCCCCGTCGACGATGTCCAGTGGCGGATGAAACCGGTGCATTTTGGTCTTCATCTCTGCCAGTTCGATGGGGTCCTCATCGGTCACCCAGCCGGTATCGACGGCGTTCATGTGGATGCCATCATTAAAATAGTCGGTGGCGGAGGTGCGCGTCATCATGTTCAAGGCCGCTTTGGCCATGTTCGTGTGGGGATGACGTGTGGTCTTGAGCTTCCGGTAGAACTGACCTTCCATCGCCGAGACATTGACAATATGCTTGTCCCGTTCCGGCGTGCGGAGCATCAACGGCTTGAGTCGCGCATTCAACAGGAAGGGCGCCACGGCATTGACAAGGTGGACTTCCAGTAACTCAACCGCCGGCACATCTGCCATCAGCATGCGCCAGGAATTGGTGGTGCGCAGATCCACCTGCTGCAGATCCTGGTCCAGTCGGCCTTCAGGAAAAAGTGACTTCTGGGCCGCCAGTTCATCGGGGAGCAGGGGGATTTGAGATAATTCGGCGGCATGGGTCATACCGACGACTTCCGACATTCGCTTTTGAGCCACCACCGCATCGCCTTCAGGCAGCAGGTGGTAACCGCGCAGGCCCTCGTAAGCGCCAAGCAGACGACGCGCCTGCTCCGGCATATCACTTAATGCGGCGGTTTCTTGGGCCATCATGTGTTGATAGAAATCAGGCGGCCGCCGCACGGTCTGGCAGGCATTATTGATGATGAAGTCGAGCCGGGGGAGGGTGGCAAGTAAATGACGGCAGAAAGCCTCGACGCTGGGTGTGTGACGGAAGTCCAGACCGAAGATTTCCAAGCGATGTCCCCAATCAGAAAAATCCGGCTCGGCGGCATAACGCGTGGCGGAGTCACGGGGAAAGCGTGTACAGACAATCAGGTGAGCGCCCGCCCTCAAAAGCTTAATACCGGCCTGGTACCCGATTTTCACGCGGCCGCCGGTTAACAAGGCGACACGGCCGATCAGGTTGGCGGATTCCGTGCGCTTGTGGAAATTCAGTTTGGCGCAGGTGGGGCACAGATGGTCATAAAAATGATGGATGGTGTTATAGTTTTGCTTACAGGTGTAGCAATTCCGAGGTTCCAGCACATCACGGAATTCCGGCTCGTTTTCGATATCCTTTTGCTCAAAATTGGCGGGAGGCAGGATATTGGGGGTGGTAAAAACCGGCTTCTGTCGAAGTTTGCGGATGCCCGTATCTGCAAGTTTTGCCTGATCGCGGGCGATCAATTCGGCTTTACGGCGCCGCTCCGTGGCGCGCACCAGGCGCCGCCTTTCAAACATATCCGGGCAGTAGACATCTCCAGCGGCTGAAATCAGATGTTTGCGATCTTCAAGGGATAATTCGGCTAATAAAGCTCTGTTCCCGGCGACTTGTTTGAGCAGCGCCGTGGCTGCTTTAAGTTCTTCAATGGAGATTCCCTGTTCCTGTTTATGACACATAAACCTCATAATAGCCTCCAGAACTGGTGAGGTCAATGCGTTGGCGTATGGCCCTTTTGTAAAGCATTCAACTCAAGACTCGACATGGTGTGAATTCTGCGTAATAAGGAATGCGAAAGTGATGCTCACATGTATAGCGAGTGAATGGTGTTACTTTTTTAAAATATCGTAGCTGGGGACAAACATTAATGTGGATGATGGCTAAAACAGACATACAAAGGCTAGGTATCATTTGCATGTGGGTTGTTTGTCAATGGAATGGTATTATGGCTAATGCCGAAAACATAGATGAGCCATGGTCAGTTAATCCGCAGTTTCCCGTCCCTGGGGCACAGTTGTTTTTGTCGCCACCCGGGGCCAGTAAAGGCGTGCCAGAAGAAATGGGGCGCTCATGTTCTTATGCCTGGCTGAAGATCTATCAGAATTATTTTTCAGTGGTATTGACGTCTCATTGCCCCATGTATCCATCGTGTTCAAACTACAGCATCCAGGCGATCAGGCGATATGGCTCGCTCAAAGGGATTATGATGACGGCAGACAGATTGATCCACGAATCGACAGAGGCAAGGGAGGCGCCCGTTATCAGGATTGGGGATAGGGTGCTGTGTTTTGATCCGGTTGAAAGTAATATTTTGGAATGACACCTATGATTATTGAACGTCTGAAAAGTGGAATGACATCTTTTGTAGCCACTAGTATACGGGGATGGATTTTGGCGTTGCTGCTTGGGGCGGGGTTGACGGGTATGGCGGCACAACAGGAGTCACAATCGATTATGGCGTTTGCGGATGACCTGCTCAGTCGCGGGGATTACTACAGGGCGATTACCGAGTATGAGCGGTTCATATTCCTGAATCCTGAGGCATCCCAGGCTGCTAGGGCCCGGTTCCAGGTGGGGATGTGTTACTACCGGGGTGGGAAATGGGACGCCGCTTGCGATCAATTCCTGAGAATGAAAGAGCAGTTTGGCTTAAGTCCTGAGGCGCGAGATGCCTGGTTGATGCTGGCCACAACGTATTACAGGCTTCAGAAATATGCAATGGCTGAGGATGTGATTGAGGAGTTTGTTGCCAAATTTCCCGACGATGAGCGTGTCGGGGATGCCTTGATCATGAAGGGTATCTGTCTCGTCCGCCTAGGACGTCCTCAGTGGGCTGCCGAATGGTTTGGCAAAGTGCCGACGAATTCAGTCCGGCATGCGGATGTTGAGCTTTTGCAGGAAATGACAAAGAGGCTTGAAGCAGTTCATGGAAAAAATCCAGGACTGGCTGGAGGACTATCGGCGGTCATTCCCGGGGCGGGGCAACTCTATAATGAAAGGCCTCGGGATGCTGCAGTCTCTTTCTTGATCAATGGGGTGACCATTGCCGGGATGCTCTCGGCGTTTCACAACCATGAAGAGGTTGTAGGTTGCCTTTTCGCGGTATTTGAGAGCAGTTGGTATTTCGGCAACATCTACAACGCCGCCATGGGGGCGCAGAAATACAATACCCGGAAACGAAATGCCCTGTTCGACCAACTTGAGGTGAATTGTGGCTTGCTTAAAGAGACTCAAAGCGGAAGAATGCTTCCCGGAGTAGGGATCAAGATCAAATTTTGACGAAATCTTGCTACATACCATGGCGGAACAAAAGCACCGGTCCGGTTCCGTAAGAAGTGGAGGGGCGTAGGCCTCTCCACTTCTCGACTGTGCATGTCAGAACCGGCTTACTTGGACGGCGAAGACCAGAAATCAATACGCAGGGCCTCGTCGGCACTACCGTTGGCCGCGTCCATCATAGAGCTCAGGGTGATACAGAAGCAGATGTAACCTCCGATACATTCCACAAACGGGAAGCTCCCCTTCCATCCATTGTTGTACCATTCGCCACAGCCGGGAAGAATGGCTGACAACACAGTCGCCGCGCCTGCGTCGGCGGCCTTTGCGGTCGGAGCCGCGCCCATCAACATCAAACCGATTGCCAAAGCTGCAAAGATTTTCTTCATGTATTTTTCTCCTTAATATTTGAACCTGCCCTATTATTGCGTTCATTCGTTAAACGTCAAGACCGCAATCACTGTTTTTTTGGAAGAAAGACGGCATTATCCAGAATGAAATACCAACATTTTGACTTCTGGCTTCGGAGTGGCCTGTTCTTCACCGTTTATCCAGTGTTACATGGCCTGGCGGAGTGAATTGAAAAAGAGTCGGGGGTGGGGGGCTGTTGATCTTGATGTCGGAGATGACTGTGAAGGTGTTGACGAACCCTTGCTCGGTCAGGTAGCGGGTGTTTAGTTGCTGTGGATACCAGAAGCCGGGGCTGGCTTCCGTGAACTTGGAGGCTTCGGAGTGGAGAAGGAAATCGTTGTCCGATGTGTAGATGTCGGTTGTGCGAAGCACCTTCTGTATTGGGTTAACCTCGATCGTGAACCTGGGGTTGGCTCCTGAGATGAGTACCCGATCCGGTTCCTGGGCCGGGTTGATAACCGAAACTGTCCGTTTCACCATCTCCTGAAAATTAGAAGGGTTGATGCCATCAAGGGAAATGTGGGCAAGAGTTTGCTTGATGGTGGACTGGCGAACTGAGGCTGACATCAGGGCCAGATCGGTTTGAAGTGCGCGACGTAGCGACGGTATATATTCAGTCAAGGAATTGGTGGTCAGAATAAGGTGCCGCTCAGTCGGATACTGGTAATCAACCCGGACAAAGCCAGGGGACTGGTAGGCGAAGAGCCACCGTTCCCGTGAGGATTGACGTCGTCCCTGGGTGGTTCGTTCTGCCGTGTACGAAAGGGTGTGGATGTCCGCGAAGTGTTGAGCGAGTGATCCGAGAAGTGCCTGCGCTTCAGCCTGTGCCACAGTGCCTGTGCTAGCGTTTATAGCGAGGGGCGAAACAATGATCAAGGACCCCAAGAGTAGATGGCTAGTTTTCATGGCAGGAAAATAGCATATAAATTGAGATTGTCAGCATCGTAACCTGGCGAAATCACAATCCCTCCACCAAAGGCGACGCCGAGAACGGTGGGTGCGCTTTCCGTGCTGTCTGTAGCCTGAACTGTTGAAACTGTCAGAACAACCATTGCCGCCACCAACCATCGGTTCATCATGATGCACCTCGTTTGTGTGTTATCGTGATTTAGATAGACGCAGAAGGGGGTAAAAAAATATAAAAAACATTAAAGGAAAACGCTTGACATAAAAACCCATTTGCGCGGTAATACTCATGGGCTATGAATATGCCCAAGTGTACTCATCGATGTTCGCAGGTGACGACGTGGTGAGGGTAGCGTAAAAAACTAGAAAGCGAGGCGTGCAGGTGAAGAAATCAATGATCGTGGCAGTGATGGGAGTGGCGGCGGTGATGGCTTACGGGCAGGTTGTTGACACAACACTGAACTCTGGCAGCCAGCTGAATATCGGTAAGGATAATAAGGCTGCCGTGGGTGGCGTCGCGGTGTCGAGCGGCGGCAAGATAAGCGACGTGAAGTCAACGACGCTGAACTCGGGCAGCCAGCTCAACATCGGCAAGAACAACGAGGCGCAGATCGGTGGCGTTCAGGCCTCAGGCGGGGCGCGGGTGTCGGACGTGCAGTCAACGACGCTGAACTCGGGCAGCCAGCTCAACATCGGTGAGGGCAACAAGGCACAAATCGGTGGTGTCAAGGCCGAGGGCGGGGCGCGGGTAAGCGGCGTTCAGGACACGACGTTGAACTCGGGCAGCCAGCTGAACATCGGCAAGAACAATGAGGCGCAGATCGGTGGCGTTAAGGCCTCAGGCGGGGCTCAGGTGTCGGACGTGAAGTCAACGACGCTGAACTCGGGCAGCCAGCTGAACATCGGTGAGGGCAACAAGGCGCAGATCGGCGGCGTTTCGGCCAAAGGTGGGGCGCGGGTGAGCGGCGTGCAGGACACGACGTTGAACTCGGGCAGCCAGCTGAACATTGGCAAGAACAACGAGGCGCAGAT